>JAFVOZ010000035.1 GCA_017505585.1 bacterium
ATGGAGATGAAAACTCAAGCTCAACAATTTTAGGTTCTTTATCACCATACGAAGAAGGCGATAAATTATTCTTCGGTTGGGGTCGTGGCGTTGAACAAAAAGGACTCCCAACAACACTTGAAGCATTCAAACAATTCTTTGAAGACGAATCAATTAGTGAAGAAACAAAGAAACACACAAAAGTAATTATCGCCGCAGGCACTTGGAATGAAAAAAGTGACGACTGGGCAAGCATAAAAAGGCTAATGGGTGAAATTGCTCAACTTAAAGACGGAAAATACGCAAACAATATTGTGTATGTAAACGGCAGAATATCTAACAAACTTGTAGCTTGTGCAGACTTCACGGTTCTTACAAGCAGATATGAACCTTGCGGAATCACGCCTCTTGAAGCATACAGTGCAGGAACACCCGTTATTTCAATTGCAACAGGCGGTGCGCCCGACTTTGTTGATAAAGGCAACACCGGCTTCCTAACAGAACATGCGTTCTTTACAAAACCGGAGACTTTAGAAAAAGAAACAGGCATTAAAGCACAAGACTTTGAAAAAATTACAGATCCAAAAGAAAAATCAAAAGCGATAGACGATTACAGAATCAAAGTTCTTGGAAAAGAAACTAAAGATTGCATCGTAAAAGCTCTTGCAATGGATGATGAAAAATACAAAGAAATGGCATTTAAATGCTTTAACCAAAAAGTTGAATGGGACGAAAACAAAGAATATAACGGCAAAGAAAAAAGTGCAAACGAAAGATATTTCACAGAAGCATTCGGCGTAGCAAAAACAGCTGAAGGTTTCAAAGAAACATCCGCCGAAGCACACCCAACAAAAACATTGAATGCTCTCACCGGTGCAATCAGAACAAAAGACAATAAAGATGCTGAAAAAGTTAGACGCGACTTGGCTTTCGAAGAATTAAGACAAGAAGTTATTAAAACAAGAAAACCTAAAGGTGACGGAGACGGCAAAAAGAAAATGTCAACAGGAGCAAAAGTTGCAACAGGCGTTGGTATTGCGGCAGTGCTTACAGGTATCGGCTTAGCAATCAAGAAATTCTTTGGCGGAAAAGATAAAAAAGCCGAAAAAGCAGGTTCTAAAAAAACAAAAACACCTAAAGCACCAAAACCAAGCACAGCAAAAACAAAGACAGCTCCAAAAAAAGAAGCTGCAGCAGCAAAAACCAAAATAAAAACAGAAGCTTCTGCAGTGCAACAAGAAACGAAAAAAGAAGTTAAAGACTTTTCAAAATATTTGAAATAAGAAGCTTTAATAAAAATAAAAAAGACCGATAAATTCGGTCTTTTTTTATGGCAAAATTTAGTATATTTTCCTTGTATTTTTGTTGTTTTCGCAGTATCTTTTATATAAGAGAGAAATTAGTGAAAAGTCAGTAAAATAAGGAGAATTATTATTATGGCTGGTAAAACAATCACAGTTGACGGAAACTATGCAGCAGCGCATATTGCCTATGCATTAAGTGAAGTTTCCGCAATTTACCCAATCACTCCGTCTTCCACAATGGGAGAATGGGTTGACGAATGGGCTTCTCAACACAGGAAGAACATTTGGGGTAAAGAAGTTTCAGTTGCCGAAATGCAATCTGAAGCGGGTGCAGCAGGTGCCTTACACGGTTCACTTGCAGCAGGTTCTTTAACATCAACATACACAGCTTCTCAAGGCTTGTTATTGATGATTCCTGTTATGCACAAAGCAGCAGGTGAAATGTTACCGCATGTTATCCACGTTTCAGCTCGTGCGATTGCGGCTCAATCACTTGCAATTTTTGGTGACCACTCAGACGTTATGGGTTGCCGCAACACAGGTTATGCAATGCTTGCAGCAAACTCTGTTCAAGAAGAAATGGATTTAGCTCTTGTTGCTCATCTCGCAACATATAAATCAAAAGTTCCTTTCTTACAATTCTTTGACGGTTTCAGAACATCTCACGAAATCCACAAAATTGAAGAAATTTCTTATGAAGACATTGCTAAATTAGTTGAACCACAATACATTGAAGAATTCAGACAAAGAGCACTTCGCCCTGAAGCTCCGATTTGTAAAGTTGGTGCTCAAAACACAGATGTTTACTTCCAAGGAAGAGAAACTGTTAACAAATTCTATAATGAAACAGCTGACATTGTTCAAGAATATATGGACAAAGTTGCAGCAGTTACAGGCAGACAATATCACCCATTTGACTATATTGGCGCAGAAGATGCAACAGACATTATTGTTGCTATGGGTTCAGGTTGTGAAACAATTGAAGAAACAATTGAATACTTAAATGCAACTCGCGGAACGAAATATGGTTTAGTTAAAGTTAGATTATACAGACCATTTGATGTTGAAAGATTCAAAAAAGCAATTCCTTCAACAGTGAAGAGAATTGCCGTTCTTGACAGAACAAAAGAACCTGGTGCGATTGGCGAACCATTATACCTAGACGTTGTTGCAGCATTAGAAAATTCAGGCATTAAAATCATTGGCGGAAGATATGGTCTTTCTTCAAAAGAATTCACTCCATCAATGGTTCTTGCAGTGTTCAAACACTCTGAAAACAATGGTTTCCACGGTTTCACAGTTGGTATCGAAGATGACGTAACAAACACATCTTTAAAAATCGACGAACAAATCGTTACAGAGCCGGAAGGCACAACAAACTGCATGTTCTGGGGCTTAGGTTCAGACGGTACAGTTGGTGCTAACAAAAACTCAATTAAAATCATTGGTCAATATACAAACAAAGATGCTCAAGCATACTTTGCTTATGACTCTAAAAAATCATTTGGTGTAACTGTTTCTCACTTACGTTTTGGTGACAAACAAATTAAATCAACTTATTTAATTACTGCACCAGATTTTGTATCTTGCTCAGCTCACGCATACATTGGCAGATATGACCTATTAAAAGGCATTAAAGAAGGCGGCACATTCTTGCTTAACTCACCATACTCAAAAGAAGAAGCTTTCAGCCACTTGACTCGTGATATGCAAGAAACAATCATTAACAAGAAAATCAAATTCTATAACGTTGATGCTGAAAAATTAATCAAAGAACAACCAGGACTCCGAGGCAAAGGTGCAAACACAGTTATGATGGTTGCATATTTCAAGGTTTCAGGAATCATTCCTTTTGAACAAGCTTTAGAAGGTATGAAAGAAATGACTGTTAAAACCTTCAAGAAAAAAGGTGATGACATTGTTAATATGAACCTTGCTTTGATTGACGCTGCAGTTAACGCAACTGAAGAAGTTGTTATTCCTGCAACACTAGATGGCGTTGCTTGCGCTGAAGAAGTTAAATTAATTCCAGATGACGCAGACAAATTCACAAAAGACATCATTGAACCTTCAATGAGACAAAAAGGTGACGACATCCCAGTTTCTGCAATGTCAGTAGATGGCACAATCCCAACAGGCACAGCTTGTCTTGAAAAACGCGGTATCGCACCTCGTGTTCCGCACTGGAATTCAGACGTTTGTATCCAATGCGGCATCTGTGCTTCAGCTTGTCCACACGCTGCAATCAGAACTAAACTTTTTGAAGCAGACACAATGGACAGTGCTCCTGCAACATTCAACACAGTTGATGCTAAACCAAATGCAAACGGTGAAAAATTCAAAGTTCAAGTTTACTGCAATGACTGCACAGGTTGCGGCGTATGTATAGACCAATGTCCAATCAACAAAAACAAACCGGAAACACCTGCACTATCTTGGTCAACAATTGAAAAAGAAGTGGCAGCTGGCGAAGTTGAAAACGAAAAATTCTTCGACGAAGCTCCGGATAACGTAATGGGCAAAAACACAACAAAAACAATCAAAGGCGCAATGCTTAGAAAACCATTATTCGAATTTTCAGGCGCATGTGCGGGTTGTGGTGAAACACCTTATGTTAAATTAGTTTCACAGCTATTCGGTGATAACGCAATCGTTGCTAACGCAACTGGTTGTTCATCAATCTACTCAGGTACATTCCCAACAATTCCTTACACAAAAACAAAAGAAGGAAGAGGAACAGCTTGGGCAAACTCATTATTCGAAGACAACGCTGAATTTGGTTTCGGTATGAGACTTGCAGTTGACGCAAACAGAGAAACTTTGAAAACTTATGTTGCAAAAGTTCTTGAATGTGAAAAGTCACCTGCAGACTTAAAAGAAGCATTAGAGGCAGCGATGGCTCACTTTGATAACTCTAAAACAGAAGAAGCTATCAAAGCTCAAGAAGCAGCAAAAGCAACTCTTGCAAAATATGCAGACATTGATTGCGCTGACCTTAAAAAGGTTATTGAACTTCAAGACTACTTCACAGATAAATCCGTTTGGATTATCGGTGGTGACGGTTGGGCAAACGACATCGGATACGGCGGTATTGACCACGTTCTTGCACAAGGCAAAAACGTAAATATCCTGGTTCTTGATACAGAAGTTTACTCAAACACAGGCGGTCAAGCTTCTAAATCAACTCCGACAGGTGCGGTTGCTAAATTCGCTACAGGCGGAAAACGCACTTACAAGAAAAATATGGGCTTAATGAGCATGTCTTACGGATATGTTTATGTGGCATCTGTTGCACTTGGTGCTGATAGAAACCAAACTCTAAAAGCATTCCAAGAAGCAGAAGCATACAATGGTCCATCAATCATCTTTGCTTATGCTCCATGTATCGCTCACGGTATCGACATGAGCAAAACTCAAACAGAACAACAAAGAGCTGTTGAAGCCGGTTACTTCCCACTCTACAGATACAACCCAGATAACGAAGTACCATTCACTTGGGATGCTAAAGAACCAAAAGGCAATTACCAAGACTTCATCAGATCTGAAGGCAGATACAAGTCACTTCTTAAAACAAACCCGGAAGCGGCTGAAGCTCTTTACAAACAAGCTGAAGAAGATGCAGCAAAACGTATGGCTGTATACAAATCAGTTGGCGAATTGATGAAATAATTAATTTGCTAAATATTTCAAAAACCCTCTAGGATTTTTCTTAGAGGGTTTTATTTATTTTTATTTTAGGTGGTTTTTGCAAAAAAAGGATTAGTCTTGCTCTTTCCTCTCTTGCATTTCTTCAAAGCTTTCAATCATAGCTTCAAGACAATCCGGAGTTACTGTATTACCTGCAGCTGCCTCGCTTTGTAAGCCTTTTTCTAAAAGCTTAAGCTCGTCTTCTTTTAGCTTATCGCTTGCAAAAACAATATTGCGACCACAAAAATACTGAGTTAGTGCAATTGTTTCCTCGGTTGGCGAACCAAATTTTGCAAATTTTTCTTGAACTCTGTAACTTGCCCAATCAGAAGGTAAATCAGATTTTTGAGCATAAGAGAATGTGCACTCATCGCCCAATCTTTTATCTATTTCATTTCTCAAGGTGTGCTCCACATGGTATTTTTGAGATTTAAATCTACAAGGAATGATAACTTTATGACCAATAACTTCTTCGGGGTCACGATTTTCATATTTTTTAAACAATTCAGAGGCAATTTTCAAGTGTTCAATTTCAAAATCCAAGAACATTTCCCAAATACCCTTTATTCTGTCATCCACTTCGTCTTCATAGCAGGTATAATAATTGCAAACTTCAGTAAATTCATGTAGCAAAAGTTTTTCATAGATACTTTCGGTTGGGTCAATCAAAGATTCATACATTGTGACATGTTCTTCTTCAACATCTTTTATTTCCGCATAAGTTTCCCTTAAAATTTTATTGGCATAATTGAAGCCATGCTCTGCGTAATAATTATGAGTTTGTTGTTCAGCAGAGAGAAGTGTCAAAATATTCACTTTTGTTTGTGGTTTTGTTTCATTTTTATCATAAGGGTTTCTAATTCTTAAATAATTTTCGTTGTGATGATGTTGGGTTGGTCGCCCTAAAAAGACATCTGTTTGTTCCTGCAAAATTGAATTCGGGCATTTCCCCTCGAGCATATTTATCCATTGACTGTAACGGTAAAGGTGGTCAAAATCTTCAAGCAAGCCAAAGTTAAAAGTTTCTCGAACATATTCATCGGGTTCGTTTTGTGCAAGCCAAGCAGTGAGATCAACTGCCACTTGTTCATAGCCCAAAGTTGTATCAAGCACTGTTTGGTCTGATGGCGCAAGCCAATTAATTGTTGTTTGTTGAGTGTCTTCAATTCGCCTTATATTAGACACAACTTTGCAATCATTAATATCAGGACATAGCCTTGAAAACAAGTGTTTAAAGCCCCAAGCCTCAATTTCAATACCATTCATTAAAATTTGCCTTGTTCTTGTGTAGCAATCAATTTCAGACTTATTATAAGGTTTTTGGGCAATTTGCTCCCAATATCTGATTTGCTTTTCAAGAGGAATCCCTTTTTCTGTAAGTGGTTCAAATGACATAAATTTTCCTTTCTGTTGCTGCTTTTAAATTTTGGCACTTCAAAAGAATAAGGAATTAGACATGTGAATAATCTCTCTTTTATTTTAAACAAGCCCATTGTATAATCAATTTAAAGCGGAAGGAGAAAATATGCCTAAAGGAGTTTTATTATTACTAGAGTTTATTTGCTTTGGTTTTATCACATTTGTTGCCTTTATTTTAATAGACAAATCATGCAAAAAACTTAGTGAAAAACTTGCAGTATTCAAAAACTATAGCCATTTTATAAACCTAGAAGCATTTGTTAGCAAATTTTTAAAAATTGCCTTTGTGTTTTTTGCCGTAACTGCAATTTTGCAAAAACACGGCTATTCGCTAACATCGTTAATCGCAGGTTTTGGTATTACAGGGCTTGCTGTAAGCTTTGCAGCAAAAGAGACAATTGCAAATATATTTGGCTCAATTTCGTTAATGTTCGATAAAGTTTACACCCTTGGAGATTATATCAAAGTTGGCGAACACGAAGGAACTGTTGAAGATGTTAATATGCGTTCGACAAAAATTAGAACATTAGATGATGTTATTGTAAATCTCCCAAATGAAATACTTGCAACATCTGCTGTTTATAATTATTCAAGAATAGGAAAACGCAGAATTAAAGAAACCCTTGGGATAATATACGAAACACCGAACGAGAAAATAACCCAAGCGCAGAGAATTGTTGAAAATGTTTTAAGAGCAAATGAAAATATTTTTGATGATTTTCAAGTTTATATTTCATTATTTAATTCAAGTTCGATAGATATAACTTTTGAAGCCTATGCAAAATTTGCCGATTTGTCAAAAGCGAAAGAACTTAAAAGTGAGATATTATTTGCAATTTTGAAAAAATTCAGAGAAGAAGAAATATCTCTTGCGTATCCAACACAGACTTTATACATTGAAAAATAAAACACTAAAAAGCCCTCGTGATGAGGGCTTTCAATTTTTAGTATGTAGTTAAAGTTTTCCAAGCATTTTTCTTTTCTTCGATTTTTTTCTTTTGAGCGTTTTGCTTGTTTTGAATTGCTTTCTTTTGTGCTGCTTGCTTATCTTGAATTGCTTTCTTTTTAGCCTCTAACGCCTTTTTATCTGCAGCTTGTTTATCTTTTAAAGCTTGCTTTTTAGCTTCTAACGCTTTTTTATTTGCTTCTTGTTTCTTTTTAGCTTCTTGCTTTTTAGCCTCTAACGCTTTTTGATTTGCTTGGTGCTTAGCTTGCAATTCTTTTTCTTTAGCCACAATGCCTGCAGTTTTGCTTTGAATAAATTTTTCAGTATATGTCGTTTGAGTAGCTTGCGCAGCAGTTATTCCCACAAAAGAAAATACACAAAGTGTTGCAAATAATTTTTTCATAAATTGAACTCCTTATTCTGTATTTTTGAATTATACAATATTTTTTAAAAATTCCGCAATCTTACCGACTAAATTTTTATCAAAGTTTACATTTTCTTCCAATGCAAGTATTTTCTGATATGGATAAACATTATTTTTTAATATTAGATTAACTTCATCAAGTAATTCGACTTCTAAACAATCGGAAAATAAAGTTTTTGAATTTTTGTCATACTCCAAAATCCCCCAAGGAAGTTTAATGGAAGGGTTGGGGGAATTTTTAAATTTAGAATAAATCCATTCGGAAGAACTGTATTTTTCATATAATTTTTGCAATTCTGATTCATCATACGCAAAACTATAAACAACATCCGCATCCTCGCTTTTAAAATGAGTCAAAAAACAAGAAATTAAACTTTTTTCTAAATCAGAATTTTTCAAATCAGGCGCAATTTCTTTCAAATTTGTAATTCTTGATTTAACAGATTTAACTGATTTATCTGCAAATTTAATTTTATTTGGCGTTAAATATTTTGCAACTTCTTCTTTTTTGATATCAAAAAGAATTGTGCCATGGTGCAAAAATGCTTGTTTTTTAATTCTGTATGCATTACCTGAGAATTTTTTGCCGTCATATAAAACATCATTCCTCCCGGATAACTCAGCCTTTATTCTGATTTGTGCCAATGCGTTAAGTAAAATTTGAAAACTGTCATCTTTGGAATATTTTTTTGGCAAAATAAAACTAAAATTCAAATTTCCTTTACTATGGTAAACCGCACCACCACCTGTAATTCTTCTTGCAATTTTTACTCCTTCGTTTTGACAAAGTTCAACATCGCATTCAGAATATGGGTTTTGGTTTTTGCCTATAACTATAGTCTTATCATTTTCCCAAAGAAAGAGAAGGGCAACATTCCCTTCTCTTTCTGCAAAATTGAGC
>JAFVOZ010000036.1 GCA_017505585.1 bacterium
AACAACCAACGCAATCTACAATAAGTTTGGCAATTTCTTCAATAGGGTCTTTGCAATCTAAACTTATCCAAGTGTTAACAATGCCACAGACCCCACGGGTAAAGAATTCTAAAAGGTAAGGTTTTTCATTTTCTTTAACATTAAATTTGTTTTTGAAATAGTCAAGAATATTTGAATTTTCACCAGATATTATTGCAAATTAATTCCTGCTTTTAATATCATTGAAACACCCATGATATCTTTAAAGCTGACTTTTTTTTGGAAATTCAGGTTTTCATCGATAAATACTGTGCCGTCTGTGAAAACGCCGTCAAAATCACTGGCTATAAGTTTAATTTCGTCCGTGATTTCAATTTTTTTCATTTAAGATTTTACCTTCCTTAATTTTGCAATTATTGGTTTTTCGCTTTCGTATACTACTTTTTTTCCGTCACCGATTGCAATTGTTATGTTTTTAATATCTCTTATCATTCTTCTGAGCCCTTCAGGTTCAAGACTTGCAGCTTGATCTGAGCCCCAAAGAGTTCTATCGAGCGTGATGTGTCTTTCAACAAACATTGCGCCATATACAACAGATAAAACTGACGGAATATAACCCTTTTCGTGACCTGAATATCCGATTGGGCAGCTGAATTTATCTTTAAATGTTTTGATTACTTTTAAATTTACTTCATTGAGCTCGGTTGGGTATGTTGCCGTGCATTGGCATAAAATTAAATTTTCTTCCCCTAAAATACTAACTGCGTGTTCTATCTCTTCCATTGTACTCATACCAGTAGATAGAATAATCGGCTTGCCTTTTGATTTTGTATATTTTAAAAGTTCATCGTCGGTGAGACACGCGGATGCAATTTTATATGCAGGTGGGTTGAATTGATTAATAAAATCAACACTTTTTTTGTCCCAACAACTTGCAAACCAATCAAGCCCGAGTTTCTTTGCATGTTTATCTATGATTTTGTATTCCTTAAGCCCAAATTCAAGCCCGCGCTTAAGGTCACCGTTTGTTTTGCCGAACGGAGAATGTCTTTCTCTTGCAAGTTCTTCTTTCGAATATACTTCTTCGACGGTTCTTTTTTGGAATTTAACAGCATCGCAACCACATTCTTTTGCAATTTGCATTAATCTTTTTGCAAGTTCAATGTCGCCATTGTGGTTAATTCCAATTTCACCCACAATGTACGGTTCGCTTCCTTCGGTTATTATTTTTTTTCCGATTTTAATCTTCATTTTCTTTTGGGTATTCCTTAAGAAGAGTTATGTTTTGTGGAGTTGAGGCAATTAATAAATACTTATTGTTATGCTCAATTGTGTGCAGATATTTATTTTGCCCAAGGCTTGTGCAGTTAACGACTTTAATTTCAAGAGAGTTTTCTTTATCATCTTCTTTTTTAACAAATTTTGCGTTGAATTTAACAAGTTTTTGATAAATAAAACCTGTTAAATAAATGAGTCCGATAACGATAAAAAGTGAAAATAATGCGTGGATAAAATCCGGTTTATGGTTGTCACGGCTGAGCGAATTTTTGAGTTCAGGTGAAAGATAATCGCTTTCTGTGCTTTCTGATGTATTTGTGTAAGTTGCGTCAAGTGCAGGGTTTTCAGGAGATTGGTTTTTCTGAACGGTTTGTACTGTTTGCGCTTTTTGCACTTTTTGCGGTTGCTGAATTTTTGCTTGCGGAGAGCTTGCGTCTTCTGCGCTATAAACGCAAGGCACAAACAAAAATAAAGCTAAAATAATAATTAATAAACTCTTTTTCATCTAATCCTCAAATTTGATTTTACCATATCTGAAATATATGGGAGATATGAATATTTGCCAAAGAATGCAAAAATTGCTAAATATAACATTATGATAAATATTACAAAATGCACCAACGTAAATGTGAGGTATATTGGTGTTCCTGCTGTAAAAATCAAGAATTTTTTAACGTAACCACCAATGTATGGAAGCCCCATCATAAAACCGAAAGATATTTCGCAAATTAACGAAACAACATATAGGATAACGGACAATAAGAAAGATTGGTAAATATGATATTCAACAACAGGGGGCATTCTTTTTTTTGTGATATGACATAAAATAAGCCAAACAAGCCCTACAAACATAAAGGTTAAATATGTGAGTGCACAAATAAACCTTTCAATTATTGTTAGCGGATATAATTGTCTTACGTTGTTATATTTCACCATTCTGTTTTCTTTCTATGTATTCGTTTGCAATTTCTAAATATACAAGTAAGTTTTCTTTGTTTGTGGTGTCTTGCGCAACAGCTTTTCTGTAGTATTCAAGAGCAGTTTTAATATCTCCCGAGAATGTGTAAGCGTTTGCTATAAACATACTTAATTGCGGTTTTTCACCGTTTGCTTTGATTGCGTATTTGTATAATTCAATTGCTTCTTTTGTTTTCTTTTGCGCAATTAAAATGTTACCTAAAATTGCATAGGCATTTTGTTTCAGCGGCTTAATCGCAATAGCGCGTTTCAGATACTCAACTGCCTTGTCGCTGTTTTCTTGAGTGTTATATGCAATTGCTGCGCAAACGAGCGCGCCATAGTGTTCAGGGTCTTCTTTTAGGACATCTTCATAAAGTGAAAACGCAAGTTCATAATTATCAAAGCTTGTATTTAAATTTGCAAGAGCAAGTTTGATTTCGTTATTTTCGGGGTTTTTCTTATAAGCTTCTTGATATAATTCATGTGCTTTTTTAGTGTTGCCTAATCTTTGTGAAATACAAGCAAGATTTAATATGTATTCAATATTTTCAGAGTTCATATCATAGGCTTTTTGGTAATAACCAAAAGCTTTAAAGTGCTCGTGTAAATCTTGGCTCAAAATTCCAAGAGCGGTGTAAATATCAGCGTTTTCAGGCTCAAGTTTTAATGCTTCATTGTAATATTCTTCGGCTTTTTTGAAATCCCTGAGTTCAGCATAAATGTTTCCTAAGTTAAAGCATACAGCTGAAGAATTTTCGATTTTAAGCGCGGTTAAATATTTTTTAAGCGCGGTTTCGTAATCTTTGTTGAAGAAATTTATGCTCGCAGAATTAACTAGGGCTTCAATGTTTTTAGCGTCATCAGTCAAAACCGTCTCATATAATTCTAAAGACTTATTAAAATTATTTTCTTTTGCGTAAGCGCCAGCAAGATAAAGCGCAGTTTCGATAGATTTTTCTTTTGAATATCTCTCTTCTAGTTCCCCGATTGTTAAATTTTTCATTTAATTTATTTCCTGTAAACTTCAGAATTTTCAAACATATACCTGCTTGATGCAAGAGCTATGTTTTTAAGCGAACACATTCCGCCGTCTTTGGTTTCTATAATACCCAATGCTCTAAGTCTTCCGAGCATAAATTCATTCAAGTCGTCAGCGGCAATAAAAAGTCCGCATTCGCTATTGCATTCTTGTTCTCTAAATGGACATTTTTTCATACTAATTATTATACACTAAATTTTATTTTGGGGTTAGAATTATCTTATGAAATTTAAAAATATACTTTTTATTATTGATGAAATTGAGTTTAAATATTTTGAACTTAATAAACTTGTAACAAATTTTTGGCTGATTTATGAGTTTCTAAGCAGGGGCTACAATGTTTTAATTACAACCAAAAATAAACTTTTTATAAAAAACGCAAAAGCTTGCGCGGTTTGTTGGAAATCCTATATAAAAGATGATGACATTTTAAAAACTCAAGAAAGCGAAGAGCTTGAACTTGAAGGGTTTGACGTTATTTTCTTTAGGTCTGACCCGCCTGTTGATGTTGATTATGTAAATGCTTGTCATATTTTAGATATGGTTGATGAAAATAAAACCTTGGTTATAAACAAACCTTCAGCGGTACTTTGCAAAAATGAAAAATTGTATGTGAATGAGTTTCCAAGCGTTGTTCCTGAAAATATTGTAAGTGCCGATGAGAATGTTATCAAAAAATTCTTAAAAGACAAAGGCGAAATTATAATTAAACCTTTGAACAGATGTTTTTCAAGCGGTGTTTTTTATTTAAATACGGAAGACAAAAATATCAATGCAATTCTTGCAACTGCAACGGAAAATTTTAAAACACAAGTTATGGTTCAGGAATTTTTGCCTGATATTAAATATGGCGACAAAAGACTCATTTTCATCTGTGGTGAAATTTTAGAATATACCGTTCAAAAACTTGGAACGGACGATTTTAAGTTTAATCAACATACAGACAGTAACTTTAAAAAAGCACCGGTCACAAAAGAAGAAAAAGCACTTGAGGGTGTTATCGGCAAAAAACTTATGAATGACGGGATTTATATTGCCGGGTTAGACACAATTTCTGCTAAAATAATTGAAATAAATGTTACAAGTCCTTGCTTTTTCATAAAAGAAATTAACAATTTTTACAACATTGAGTTGCATAAAATAATTGTTGATAAACTAGAAAACTTTATTATTCAAAAGAAAAAACTAAATCAACTTGTTTAATATCTAAAATTATGTTGCCAAAATGCCACATCAAGTGCTAAAATTGAACTATGGAAAACTTGGTGGAAACAAATATTGAAAACGCTTCTGATGTAGAAGTAAAAAACGAGGTTGTAACAAGCGAGAAAGTTGAATATAACCGTCGTTGGTACGATAAGAAAAAATACACTTCGAATGTGCTTGGCATATTGAAAAATTTAAGTATGCGTTCGCACTATGAAATAGCTCGCGAAGTAATCAGAGTTGTTGAATCAATTAAAATTCACAACAGAGAACTTGATGAGCTTCCTTTGTCTATCGGTGTTGATAGAGTTTTAGGCTTGTTCCAAGAACAACATAAAAGAAGATGGTATGACAATTCTCTTCCTTTATCAAGATGTTTTAAAACAACTTCAACTCTTCAAGAAGAAGATTTTCAAAATATTATGCAAGGCGTTTGTATCAGTTTAAAAGGCGATGAGTTAGATGACTAATTCCGGTGATGAAGTTTTAAAAATTGTTCAAGATATGCAAGAAGTTGTCGAACAAATGCGTCTTGATGATATCGAGGAAAACCCCAATTCACAAGACGAGATGTTTACTTGCTCTGCATGTGGAAAAACAGCACCTTATGCAGGCTCTATTCAATACGGAGAATATAGGCTTTGTAATTCCTGTGTTTTATATGCTGAAGTCGGTTTTAAATTAAAGAAGCTAGAAAACATCGCAGATATGATAAAAGCAATGGAAGATAAGCGTCTTGAAGAACTTTGCGACTATATTAAAGCGGACGAGCAAGCTCAAAAGAATTAATTTATGGAAAATTTGTTTGAAATACAAAATGTTTCTAAATCTTTTGCATATTCAACTTCTGCGTTTTCTGAAGAAAAAAAAGATTTTTGGGCATTAAAAAATGTTTCTTTGAGCATTAAAAAAAATGAAATTTTAGCCCTTGCAGGAGAATCAGGAAGCGGAAAATCCACCCTTGCTAATTGTGTTTTGCAAATTATAAAACCAACTTCAGGCAAAATTTTATTTAAGGGTAAAAACATTTTTGAATTTTCAAAAGATGAGATGAAAAAATACAGAGCGTCTTGTCAGCTTGTTTTTCAAAATCCATATTCAAGTTTGAATCCAAAAATGAAGGTTTGTGATATTTTAGCTGAGCCTCTTGTAATTTTTGGTGAAAAATCTAAAAGTGTAATTGAAGAAAAAGTGCTTGATGTTATTGAATCTGTTTCGCTATCGAGCTCCGACCTTAAAAAATATCCTTTTGAATTTTCGGGCGGGCAAAGGCAAAGAATTGCAATTGCGAGGGCTTTAATTTTAAAGCCCGAGTTCTTAATTTTGGATGAACCGACAAGCGCCTTGGATGTTAGTATACAAGCACAAATTATAAATCTTCTTTTGGAATTTAAAGAAAATTTTAATATGACTTATCTTTTTATATCTCATGATTTGAATTTAATTCGCCATATTTCAGATAGAATTGCGATTTTGAAAAATGGTGAGCTCGTGGAGCTTGGCACAAAAAACGAGATTTTTGAAAATCCAAAAACCGAATATACTAAAAAACTTTTATCAAATGTTTTAAATATTATCTAAAGAATGTTTGGCATCTGTCAGGTCCTACTGACACTATGCTAATCGGGAGTCCGATAATATTTTCAAGCTCTGCAATATATTCTTTTGCAAGGGTTGGAAGTTCGTCAAACGATTTGCATTTTGTTGTGTCTGTAAGCCAGCCTTTGTATGTTTTGTAAACAGGTTCATAGTCATCGTGAGTTTGAACATTTGTCGGATAATATTTTGTAATTTCACCTGTTTTTTTGTTTTTGTATGCTGTGCAAACTTTAATTTCTTCAAAGCTATCAAAAACATCAAGTTTTGTAAGTGCAACAGTTGAAAGACCGCCAACAAGCGCGCTGTATCTTGCTATAACTCCGTCAAACCAACCGCATCTTCTTGGTCTGCCGGTTGTTGTGCCAAATTCGCCGCCAATGATTCTAATGTTTTCGCCGATTTCATCAGTAAGCTCTGTCACAAACGGGCCTTCACCAACGCGGGTTATGTATGCCTTGAAGATGCCAACTGCTTCCTCAATTGCAAGAGGTCCAACACCGGCACCAATTCCAGCCCCACCTGCTATCGGGTTAGAGCTTGTTACATATGGGTATGTACCATAGTCAACATCAAGCAACACGCCTTGTGCGCCTTCAAAAAGAATTGTTTTATTTTTCTTGAAATCAAGCAAAAGTTCTTGCCAATTGTGGCAAACAAAAGGCTCGAAAAGCTCTTTGTAGCTTGCAAGTTCTGCCATAATTTCTTCTTTTGTATACGTTTTTAAACCCCAAAGGTTTTTAAGTTCAAGATTTTTTCTCTCTAAAATAATGTCAACTTTTTTGCTTAAAAGTTCTTCATCAAATAAATCTTCGATTCTAATACCTTGGCGAGCATATTTGTCCGTATATGTAGGTCCAATCCCTTTTTTTGTTGTTCCGATTTTATTCTTGCCAAATTTTTCTTCTTGAATGCCATCAAGGTCAATATGATATGGCATAGTGATGTGAGCCAGCGGGCTTATTTTTAAAGATTTTTCAATCTTTTCTCTTGATAAGCCGTTTGCTATCATATCTTCCAATTCAGCCTTGAAGCTTGCAGGGTATAAGACAACGCCTGCACCTATAAAGCAAGTTTTTCCTTCATATAAAATGCCTGACGGGATAACGTGGAATTTATATTTAACACCATCAGCCACAACTGTGTGTCCTGCGTTGCATCCGCCTTGAAATCTAACGATTAAATCAGCTTTTGACGCAAGGATATCTGTAATTTTAGCTTTTCCTTCGTCTCCGAATTGTGCTCCAACTACAACAGTATTTTTCATAGTCCATAACTCCATTATTACTAAACTATTTTAAAATAAAAATTTTTTTAGTAAAATAATTTTATGTTGAAATTATATAATTCGTTATCAAAAAAAGTTGAAGAGTTTACGCCAATTAAAGATGGCGAAGTTAAAATGTATGTTTGCGGTCCGACAGTGTATGATAAAGCGCATTTGGGGCACGCAAGATGTTACATTACTTGGGATATTTTATATCGCTATCTAAAATTTTTAGGTTATAAAACAACTTACTGTAGAAATGTGACAGACGTTGACGATAAAATTTTGAAAAAAGCAGACGAGGCTGGAGTTGAGCCCTCTGAAATTGCAGAAACTTATTATAAATCTTTTACAGATTCAATGACTGCTCTTAATTGCTTGAAGCCTGATGTTGAGCCTCGCGCAACCAAAACAATCGGTGAAATGATAGCAATTAATAAAAAATTAATCGAAAAAGGTCATGCTTATGTGTCAGGCGGCGATGTTTATTTTGATGTAAAAAGCTTTAAGGGATATGGAAAGCTTTCTCATCAGCCGATAGATGATTTAATGGCAGGAGCTAGAGTTGAAGCAGGAGATAAGAAAAAATCACCTCTTGATTTTGCGCTCTGGAAGGAAGATTTAAAGCACGGCTATAATTCCCCTTGGAGCAAGGGTCGCCCTGGTTGGCACATTGAATGTTCTGCAATGAGCAGAAAATATTTGGGTGAGCAAATCGATATACACGCAGGTGGCGCAGATTTAATCTTTCCGCACCATGAAAACGAAATTGCTCAATCAGAGTGTGCTAATGGTTGCAATTTTGTAAATTACTTCTTGCATAATGGCTTTGTTACAATAAACAAAGAAAAAATGTCAAAATCTTTGGGTAATTTTTTAACTGCAGATGATTTGTTGCAAAAATTTGATTCAAACACAATCAGATTTTTTATTATCACAAACCATTACAGAATGCCTGTTGAGTTCTCAGAAGGTGCGTTGGAAAGTGCACAAGCAGGTGTTAAAAGAATAATTAAAATGGGGCGTGAAGGTGAACTTCGTGATGAAGCTTCAATTCAAGAATTTACGGACGCTATGAATGATGACCTTAACACATCTCGTGCGCTTGCCGTTTTATTCTCGCTAACTGATAAAATCAAGCAAGCTGAACACAAAGCGTTATATGAAAACACATTGTTCTATTTGGCTTCTGTTCTTGGTTTTAATTTTGATTTAAGGGAAAAAGAAGAAATTACAGATGAAGCCTTGGGTGAAATCATTGCTCCTTTATACGAAAAATATGATATAGAAAAAACCGTTGCGCCAAAAGAGCTTCTTGTAGATATTATAAAAATTAGAACTGAGGCAAGAGCAAATAAAGATTGGGCAAAATCTGATGAAATTAGAGATGAGCTGGCAGGGTACGGAATATCTCTTAAGGACTCAAAAGAAGGTACAACTTGGGAAATAAACTAAAATGACTTTGTATATAGTATCAACTCCTATCGGGAATTTATCAGATATAACATTTAGAGCAGTTGAAGTTCTGAAATCCGTTGATGTAATTGCCTGCGAAGACACAAGAACAACAAGTGTTCTCTGTGAAAAATACGGAATTACAACAAAGCTTGTAAGTTATCACAAATTTAGCGAAAGCTCAAAAATTGATTTCTTTGCAAAATATTTTGAACAAGGCTTGGATATAGCTCTTGTTTCAGATGCGGGCACACCAACAATTTCAGACCCCGGGTCAAAACTTGTTGAATATGCAAGAGAAAATAACTACAAAGTTGTTCCAATTATTGGGGCGAGTGCTTGCCTTGCGCTTCTTTGTGCCGTTCCAAGGGAAGAAGAAGAGTTTAAATTTATCGGCTTTTTGCCAAGGGTGAAAACTCAAATTGAAGAATTAATTAAATCAATCAAAGTGAACACGGTTTTTTATGAAAGCCCAAAAAGACTTTTAGCAACTTTAGAAATTATTAATTCGGTTAATCCTGAGGTTAAAATTGTTATAGGACGCGAACTTACGAAAAAATTTGAAGAAATAATTATTGATACACCATCAGAACTTATCAAATATTTCACGGAAAACACTCTAAAAGGTGAAATCGTAGGTATGATTTATCCGCAAAAAACAGAAAGCGATGAAGAAGAAATCATAGAAAAAATCCAAAAACTTAAAGAGTTGAATATGGGCGCAAAAGAAATTTCAGGCGTTTTAAATAAACTTTTTGGATATAATAAAAACAGAGTTTACAAGATTTGTTTAGGAATTTAGCATGTTTGAAGTTAAGATAGAAACACATTTTTCATCCGCACACCATCTTTTAAATTATAAAGGTGCTTGTGAAAACCAACATGGGCACAACTGGAAAGTTGAAGTTTATGTTCGCGGTGAAGAGCTTGATAAATCAGGAATTTTGCTTGATTTTAAAATTTTAAAGAAAAAAGTTAATGAAGTTGTTGATTATCTTGACCATAAAGATATTAATGAGCTTCCTGAATTTGAAGGAGTTTCGCCAAGTTCAGAGCACATTGCAAGATTTTTATACAAAAAAATAAAAGAAGAAATTTCTAATGTTTATAAGGTAAATGTTTGGGAAACAACAACTTCTCGAGCTTCATATTGGGAGTAGTTTATGGATGCAATACAAGCTGGGTTAGTGGGTTTTGTTCAAGGTTTAAGCGAGTTTTTGCCGATTTCAAGCTCTGCACACATTGTGTTTACATCCGCAATTTATAAACTTGCTACAGGGACTGTGCTACCAGATGTTGCAAGCAGTGAAGAAATTTTCTTTGATATTGCCGTACACTTGGCAACACTTATTGCCGTGTTTATTTTCTTTAGGAAAGAAATAGTTGATATTGTAAAAGCATTTTTTGTGGGGCTTAAAACAAAAGATTTTAAAAATCCTGATTTTAAAATTTCAATTTATATAATAATTACAACCTTTATCACGGGTGTTATCGGGCTTTTAATTAAAGATTTTGCAGATAAGCTTGTTGCAAGCCCTAAAATCGTTTCTTTGCTTTTGCTTGTGACCGGTTGTGTGCTTCTTGCAAGTGAAAAATTGAAGAAAAACAATTCGTTAGACTTAAGCTTAAAATCCGTTATTTTTATAGGTATTGCACAAGGGCTCGCTGTTTTCCCGGGGCTTTCTCGCTCAGGGCTTACAATTGCAACAGCTGTTTTCCAAGGAATTGAAAGGGCAAAAGCTGCAAGATTTTCTTTTTTGATGTCAGCTCCTGTTATAATTCTTGCTTCAATTGTTTACCCATTTTTAGAATTTGATATGAACCAAGTTGCAAATTTTAACTTTAAAGCAATAGTTGTTGGTTTTATTGTTGCTTTTGTAAGTGGTTATTTGTGCATTAAATATTTCATGAAATTTGTTGAAAAATATTCACTAGCAGGATTTAGCTACTACTGCTTTGTGGCGGGTATTGCTATGTTTGCACTATTTTCACTCTCTGGTCATCTATAATTTCAAGCGGTTTTTCGCCGTTATTGGTTAATTTTTTAATGTAATCACAGGCGGTTTTATCTTTGTCGAAATTATATTTGATGTGTTCTCTGTTTAAATTTAAATCTTTATATTCTTGGTTTTCATAAAGGAAAATATCAAGAATTATGGAATATTCCTTGTCGCTTGGGTTGTTAACATCAATTTCTTGAACCGCACCATTTTTTGAAACAAATTCCAATTTTTTAAGCTCACCAGTTTGTGTTGTTTCGTATCTTAAACCTGCGGGTATTAAAAGACCTGGGCTCCCGCTCGGGTCATTTAATGAATTGCAAGCGAATTTTAAAGCTTTCACAAGTTCTTTTTCTGTGATTTTTGTTTTTACAAGTTCGTTTGCGTATGGTGTTGTTTCAGTAATTGTGCGGGCTGTAAGTTTTCCGACTGTCGGAACTTTTCTTATGTTTGCAGCGTTTACAAGTGCAATTTCTGCGTCAAGCTCGTGTATCATACTGTCTGCAATCATATTAGACCAAGCATTTGGTGTTATTCTTCTGTTTAGTGGATTTTCAATTGTTTTTGAAACTTGTGCCACAACTTCGGATTTACCTAAAATAGAGTCTTCAATTTGCTGAATTAAGATATTTTTCTTGTTTTCTGTTTTAAAAATTTTATTATTTGCTTTTAGGATTATTCCGTTGTCATCAAATTCAATATCGCTTGTGCCGTAAAATCTTCCGTTATCTCCTGCTTGAATAATCAAAACGGGCTCTCCTGATTTTGACGTGATAAGATTTTCACCTTCTTTAACACCTTCAATGATATCGTGGGAGTGTCCGGAGACAATAACATCGATTCCTGAAACATTTTTTGCGATATTTTTATCTGCTTCATAGCCGGAGTGGGAAAGAAGGATGATTTTGTTTATTCCTTGTTCTTTTAGTTCGTCGATTTCTTCTTGTAGACTTTCAATTGTTTCTTCTGTGTCATCAACTTCTACGCCGTCAAGCATTTTTGGGTCTTTGATAGAGGTGTTAAGCTCTGTTGTTGTAAGACCTACAATTCCATATTTAGTTCCGTTTATTTCTTTTATTACTGAATTTTTGATTTTATTATCAAGGGGCTTTTCGTCAGGGACATCTAAATTTGATGAAACAAAATCTGCATTTGTTCTGTCGATGAAATCTTCAAAACCGCCCGCGGTTGAATCGAATTCATGATTGCCAACAGCTGAAGCATCGAGATTGATACAATTTAAAAGCCCTGCAATTGTCGCGTTTTTCTTTTTGTCATTTCCGCAAATATTATCGCCAGCAGAAAGTTTTAGTCTATCAACCCCTGTATGATTTTCAGAATCAAATTTTCTACTTGCGTTTAAAATTGAGCCGATATTATCGGTTTGGCCGTGCAAGTCGTTAATGTGAAAAATTGAAAGCTTGTTATTTGCTTTAAAAGAAATCGGACTAATCATACCTCATTAAAACACCTAAATAAAAAAAGTTGCCATAATGTAAATTTTTTGTGAACTTTTCCTCTAAATAAATGATGTCTTTATTCCTTAATTATTTAAGAATATGGGTATTACACTTGGGGATAAGTAATGTCATACGAAGTCGTAGAAGATTCGTATAAAAAAATAGTAAGGCTCTCGGATAATGAACTTGCGCAACTATGGGAAACCTATTTTGCTGACAGGTCTAATAAAGCTATTCGCGATAAGTTGATTGTTCAATATATTTACCTAACAAGATATGTTGTGGGTCGTATTAAGGTTAACATCCCTCAAAGTTTTTCGTATGAAGATGTTGTGTCGTACGGTGTTGAAGGCCTGATTGATGCAATCGAAAGATATGCGCCGAATAAAGGTGCAAAATTTGAAACTTACGCATTAGTTAGAATCAAGGGTTCAATTATAGACAAAGTTCGTTCGCAAGATTTTCTTCCTCGTTCGGTCAGAAGAAAAATCAAACAAATTCATGCGGTGACTGAAAAATTGCGCCAACAACTAGGAAGAACTCCAACAACTGCCGAAATTGCAGAGTTTTTTGACACAGAACCGGATAAAATTGAAAAAATTCTAGCTCAAGATGTGAATATAGGTTCAATATACGACAAAAAAGGAACCGCTGAAGACAGCGTTGAAATAATTGATTCTATCGCTGATGAGAAAAACCAAACTCCTGATGAACTTATGGAGAAAAAAGACAGTAAAAATGAGTTGGAAAATGCGCTCAAACGTCTTCCTGAGCGCGAAAAAATGCTCCTTGTTCTTTACTATCAACAAAACATGACTCTGAAAGAAATTGGGGAAATTATAAATGTTTCCGAGTCAAGGGTTTGCCAACTCCACTCTCAAGCAATTATGAAATTAAGAAATATTTTAAGTTCAAAAAGAACTGAAAGACTTTCTAAATCAATTGTTTAGCTTTTTGTTTGTAATTAAACTTGAGTATCCAAAACAGTTTCAACACCTGTTTCAATTGTTTTCGCAAATCCGCTGTTTTCAATCGGGTTAGGCAGGTTGAATGTTGGCAATGTCGATTCTTCGAGATTGTGATTTTTACGATATATTTTATCTGCAGTTTTTCCGGCAATACTTGATATTGCGGTTATTATGCCGCCGACAAGCAGTGCTTTCCATCCTGCAACCATATTAAACGTTGAATAAATCGTTCCACCGACACCTAGTGCTAAAGGGATTCCTGCAGTCATTGCTAGTGACATTTTGTCTTCTTTTGTTTTTGCTTTAGTGCTTGCAATCGCAAGTGCGCCAATAGGTACTGCGCCTGTAAATATAACATCTGTCGGTGCGTTTCCACCATTTAATTCCCTTAATTTTTCAAATAAATCTGCAGCAAAGAAATCTTTACACTTTTTAGTGTTCTTTTCTGCCCATTTGAACGAATGACCAAGATTAAAGAGCATTGTTTTATCTTTTGCGCTCAAATCGCCGCTTGCATTAATTGCTTCTAAAATAGTTTTTATTCTTGAGTTGTTTTCTGTTGAATCTTTTACGAGATCTGCAATTTTTTCTATGTGCTCAGAGTATTCTTTTTTATACATATCATCATAAATTGAAACTTTGAGTAAATCTTTTATGTTTCCGCTTTTTATTCTGGATATTACATTTTCTCTGTATTTTGGCGAAATTCCTTCGAATGCTTCATTTAACCCTTTTGTAAGCTTGTCTACTTCATCGGAGTTGAATTTTTTTGCAAAGTCATCCGCATTTTTTGCGCTCAAATCTCTAATTTCATCAAGCAAAGAACCAAGGGTTTTCTTTGTCCCGTCAATTTCAATTTCTTGTCCAAGTTTGCTTGCATCTAATTTTCCTTTGATATCTTTTATGCTTTCCGTTAAATAACTGAAAGCTTTTCTTGGTTTTTCGCCAATTTTTTTAGCGGTTTTAACTCCGCCTTTTGTGAATAAATTCGTACATTTTTGACTAAACCATTTGTAGGGTTTGCCTATGAATTTCACATCTTCGATTTTTTTAACAAAATTATCTTTAACGCCTGTGAAATTTATTCCGATGTTTTTTGTGTATTCAAGCCCCTTGGTTAAAATATTTTTAAATGTTCCGTTTTCTAACCCTTTAATTTTTTGCATAATTTTGGCTTTACTGCTTTGGGGGATGAACTTTGCGGAAAGCAAGAGTCCAATAAATGCCACGCCTGCGCCAATTCCCAAAGTTTTTTTAATGCTCTTGTTTCTTGTTTTTTCCTCTTGTGTTTTAGCACCTTTTTCCGTAAAAATACTTAAATTTCTGGTATCAATACTTGGGTTACCAGAAAATGCGGTTTTATTCTGAATTTGGTTTACGGTAAGGTTTTGCATGCTTTTTAAAAAAATATCTCTTAAATATTTAAAAACAATTAGACACAAAAAATTGCCTTTGGTGTATAATTTACTCATAATTTATAATGAGGTATCCATGTTTGATTATAATTGTGACTTGGCACAAGAATTTGGGGTTTACAGAAACGAGGAAGGGCTTAGTATTGCAGCTTTTATGAGCTCTGTTAACATTTCGGCAGGTTTTCATGCAGGTGACGCGTTGAGTATTAAAAAGGCACTTGAATTTGCACGTGACAATTCTCTTGCAATAGGCGCCCATATTGGTTTTCCCGATATTGCAGGCTTTGGAAACAGAAAAATGGAATTAACAGACGAAGAACTTGAAGCAATTGTTCTTTACCAGGTTGGTGCAATTTCAAGTTATGCACAATCAATGGGGCTTGAAATAGAACATGTAAGATGCCATGGTGCAATGTATGAAATGCTCAATTCGGACATTGAGTTCGCAAAAAGAGTTGCACTTGCAGTGAAAAAGATAAATCCTTGGCTTATTTTAGTGGTTGGAAATTACGAAACAAAAAAAGTTCTGGAAACTGACATAGACATAAATTGTGCTTACGAGGAAACATTCAAGGAAAATTCTTCCATAAGGGAATTCCGAGAGGGTATGCACAAGCCTGATACCTTGCATTTTACATCTTTAGAATGCGCCAAAAGGGCATATCAAGCTAAAAAACCTTCACCGTTAAACTACAATAAAGTTGGAGTACAAATATAATGAATATAATTAAAAAAATTAAATTACCAAAAGACGTTATTTGGCTTTTGCCGGGGCTTAGAATTAAAAGATGGTTTGCTTTGATTATCACAGGCACGCTTATTGCGGCCCTTGGCGCGTTATTTTTATTCAAACTTGAACCTATTTATTTTATTGTACAATGGGCGAAAAAGGTTATTAACATTGTTCCTGCTGAGCTTATAGGGTTAGTTTTAATACTTATGGGTGGCGTTGTTTTTATTCAGGGTTGGAAAAAAACAAATTTTTCTATGATGGACGCCAATCAAAAGCGTGAACAAAAAACGCTTTCAGAGTCACTATATAGAAGAATGAAGCTTAATCATGGTCCAAAAATTGTTGCGATAGGCGGTGGTACAGGGCTTTCAACAATTCTTCGCGGATTAAAAAAACTGACAAATAACGTAACAGCCGTTGTAACCGTTGGTGATGATGGTGGTTCTTCAGGTAGGCTTCGCGAAGAAATGGGAATTTTGCCGCCTGGGGATATCAGAAACTGTATCAGTGCGCTTGCGGATGACGACGACATTGTGACTAAATTGTTTAAATATAGATTCAAAACAGGTGAAGGGCTTGAGGGGCACAGTTTTGGAAACCTCTTTATTACAGCTCTTTCTGCAATTTGTGGTGATATGCTGACTGCGATTCGCGAGTCTTCTAAAGTGTTGAGAATAAGAGGAAGGGTTTTACCTGCAACGTTGGATGATATGCGCCTTGTTGCAAGAATGGAAGACGGTTCAATAATTAAGGGTGAAAGCAATATTCCTGAAGCAGGTAAAAAAATTGTTCAACTTTCAACTGAACCTAAAACTTGTATGCCGGCGCAAGACGTAATTGAGGCGATTTTAGATGCAGATATCATTATTCTTGGGCCAGGAAGCCTTTATACTTCAATAACTCCAAACCTTTTAGTGGGAAATGTTGCTCTCGCTATTGAAAAATCTAAGGCTAAAAAGATTTATGTTTGCAACATTATGACTCAACCCGGTGAAACTGATAATTATTCAGTATCAGACCATATTGAAGCATTGTTTAAGCATGCAAAATTAAACGGCGTCAAGAAAAACTTATTTGACGCTGTTCTTATAAATGACTTTATTCCGAGAAATTTATCTGAAAAATATGAAGAAGCAAACTCTTATCCTGTCGAGTTTGATATTAACGAAGTGAAAGCTCTCGGACTTGAGGTTGTTTGTCACAAATTAATTCATAATGACAAAGAAGGTTATGTTCGCCATTCTCCCGATAGATTAGCGCGTGCTATTTATTGGTGGTACAGGAGAAAGAAATAATGTCAAAAATTACGGCTAAAACAATTTGTGACATGAAAGCGCGCGGCGAAAAAATCGCTTCAATTACCGCTTATGATTACTCAACAGCTAAATATCTTGACGAAGCAGGAATTGATTTTTTGCTTGTTGGGGACTCTGCGGCACATGTTATGCTGGGGCTTGATTCAACCACAAAAATCACAATGAATGAAATGCTTGTGTTCACTTCTGCTGTGGCACGAGGTGTAAAAAACGCCTTGGTTGTTGCTGATATGCCATTTTTGAGTTATCAAACCTCTGTTTCTGATGCCCTTAAAAATGCGGGTGATTTAATTCGAGCAGGAGCAGGCGCGGTTAAAATCGAAGGAGCATCAAATCATTCACTTGAAGTTATAAGCCGCCTTGTGGAATCAGGAATTCCTGTTGTTGCACATCTTGGCTTTACCCCGCAATTTGTTAATACAATTGGCGGAAATTTTGTTGCAGGGAAAAGTTTTGAAACAACCTTGAAAATCTTACATGATTCTCTTGCCGTGGAACGTGCCGGTGCTTTTGCACTTGTGCTTGAAATGGTACCAAAAGAAAGTGCTGAATTTATTACATCTAAGCTTCAAATCCCGACAATCGGAATTGGCGCAGGCAACGGTTGTGACGGTCAAATTCTTGTTTCGGATGATGTTCTTGGCAGGTTTGACGGTTTTAGTCCTAAATTTTCAAAAAAATATGCGAATTTAAAAGAAGTGATGACGAAAGCTGTTTCGGAATATGCAAAAGATGTAAAAGATAAAAAATTTCCGACGGATGCTGAGAGTTTTCTTTTAAAAGATGAAGAAAGGCAAAAACTTGAAAATTATAAAAACAATTAACGAATTACGTGCGGAATTAAAAAATTGCACAGAGGGTTTAATCGGGCTTGTGCCAACTATGGGTGCACTTCATGAAGGGCACAAAAGTTTAATTCAAAAATCAGTTGAAGAGAACAAATATACCGTTGTTTCGGTGTTTGTTAACCCGACTCAATTTTGCGCGGGTGAAGATTTGGACAAATACCCAAGAACTCTTGAAGCAGATGCACTTATGTGCAAAACTTGCGGAGTTGACTTTGTTTTTGCGCCAAATCCTTCTGAAATGTATAAAAACCAGAAGAATTTAACCATGGTTTGCCCTTCCTTTGAAGATGTTGATAAGTTATGCGGAAAAAGCAGAATAGGGCATTTTGACGGCGTTGCAACGATTGTTGCGAAATTGTTTAATATTGTGCAACCTAATAAAGCATATTTTGGGCAAAAAGATGCACAACAACTTTTTATTATTAAAAAAATGGTTCAAGATTTAAATTTTAATATCGAAATCGTTGCTTGCCCAATTGTACGTGAAGAATCAGGGCTTGCTCTATCAAGCAGAAATTCCTATCTTTCTGAAGATGAACACAGACAAGCAGAAAAAATTTCCCTTGCACTTCGCAAGGTTAAAGAAATGTTTGAAAACGGTATAAATAATATCATGCCGTTGACAGATATGGTTTTTGCGATTTTGGACGGAATGGAAATTGAATATTTTGAAATTGTGGATACCGAAACGTTTGAAATTTATGAAAAAACTGATATAATTAAAACTGGTTCAACGGCTTTAATTGCACTTAGAATTGGTACTACGAGACTTATTGATAATATAGAATTATGAGAAAAAGCTCCAGAGTTATAATCGACGCATATGGTTTTGCAAAAGTGCTAATAGCATTTTTGGCATTTCTCTATATGATGTTTTATGTTTGCCACGTGTTGGAACTTAAATTCCTTGATTTTTTAGTTCCGCTTTTTAAGCCGTTTGCAGAGTTTACTACTTTGTTTTTTAAGCATTCAATTGTTTATGGCGGAAAGCCTTATGACAGTATGTATTTGGTTTCTTCTGCATTTTTCTTTTTGATTGCATATCTAATGAATACGAATACATACAGGGTTGTTGATTATTTGGATAGTCTTGAATATAACACCGTTAGACAAAGAATTAAAAGAGATATGAGGCAAAATGCAGCACTTGAAAATAATTTCAAGGGTATGTTGGAAGAAATTAACAAATGCGTTCTTGTTATTAATTTCAAACTTTCGGTTGCACCTTCTATATCCGGCGGCAACAAAATTGATTTGGAAGCAATTAAAAAGAATAATAACAATTTTATAGTTAAATCTTTTGGAGAAAATCCTCTTGCAAATCTTAAATTGCAAGACGGCAAATTATATTTTATATGCCATGATATAAAGAATTTTGATACTCTTTTCTTAAATATCTCAAAATTGCTTGTGTCTGTTGTTCAAAGCAACTCTGCTTCATCTGTGAATACCATTCCTTGCTTTGCAGTTGATGCTTTTGAAGAAGAACAATTATCTGCCGAGCAAATTAAGTTAATAGACAGAATTCTTGCTTGCACATATAAAAACAAAGTTGTAACAACTCAACTTTTTGCAAACAGATACAATATTCTTGAAGAAACCAGATTTAAAGTTGTAACAATGGGGAATGTCAGATTCTTTGACCAAGCATACACTCAATCTGCATCGGATGTGGATTTCTTTGAAGATGCTGACGACGACTACATGCAATCTTATGTTGATGTTGAGCTTTACACTTTGGCTCGCAAAAAGCGCAAAGCTTCTTAAGGGGCACAAATGTCAGTATATTTAATTTTTCTTTTTTTATGCCTAATTGCTTTAATTTTGGTTTGTTTTGGAATTATTCTTTTTAGAAAAAATCAAACGCATAAAAATTATTTAAAAAAAATTATAAATGTTTTTTATCAAATCAGATACGGGAATTTAAATACAACTCTTACAGGGGCAAGAACTCAGCTTGAGCAAGAGCTTGAAAATGTCATTAATTCTTCAATTGAAAGTATTTCGGACAGAGACAATATGATTCGTGAACATATAGATAGGGAGCGAGAAATGGCGGTTTTAAAATCTGATTTTATTGCCGCGCTCACACATGACCTTAAAGTGCCTGTTATTGCCCATGATAAAACATTTGACCTTCTTTTGGGTAATAAATTCGGAGAGTTAACACAGGAACAGAACGAAGCAATCCAAAACTTAAAAACATCAAATATGGATTTAAAATATCTGATTGAAGCTCTGCTTGAAACATATAAGCTTGAGCAAACAAGGCTTTCTGTTGATATTGCATACGGAGTTCAAATCCCTCTTTTTATTAAAGAAATAATTTCTTTAATTGAGCCTATTGCCGTTGCGCACAATAAAAAAATAAATTTAACCATTTCAACTTCAGAAGATTTCACTGCGGATATCGATAAGTTTTTGATTAAAAGGGTGCTTCAAAATCTTATTTTGAACGGGCTTAGTCATTCAGTTAATTCTGATTTTATTGAAGTTGCACTAAAATCCAAAGGTGAAAATTTTCAAATTGACATAAAAGATAATGGCTTAGGCATTGAAGAAGAAGAAATTAAAAAGATTTTTGATAAATATTATTCGGGTTCAAATGGATTAACACGTTCGGGTGTTGGGCTTGGGTTATATCTTTCAAATAAAATTGTAAAAGCTTGTGGCGGGAAAATAAAAGTTAAATCGAATGCCGGTGAAAACACTGTGTTTAGTATAATTTTGCCTAAATATTACAAAAACAACCCTCAGAAGTGAAGGTTGTTTTAAAAATTTTAATTTAAGCTAATGACGCTTAAATTATTTCGCTGTCAACTTGTTGATTGCAACAGTTAAGCGAGATTTTTTTCTAGCAGCAGTATTTTTGTGTAAAATACCTTTGCTAACGGCTTTGTCGCAAAGTTGGTAAACTTTAGCTAATGCTGCGTCTTATTCTTTTTTGTCGCCTTCAACAAG
>JAFVOZ010000037.1 GCA_017505585.1 bacterium
AAAAATTTAAAATTTGTTAAAAAACTGCAAGATATTAATCCAAAACTTATGAGCGCATTTCGTTCACATATGAGGGATTTGAAAATCAAGTCCAGATATATTGATTATTTAATTCCTGAAGGTGACAATTCTGTTGTTAATGATTCAAAAAGAATTGAAGACATGGTTCGTGAAACCCTTATAAATGAGTTTTCTGAAAAAATTACAGAAAAAAAATCTTACGAGCTTTTGGTTGATGCTGTTGTTCATAATATTAAAAAGAAACAGCTTGGAAAGCTTGATGAAGAATAGTTTCTAATTTGATTTTAAGATGGATAGCAAGAAGAGTAAGTTTTTAATAATTAGGCTGGGTGCGATTGGTGACATAATGCATTCGTTGCCCGTTTGTGATTTTTTAAAAAAGTCTTATCCTGATTGTGTTATTCATTGGGTTGTTGACAAAAAGAACACTTTGCTTCTTCGGAACAATATGTTGATTGATAAAATATTTGAAGTTGATTTAAGCGCTTGGAAGTCTTCTTGGCTTAGCGCAAATACTTTTTATGACATAATGAAACTTTCGCGTGACTTAAGGGCGGAAAAATATGATTTCGCTTTTGATTTGCACGGTATGTTTAAAAGCCTTGTAGTAAGTGCATTTTGTGGCGCTAAAAAAAGAGTTGCATATAAAGATTACAGAGAATTTGCAACGTTGGGTGCAAATGTTTTGGTGAAACCTAAATCAAAAAGACCACACACATATTATCATATTATGCAAAGAAATTTGGATTTGGCGCGCTACTCTGGGCTTGAAGGATTGTGTGATTATGAAACACCTGTTGTAAAGCTCCCTCCTTCAAGTGATATTGCGCGAGAGCATGTGGATAATTTGCTCTCGGGAATTAACCCGAATAAAAAAACAATTGTTTTCGCACCAAAGACCACTTGGGATACAAAACACTGGGATAAAAATGAATGGCGCACGCTTTACGATACTCTAAAACATGATTTTAATATCGTGTTTACGGGGGCGCAAGGTGATTTGGATTTAATTGAATATATTACGCAAGGCGATATTCATTCTTTTGTTTTGGCTGGTAAGACTAATCTTGAAGAATATATTGAAGTTATTCGCCAGTCGGATATGGTTATAAGCCCTGATTCATCTGCGGCGCACATTGCGTATGGCGCATATTGTGAAAATAACCGAACAAAAATTATCACAATATTTACATCAACTTCAAAACATACTTATGCACCACCTAATTCTTGCCCCTTCCCTCTTGAAGAGCCTGAATGCATACCTTGCCATAAGAGAAAATGTAAAAAAAGAACACAAGCATGCACCAAGAAAACAAAAGCTGATGAAGTTGCTAAAAAAGTTTATGAACTGTTAATAAATAATTAATTTTTTGGTTATTTCGGTTTTTGGTATTAATATTAAGATATGCAATACAAAGATTATTATAAAATTTTGGGCGTTGACAAAAAAGCTGATGAAGCTGAGATTAAATCTGCATTTCGAAAGCTTGCGAGAAAATTTCATCCCGATGTTAATAAAGCACCGGACGCTGCGGATAAATTCAAAGATATAAACGAAGCATATGAAGTGCTTTCTGATAAAGAGAAAAGGCAAAGATATGACATGCTTGGCTCTTCTTGGCAAGACGGAGCAAGTTTTACGCCACCCCCTGATTTTTCAAATTTCAATTTTTCAGGATTTGGCGGGGGTGCAGGTTCTGGTTATCAAGATAGCTCTTTTTCAGATTTCTTTGGAGCAATATTTGGTGATTTAATGGGCGGTGGCTCAAGGAAAGCTTATGGCTCAACTGATTATGCAGATTTTGAACGCGTTTTTAATTCGTCTTCGCACAGAAATCGCCAAGAACAAAAAACATCTTCTGCAAGAACAAAGGCGAAGAATTTGGATATAACTCAAAGTGTTGATATTTCTGTTAAAGATTTAATTTCTTCAAGTAGAAATAAAACAATTAAAGTGCAATATATGGAAGAGTGCAAATATTGTAACGGTGGGAAAAGAGAAGGTTTTTGCAGCCATTGTTCAGGAACGGGCGTTACATTGCACCCAAGGAGTATAACTTTTAAAATACCTGAAAACATTAAAGACGGACAAAAAATAAGGCTTAAGGGCGAAGGAAGAACGGGCGCGGGCGGAATTTCCGGCGACTTATATCTTCTTTTGAATTTTTCTGACCCTGAATACAAAATTGACGGCTTGAATTTATATAAAGAAATTGAAGTTACGCCAGACGTTGCGGTTTTGGGCTCAAAAGTTGAGGTCGAAACACCAAATGGTAAAATTTCAATGGTTGTGCCACCTAAGACAAACACAGGGAAAACTCTTCGCCTGAAAGGTTTTGGGCTTACAAGCGGAAAAGAAAAGGGGAACTTGAATTTAAGGATTAAAATTGTTCTTCCGGATGTGATTACACCCGAGATGGTTGAGCTTTATAAAAGCATTTCTGAGCTTAAATAAATATTAAGTATTTTCCAATATTGAGGTTTTTTGCTAAGATATACTTATGATTATATCTGATGATGAACCAAAAAATAAGCAGGCAATAAAGCAAGCTCGCACAGAAAATTTGCGTCCTGAAACTGTTGAATATGACACAAGTTTTGAGACAAATATTCGTCCGAAAACTTTTGATACGTACATTGGACAAGAAGCACTTAAAAACACTTTGAAGATTTCAATTGAGGCTTCAAAAATGAGAAATGTTACGCTTGACCATTTGCTTTTTTATGGACCTCCGGGGCTTGGAAAAACCACTCTTGCTGGGGTTATTGCAAATGAGACAGGTGTTCCCATAAAAATTACATCTGCTCCTGCACTAGAGCGTCCAAGGGATATTATCGGAATTTTAATGAGCCTTAAAGAAGGTGAAATTTTATTTATTGATGAAATTCATAGGTTAAACAAAATTGCTGAAGAAATTCTATACCCTGCAATGGAAGATTTTTTTATTGATATCAACACAGGTAAAAGTCAAACAGTAAAATCCATGCGTGTTCCGATTAAGAAATTCACGCTAATTGGTGCAACAACAAAAGCAGGGGCATTATCAGGACCTTTGCGCGATAGGTTTGGAATTGTTCACAGGCTTGAATTTTATACAGATTCTGAGCTTGCCAAAATTATCAAAAGAAGTGCGGGTATTTTAAATATAAATATTGATGACGAAGGGGCACTTAAAATTGCAACTTCATCAAGAGCAACTCCAAGAATTGCAAACAGATTGATTAAAAGATGTGCAGATTGGGCAATTGTTAAAGGTGAAGGCGTTGTGACGGCTGATATCGTGACATCTGCACTTGAGGCGCTAAACATCGATTCTTCAGGGCTTGATAACACGGACAGACACTTGCTTGAGATTATGATTAAAAATTACTCAGGCGGGCCGGTCGGAATTCAAACGCTTGCAGTTGCGCTTGGTGAAGATATCAGAACAATTGAAGATGTTTATGAACCATATCTCCTTCAAAAAGGTTTCATTCAAAGAACATCTCAAGGAAGGAAAGTCACGCCGCTTGCTTATAAGCATCTCGGGTTGATTGCGCCAAATGCGCAAATGAGTTTATTTTAAAGGGGTATTATGTCGGATAGAATTAAAACTTTTATTATTGATGATAACGAAACTTCGGCAAATTTGATTGCATCTTATCTTGCTGAGATTGAAGATATCGCAGAGCCTTTGGTATATAAAAATTTAAATGCCGCGTATAAAAAAGCTGTTGATGAAGAGCCGAAGCTTATATTTCTTGATGTATCAACAAATCAGGCTTCCGCAATTGAATTTGTTAGAAAAATTCTTATGCTTTTCCCTTCAACCAAGATTGTCGCAACATCTTACACTGCTTCGTCTTCTCTTATTGTTAAGGCATTTAAGGCAGGCGTTAAAGAATTTTTGATTAAGCCTTTAATTAAAAATGATTTTTCAGAAGCTGTGTCAAAGCTTGCAAAGCAAATTAAAAATAATATTAAAGAAAACTCAAAATGCAAAGTTATCACTGTTTTTTCAAACAAAGGCGGAATAGGAAAAACAGCAATTGCAACAAACGTTGCTTATGAAATTGCGGAAATGTCTAAAGAAAAAGTTGCACTTATTGACCTTAATTTGCAACTTGGCGATATTTCAACTTTTTTAGAGCTTGCTCCTTCATTTAATGCGGCTTATGTGATAAATAATCTTGATAAAATTGACAAAAACGACATTCTTTCAGCTTTCGAAAAATATAGAGATAGCTCTTTGTATGTTTTATCTGACCCACAAAATTTAACAGAAGCTCAAGCTGTTAAAGGGAGTGATATTACAAGGCTTTTGAATGTTACAAAAGAAATTTTTTCTTATATTATTATTGATATTTCGACAAATTTTGATGAAAAAACAATTGCAACATTAGATAATTCTGATTTAATTTTGCTCCCGATGATTTTAAACCTTCCTTCAATTAGAAATGCGCAAAGATGTTTTGAAGTGTTTAAAAAGCTCAATTATCATAAAGATAAAATTAAAATTATTGCAAACAGGGTAATTGAAAATGATGAAGTGAAAATCGAGGATGTTGAACTTGCGCTTAAGCAGCCTGTTTATTTTAAAATTCCAAATAATTACTCAACAATTATTGGTGCGATAAACAAAGGTTACGCGGTTTCGGAAATTAACCAAAGTTCAAATATTTCAAAATCTTTTAGAAAGCTTGCGGCACTTTTAACTGATAATTTTACGTACTAGTGTTTTTTACGAGGCAAATTTGTTCAACTTTGACGAAATTATGATAAAAAAGTGTTTTGAACTTGCGCGACATGCTGGACGTGACACTTTTTTGAACCCATTGGTGGGTGCGGTTTTGTGTGACTTTGAAGGGAATATTTTATCAACAGGTTATCATAAAAAATATGGCGAAGCTCACGCAGAGGTCAATTGTATTAATTCTTATTCGGGTGATTTTTCAAAAACTATTTTATATGTTTCCCTAGAGCCTTGTTCTCATTATGGGAAAACCCCGCCATGTGCTGACTTGATTATAGAAAAAGGCATACCAAAAGTTGTTGTTTCAACTCTTGACCCTAACCCCATTGTTTCTGGTCGCGGAATTGAAAAATTGAAACAAGCGGGAGTTGAAGTTAAAGTCGGTGTTTTAGAAGATGAGGGGCGCGCTTTAAATAAGGTGTTTTTTAAAAATATTTTAAGCGGTAAGCCTTATGTTGCAACCAAAATTGCAACTACGCTTGACGGAAAAATTGCAACTTTAAGCGGTTCTTCAAAGTGGATTACAGGTGCTCAGGCAAGAGAATATGTAAGAAATATTCGCAGTTCTTTTTGGGGCATTATGTCAGCTTCAGGCACGATTCTTGCTGATAATTCGAATTTAACATGTGCTGTTCCACTTACTCGAATTATTCTTGATAATTCACATAAAATACCTTCCGATTTCAATGTTTTCAAAGAAAATGGGTCCAGAATTATTTATGTTTCAAATTCTCGCCGCAATCTTCCGAGCCACATTGAGCAAATTGAGTTTGAAAATTATGAGAAATTATTTTTAGATTTGTATGAACTCAAAATTCCTTCTGTTTTGGTGGAAGCAGGCGCAGGGCTTAATTCAAGATTAATTAAAGAAGGGCAAATTGATTATTTATATCAGTTTATTGCGTCAAAAATTGCGGGCAAAGGAATTTCTTATTCTGATGAAAATAATATTAGTGACATTAATAATTCAAAGAAATTGAAGTTTTTGGGCTCTAAATTTATTGGTGAAGACATTTTGCTTGAAGCTGAATTTGTCGTATAATTTGCACAAAGGGGTAATTTATGAAGATTCTTGTTATAAACGGTCCGAATTTAAATATGCTTGGGATTAGAGAGCCTGAAATATATGGCTCTTCAACTCTTCAAGATATTTATGATTTACTGAATTTGGAAGCAGCCGGAAAATGTGAATTAAGATTTTTTCAATCAAACCACGAAGGGGCAATTGTTGATGAAATTCAAGCTGCTTATCAAAAAATTGACGGGATTTTAATTAACCCTGCTGCTTATACGCATACAAGCCTTGCTATAGCGGACGCTATTAAGTCTGTTGCTATTCCTGTTGTTGAAGTGCATATTTCTGATATTGCAACTCGTGAAGAATTTAGGCAGATTTCATATATTAAACCTTTTGCAATTGCTCAAATATCAGGGCTTGGAATTGAAGGGTATGTTAAAGGGCTTCAAATCTTAATTGAGCATTTATCCAAATGAATAAAGAAAATCAATTTTTAGATATTATTTCAAAAACTATTTCGGATAATTCTTATCTAGGGGATGATTGCGCTTATTTACGTGATTTTGGTCTTGTTTCATCTCAAGATAATTTGGTTGAAGGAGTTCATTTTGATTTTTCTTTAATGAATTATTGTGAAGTTGGCGCAAAAGCTGTTTTGGTTAATTTGAGTGATATTTTTGCCTCGGGTTCAAAGCCTCTTTATATTTTAATCGGAATTTCCGGTAAATTAAATGAAGAATTTATTTCGGAGTTTTATCGCGGAGTGAGTGATGTCTGTGCTCAATTTGGCGTGAAAATTATAGGCGGAGATTTAACTTCTGGTGATAAAATTACAATTTCAATTGCGGCACTCGGTGTGCCTTATGGACTTGTTTCTTCTTTGAATTCTGCTTCCGCAGGAGATGTTATTTGTCTGCGTGGCGTGTGTGGAGCATCGTCACTCGGCTTTAAGGATTTGATTGCAAAGGTTGATTCTCCTTTTATTTCTTACCACAAAAGACCGGAATTGTTTCCTAAAACATCCGAGATTGTTTCTAGATGCGCTAAGGGCGATTATGTTATGACTGATTTATCCGATGGGCTATACACTTCGCTTTCAAGAATTTCTCGGGCTTCGGGTGTTTTGGTTGATGTTTGTTATAATGAAATTCCAAAACTCAAAGATGATTTTAATTCAGTCATTTTTGGTGGCGAAGATTACTCTTTGCTTTGTGTTTTAGATAGAGAGCATTTTGAGCAAGCAAATAACCTTGGCGCAGGCTTGGTTGCAATAGGTGAAGTTTTAGAAGGCACAGGTGTTATGGTAGATGGTAAAAATTTAGATAAGGATTTAAGTTATGAACACTTCTAAGTTTGCAACAATAATTACGGCAGGCGGCACCTCGACTCGTTTTGGGTCTAATAAATTGCTTGAAAAATTAGAGGGTAAAACCGTTATTGAAACGGTTATTGAGAAATTTTTGCCTTATTCTTTTGAGGTCGTAATTCCTGCCGGTGGCGACATTCAGCAATTTTTAGCAGACAAATATGATAAAGTTCGCTTTGCGCCAGCTGGTGCTACCCGTCAAGAATCTGTTTTTAATGCTCTTAAGGTTTGCTCTAATCCTGATTATGTTTTAATTCATGACGGTGCTCGTCCTTTTATTGAAAAAGATGTGATTTGCGCTACAATTTCTGCCGTTATTGAAAAAAAAGCAGTTGTTGTTTGTGCGCCAGCAATTGACACAATTAAAATTGTTGATGAGTTTGGAAAAATTAAAAATACAACAAAAAGAGAGGTTACATACCACGCACAGACTCCGCAAGCATTTGACTTTTCCTTGATTTATAAAGTTCATCAAAGCCTTGAAGCTCAAGGTAGTTTTACGGATGATGCCTCGATGCTTGAAGCGTTAGGTGAGGATGTGTATATTGTTAAGGGGTCGCATACAAATAAAAAAATCACATTTAGGGAAGATTTAATCTAATATTCATCTTCAAGATAGTTGAATAGATTGGTGAATTTTGGCAAAAGCTCAATTACGGGTACTTCTTCATCAACTTCAATCGTAATGGTCGGTATTTCTTTTTCAAGCCCCATATAAGTCCCAAAACTTCCGGGTGTTGCGTAGCCTATTTCTTTTTGGGTTGGATAACCTGTGATTTCGGATATTTTTTCTGCAAGCGCGCGGGTTTTTTCTTCGGGGCCATCATAGTTTACTATTTTAAACGGCGCGTGGATGCTAATTATTGCATCAGGCTGAATTTCTTCTGTAACTTTTATTACTGCTTTTGTTTCGATTTCGCTTGCAGGAAAATCCCCGCCATAGTAATTTGAAGTTTTATCCCCAAGCTCCCAATTTTTTGCAGGGTAATTTCTATTTAAATCAACTCCATTTGGATTTTTTCTTTCGCTGTTCGAATTTAGCCTTGGTATGTACACCAAGCGATTTTTGAAGTTGCGTTTCGGGATTTTTAAAAATTCTTTTATAAGGTATTCGCCCTGTGGTTCGTCACCATGAAAAACACCAATTACAAGTATGGTTTTTTCGTAATTGGTGCTATTTCTTTTTATGATTTCAATTGTCATATTAGTTTAATCTTGCAAACATATAACCGATTCCTCTTGCTGTGAGGATTAATTCAGGATTAGCAGGGTCAACTTCGAGTTTTGAGCGAAGTCTTGAAATGTGAACATCAACTACACGGGTATCAATTTTATGATCTGGCGGATATGCCCAAACATGTTGCAATATTTCGTTTCTTGAATATGCTTGTCCCGCTGTGTTTACAAGTAATTCGAGCAAACTGAATTCCATGCCTGTCAAGCGGATTCTTTCGTTTTTCTTGTAAACTTGTCTTCTTGCTGTATCAATTTTAATTTGACCTGTTGTAATAACGTTTTTCGCAGGTTTTCCCGTTGGAGATACAACATCTTTTGCATTTGTTCTTCTTAGAACCGCTTTGACACGAGCTTCAAGTTCTTTAGGGCTGAAAGGCTTGATAACATAGTCATCTGCACCAAGTTCCAGGCCCGTAATTCTTTCGGAAACGTCGCCAAGAGCAGTAAGAATAATAATTGGGACATCTGATGTTCTTCTGATTTCGCGAGTTACCCCGTAGCCATCCATTTTTGGCATCATAACGTCTAGGATAACCAAATCAGGATTTGTGTTATTGTATTGTTCTATGGCTTCTTCACCGTCAGCTGCTGTCGCAACTTCATAACCCGCCATTTTTAATCTTGTTTCAAGAATTCTTCTGATACTGGCTTCATCATCTACAACCAAAATACGTTGCTTAAAATCTTCTGCCTCTTGTTGCATTTCTTCCGTCATTAAAAAAAATTCCTTATTAATTTCGTCTACAATATGATTATATTACAAAATATTTAATTTTGTAAACAAATATTTTAAATTTGCATTTTTTATTTTTAGGCACAAAAATGCCCCTTATTTATTAAAGAGGCATTTGTTAGTTTATTAGAAGCTATCTTGCGATTGAACGTTATTGTTGTTTGGTCTTGTTGCTCCGGAGCCGGTATCACCACTTGAGCTTGATCCGGTGTTTCCTGATGATGAGCTGCTTGATGAACTTGAACTACTTGATGAGCTTGAGCTGCTTGATGAGCTTGAGCTGTTTGATGAACTTGAGCTGTTTGATGAGCTTGAACTACTTGATGAGCTTGAACCAGTGTTTGAGCTAGATCCCGAACCGCCACCAAATCCGTCTTGCGTTTGGTTATTATTATTGCCTTGGTTTCCAGTGTTTGTGTTTCCGCTATCAGAACCTGAGCCTGTGTTTCCACCTTGGTTTCCAGTGTTTGTGTTTCCGCTATCAGAACCTGAGCCTGTGTTTCCACCTTGGTTTCC
>JAFVOZ010000038.1 GCA_017505585.1 bacterium
GGCGGAGTGCGTTGCACATCTTGTGCCTCATTATTCCGAAAGCAACACCGTTGCTTTCTACTATGCCTTACTGCACTCTATTTTCGTGCCACTCAGACGCTAAAAACCATAACTAAATTTTACCAATAAACGAGAACGTGCGCAACAAACGTAAGAAAAAATGTTTGAAATTTTTGTTTGTGGTAGTATTTATCTTGCATTAACAATTTTTAGAGAAGAATTATGAACCAAAATGAAAAATTAAGAAACATAGCTATCATCGCACACGTTGACCACGGCAAAACAACACTCGTTGACTGTATGCTTAAAGCCTCAGGTGTTTTCCGTGAAAATCAACAAGTCGAAGCCTGCGTGCTTGACTCTAACGACCTAGAGCGCGAACGCGGAATTACAATTCTTTCAAAAAATATTTCAATTGACTATAAAGGTCATAAAATTAATGTTATAGACACCCCGGGTCACGCGGATTTTGGCGGAGAAGTTGAACGCGTACTCGGTATGGTAGACGGCGCACTTTTAATTGTTGACGCCCAAGAAGGTCCAATGCCACAAACTCGTTTTGTTCTCTCTAAAGCACTTGAACTTGGAATCAGAATTATTGTTGTAATAAATAAAATTGATAAACCAGGCGCAGAACCAGATAGAGCACTAAACGACGTGTTCGATTTATTTACAGAATTAACGGATAACGAAGAATTAATTGACTTCCCAATTGTTTATTCAAGCTCGCTTTTGGGTATTTCAAAATACAATATGGAAGATGATTCAAAAGACATCACACCACTGCTTGACAGCATTTTAACTCACGTAAAGCCACCAAAAGGAAATTCGGAAGAAAATCTTCAATTCCATGTAACAACTCTTGATTATAATGATTATGTCGGAAGAATTGCTATCGGCAAAATTGTAAATGGCAAAATGCGCTCTCAGGAAACTGTTTCGCTAATCAAAGCAGACGGAAAAATAATCAAAGGCAAAATTGTTAAATTATTCGGCTTTAAAGACTTAGGAAGAGTTGAAATCGAAGAAGCAGAAGCAGGGGATATTGTTGGCGTTGCAGGTTTTGCAGAAATTAATATCGGAGAAACTTTATCTTCACTTGATAACCCTGTGGCACTACCGCTCATTGCAATTGATGAACCGACACTTCAAATGAATTTTTCGGTTAACAATAGCCCATTTGCAGGCACAGAAGGAAAATTCGTCACTTCAAGACAACTCAGAAAAAGGCTTTACGATGAACTTGAAAAAAATGTGAGCTTAAGGGTTGAAGACACAGAAACAACAGATTGTTTCAGAGTTTCAGGCAGAGGCGAGTTGCACTTAAGTATCTTAATTGAAACAATGAGAAGAGAAGGCTACGAATTTCAAGTTTCAAAACCAGAAGTAATATTCAAAACCATAAATAGTGTATATTCAGAACCTTATGAAGACTTGCTAATTGACGTTCCTGCAGAATGCGCAGGAGCATGCATTGAAAAACTTGCAGGCAGAAAAGCCATTATGCAAAATATGGAAACAATTGGCACAAGGGTCAAATTAAATTTCAACATTCCAGCTCGTGGTTTAATCGGCTTTAGAAGTGAATTTATCCGCATGACAAGAGGCGAAGGTATTATCTGCCACACATTTGACAGATATGACGAATTTGCAGGCGATATTCCAAAACAAAGAATGGGCTCAATTATTGCATTCGAACAAGGTGAAGCAGTTCCTTATGCGCTCGCTCAATTTGAAGACAGAGGGGTGTTCTTTATCACGCCTAAAACAAAAGTGTACAAAGGTATGATTGTTGGCGAAGGAAACAGAAAACAAGACATCGCAGTAAATGTTTGCAAATGCAAAAAATTGACAAACACAAGAAGCGCCACAGCGGACGTCATGGTTACTCTCCAAGCGCACAAAACCCTTTCGTTAGAGGAAGCAATGGAATATTTAGCAGACGATGAATTACTTGAAATCACGCCTGAAAACTTCCGTTTAAGAAAAGCAGACCTCAACAGGACAAGATTTAATTAGCGGATTTTGCGTAGGGCGTAACGAAGTGAAGTCCCGCAAGATGCGAGGTTAAAACTAATGGCAACGAAGTGAAATGAGTTGCTAACCGAGCACAGCAAAATCCAAGACAGCGAATTTCAAATGCAACACTTGATTTATTCTGAGATTTTAACTATCATGAGGATAGGTAGTAAGTATTTTTATGAATAATCTAAGAGAAGACATCAAACAAAATGCTAGACTTAGGTCATATTTAGAGCTTGTCAACAAAATTGCAAAAGTTGAGTATAAGTCCTTAAATTCTGCTCATTTGATTGAATTTGAAGAGCTTGTGAATATTGGCATTCATACAGTTGACACTTTAACATCAGGTAAAAATTCTGACCAATATAATGACTCATATCTTTCTACGGCCATAAAATGGGCAATCAGAAATGAAATGAGAAGAAGATACCGCTGGCATGGTGTTAAAAATGAAGTAAACCTCGACGAAGGCGGAAACACCGAACTTCGTGAAGTTATTTATAAAACAATTTTATCAACAGATGAAATGATGGATGCGGATAAACCCGTTGAAGTGCGCGATGAAAAGAAAACCCCGGAAGAAAACGCAGAGTTTCTTCAACTTTCATGCGCCATTAAAGATGCTATTTCAAAACTTCCAAAAAGAGAAAAAGATTTAATTGAAGCAAAGTTTTTCAACGCAAAAAAATTACAAGATTTATCTGAAGAATACGAAATTTCTCCTTCAAGAATTTCAAGAATTATTCGTGCAGGCTTAGATAAAATTAAAGCCGAATTAATCAAAAACGAAATTGTTTAGTTTTTATCTTCAAGTGCTTTTTTAAGAGCAATTTCAAGCGATTGAATTTTATTTTCTAAAGTTTCAATTTTTAGACTGTTTTCGTCTGAATTGATTGCAACTTTTTCAAGTTGTTTTTTGCAATTATCATTGTGTGCATTTTTTGAAATTATAACTCTGACCATAAACAAAACGCCAGTCAAAATTCCAAGAAGATAAACAATGAGTGCCGCTTGCGCGTAATTCAAAAATACTTGTGTGCAAAAAATTGCCCAAATCACCACAACAAAAATAATAAGCGCTATCAATAAATAAAAATTCTTCATTATAAATTCCCTCTTAAAATTTTAAGTACTTTAACTAAATCTTTATCCCACTTGTCTTCGTTCAGCTTAAATTCCATATCAATACCTGTTATCGGATGCTTAAATTTAAGATAATAGCTCATAAGCACTTGTTCCGTTGTTTTAATTTTAGAAAATTTTTGGAAACTTTTTGCTCCATATAAAGTATCGCCGAAAATTGGGTGGTTAATGCTTGACATGTGGAGCCTAATTTGGTGTGTTCTTCCGGTTGCGAGCTCAAGCTCAATAAATGCCGCACCGTCAAATTTTTCTAAAATATGAAATGTGGTTTTAGCTTCTTGACCTTCTGCAGGATTTTTTGGAATATACATTTTGACAGTATTTCCTAAATTTTTTGCAATCGGCTTTGTAATAATTCCACCGTCTTCTTTGAAATTCCCAAGCGCAATTGCCAAATATTTCCTGATTGCTGATTTAGATTTGATTTGTTCTTGAAGATTAATGTGTGCTTCGTCAGTTTTTGCAACCATCAAAAGCCCTGCCGTATTTTTATCAAGCCTGTGAACAATCCCACGGCGCATATCTCCGCCAAGTGTTGATAAATTTTCTCCAAGATAGCCCATAAGTGCATTTACTAAAGTATCCGAAGAATCATAAGAAGTCGGATGAGTGAGCATTCCTTTCGGTTTATTGATAACAAGCATATGCTCGTCTTCAAAAATTATATCAAGAGGGATTCTTTGCGCCTTCAAGGTTGGTTTTTGAACTACATATTCAATATTTTCAATCGATTGGATACTATCTCTGTGAGCAATTTTATAAGAGCTTTTTTTATTTTCTCCGTTTACAAAAATCTTTTTTTGAGAAATTAAAGTTTGAGCATAAGCTCTTGGAATGCTAAGTGCTTCTTGGAGAAAAGAGTCGAGTCTTTTACCTATTGAATTTTCCGTTAACTCAATTATCATATTTTTTTCCTAATTCTTTTGAAAAATTCTTCACCAAATAAAACATATAAAATGTAGAGAATTATTGATATCGTAATCATAACATCAAACAAATTAAAAACAGGGAAATTTATAAAACTTAGTTTGATGTAATCTATAACATAACCTAAAGTCAGCCTTTCAACAGTGTTTCCTAAAACTCCTGCCGTAAATAAAACAGAGGTTATAATCATTATTTTATTTTCAAATAATATTTTTTTATAGACATAACAAAGCATAAAAACAACAACAGCTATAATGCCGATGTAGCCAAAATATTTGGCAAAATTTTCAAACATACTAAATGCCGCGCCAGAGTTTTCGGCGTATACAATTTGAAAAATCGGGTTAACTTCAGTTAAAAAATAAGCTTTATTTTTTATGATTAAATCTCGAACCGTGCTTAAAAACAAAAATAAAACAGTTGTTGCAATTATATAAAAAACAAAAGCTTTTGGAGATTTGGGCTTCATTTTACCTCATTTTCCGCAAGCATATTCATATTTATTCTTTTTAAAACAAATGCCAAACCGGACATTCTAAAACTAACCGATGAAAAATCATCCGCAACATTAGCTCTTGTAAAACCAATTGATGCCATTGCATATTCGTGTTTGCCGATTTTATTAGAGCGCACAATTCTCTCTAAAATGCCATCCGGTGGAAGTTTTCTAAATATTGGCTGCGACCCTTCCGGAGGATTCACAATTTTTTCATTACCAAGTGCTGCTATCACAAAAACTTTGCTTAATGGCTGCACGGTAAGCCCTATTGTATATTCTTCATCCGGTTTTATGCTTTCGGGGGCATTTAATTCAATGAAAGAATTTGTTGCCTCGCCGTAAGTCAAAAATGTGGTTTCGTTGACAACTTTATCTTTAATAACTTGCCAACCATACAGAGGATCTTTTTTGAAATAAAGATAATATTCAGACATCCCTCTTAAATGACCGTTTGAAAAATTTTCCTTTGGTTCTTTCACAATTGCCGTTGTTTTATCTTCTAAATGTACTTCAACCAAGCCGTTTTTGGTCTTTTGAATATCTTTTACATCTATATTATATTTTATGCTTGAATAACTGTTAAAAGTTTCTTCCAACATTGAAAAATATTCGCTATGCCCGAAATTATCCCAATTTTTGAAATCTTTTGAATAATAGGTTTTAAACTTATCTATTTCTCTTTTATTTGCTGTTTTTTCAATATTTTTAATTATCCAAGTAATTTTAATTTTATCCATTTGAGATAATTCTTGTTGCGCATTATTGATTGCGTGTGCAGTTTGAGTCACACAAAAAAGAATTAATAAAGAAATTAAAAGTTTTTTCATTTCGCCCTTATTTTTGTTCAAAAAGTAAATAGTATTTGCTTAAACCATAATACACTATAACTTCCCAAAAATCCTGCCCTATTTGATTGACATCTATATAAGCTTTTGGAATTGCCGCTCTTTTTGATTGCTTTGAAGTTGTTGAAACAAATTTGTTCCCAAAATCAACAACCTTATCCCACCAAGTTTTTTTGGGTTGCGGAATATATTTATCATAAAATGTAGGATTTACCGCCTTTTTATCAAACACAGGAATAACATATTTCACCTTCCCCTCTTGTTTGAATAAAACATAATCTTTCCCGTTTTTTTCTCTTGGTGTCAGAAGATAATACCCCGGAGGAATAATTGTGCCTTTAAACACAAAATTAACCGCTGTTCGAAGAAGAGGATACGGAGACGCGTTATATTTCAAATAATCTTCACTCTGGTGAGAATCAATACCGAACATATATTCAAAATCCGCAGGCTGAAGTGCCTCGTAATGCTTATAATAAGCGTCGATATCATATTCGCTGGCACACACCGGAAGAGCAAAAAGCATAAAGATTAAAACTAAGATTTTTTTCATATTCTTCTTTTAAGAAAACTCAACAAGTTTGTCAACTAATTCAAGATAATGTTACCATATTGACTATGGAAAATAAAGTTCTGGAAGAAAATCTCAAGCATCTTGCCCACATAAATCCAAACCTTGCAAAAACGATAAACACACTAACAGATATCAAACAAAATATTGAACTTGGGCAAAATAAAAATGGAGAATACAACTTGTTTGTAAACGGCTATCCTCTGCATTCCGAGGCAGGAGCCGTTGAAGAGGCAAAAAATATTGTAGACAAAGTCCAAGAAATTGAACTTGAAAATTCCGTACAAATTGTATACGGCGTTGGGCTTGGTTATCTTTTGGATGAATTTATATCACGCACAAAAGGAAAAGTTATCCTTTTTGAAAGAAATACTGAAATTTTAAGATGTGCACTTGAAATGGTTGATTTTAGTGAATATTTCAAAAAACATAATTTGAAAATTACAGACAATCTGCAAAATCTGAGCGATATCTTGGGGGAAATTTCAGATAAAAATACAAAAATAAATGTTTCTTTCTTAAATTCTTATTATCTTGCATACAAAGAAGATATTTACAAAGTTGCGCAAGAAATTGAATACTCTCACGGGCAACACTTCGCACAAGAAGCAATGATTATAGAGGTTGGCGAAAATTGCATATTAAATTCACTGGACAATTTGGAAAAAATGCAAAAGTCATACATTGTTTCTGATTTTAAAGGCAAAGGGAAAGGCAAAGTTGCACTCATTGCAGGAGCAGGACCAAGTTTATCAAAAAATATTGAAATACTAAAGAATAACAGAGAAAAATTTATAATCTTTTCCGTTGGTGCTTCATATAAAACCCTCAAAAACAACGGAATAACCGCGGATTTCTTATTTATCACAGAACCAAGAGATACAAGCGGTCAGCTAATTGATTGCGATACATCGGACACAACCCTTATTGCAGAACCATTTACACACACTTCGACTTGGAACCTTAACACAAAAAATAAAATCACATTTTTATCTCAAAACAATTTCTTAAATGATTGGATTTTAAAATCACTTTCACTCAGTCACCTAAAACTCTCGACAAGCGGAACAGTGACTTTTATGGCACTTATTATGGCAGATTTTATGGATTTTAATAAAATTGTGCTCCTTGGACAAGACCTCGCATACTCCGATGCTGCATGCTACGCAAAAGGCAGTGCTTACGAGGATTTAGAATGCGTATTTGATGAAAATGAAAAAAAATATACAATTGTGCCGAAAGATAAAGAAAAATATTTCTTGGGGCTTTTGGGAAACGAAAAAGTGAATGATGAATATTCAAGAAGCCTTGCGGAGAATTATATACAAACTCTGAACCAAAACTTATACACAGTTAAAGGACAAAACGGTGAAAACCTGCCAACTCAAACCGCTTACGCGTTATTTATAAAACACCACGAAGCATACGCCAAACAAAACTTTAGCCTTTTCGGAAAACAAATTGAACTTATAAATTCATCCACAGGTGGCGCAGAAATTTCAGGCTTTAAAAATATTCCACTTGCCGATGTTGCGCAAGAAATAACAAAAATGCCCGAAAAAATAGAATTTCCCGAAAGATATTTAGACATAGCACCGATTAAAAATAATAAAAACGAATTAATCAAAATATTGGACCAAGCAAATAAAGACTTTGGAGAATTGGTAGAACTTGCTCAAAAAGCAGGGAAAGAATATCAAAGAAGAAAAGCTGTAACCAAGCAAATTGAAAAATTGCTTGTTCAATTAAATGAAAAAAACTTAAAATATAAAACAAAATTCAATAATTATGATAATATTGTAAATTATATAACTTTGGGAATTTATAAAGGTTTCGAAATGTTAGTAAGACGAGGAGAAATTCAGGTTATCTCAGAAAATTTTAATGTTTTTTCTGAGCAATTGAATTCATACTCATCGATAATTGAAAAATTTAAAACAAAGATTAATACTGTATTATAGGGGGTTTATATGGCACAAGCTGTGGAAAATTTGGCAACAATAGGCATTTTCGGAGGAAGCGGATTTTACGATTTCTTGGATAAAATCGAAGAATATGAAATAGAAACACCATACGGCGCAACTTCGGATAAAATTGCAGTCGGAACAATTGAAGGCAAAAAAGTTGCTTTTATGCCACGCCACGGTAAAACTCACCACTTAACACC
>JAFVOZ010000002.1 GCA_017505585.1 bacterium
GCTTAAAAAATATGCAAAAATTCAAGCAGTGTGGAATGACCTAAAGCCCGAATACAAGGAAAATGAAGATTTAATGTACATTTTATCAAAATCACTTACTGATGATAAAAAAAATATTCTTATTAAAATTCTGGAAAAAAATCTTGAAAACAGGCTTGCACTTTTAGATTACGCAGAAATTGCAATCGAAGAAAATAACTTTAATCTATCACTTGATTTACTGCTTAAAGCAAAAAATTTGAAAGATGATTTTGCGGTTGAATTTCGCTTGGGATACACCTATTTTAATTTAGCAGAATATCAAAAATCAATTGACGCTTACCTCCGCGCACTTGAATTTAACCCGACATCAGACAAAGTTTATTATGAGCTTGCATCAGCCTACATTGAAAATTTCTGGTACGACGAGGCATTAATTGCCGTAAATCGCTCCATCGAACTTGCAAAAAACGAAGAAGATATTGATTCCAGAAAGCTTCTTTGCGCTTGGCTAAATCATAAAATCGGAAAATCTGACAAAGCAAAAATTATACTTGACAGTTTCCAAATAGACTCAAAATTATACGAAGATTCAAAAATTTTAAAATACGTAATTTCATATTCGGAAGGTGATGTGGTAATTTCAAAATTGCAACTCGAAATTCTCCTTCGTTCAAACCCTGAAAACCCGCTTATAATATCAACATTAGGTAAAATTTATAAGCAAATGCAACACGCAGCAAGGGCAATTGAAATATATAATAAAGGGCTTGAAATTTCTCCGAATTCTATTGAATTTATGTCTGAACTCGCGGATTTATACATAGATATAAACGATTTTAAAAACGCTTGGGAATTGATTGACAGATTGGAGAAAATCAATAATAGAATTTTAGCAATATACAACTCTAAAGCAAGAATTTATTACAGAGAAAAAGAATATGAAAAAGCTTATGCGGAGCTTAAAAAATATATTGATTTAGATAAAAACAACGCAGAAGTTTATTATTTTGCAGGGCTTATTTTAAACGACAATAATAAACCCGAACAAGCAATTGAGCATCTTGAAACAGCAATCAGATTGAGCCCCGGAATCGGAAAATATTATTCTCAAATTGCGAAATCTTATGAAATTATGGGCAAAATGGAAATAGCGATGACTTGGGCAAAAGAAGCCTGCATTGTTTCGGAAAACGACCCTTTATTTTTAGAAAGAGCATACGAGCTTGCGCGAGCAGCAAACTTTGAAGAAGATATAAGAAGCTTTGAAGTTCGCTTGAAATATTTTAAAAGCGGCGGAAATAGAATTATCTAGCTTGATATTTTAAACCTTGATAAGAATTTCTCTGCAACATTATTTTATCAATTAAATTTGTTGTATGAAATTTGTGTTCAATCCAAAGAGGCGAAATGAGCTCAGATTTTAAACCGCTTCCCGCAAGCCTTTGAATAGTTGTAGCAGGAGGCAAAATCTCAAGAGAATCGCAAACCAAATTACAATAATCTTCTTCGGACATTGCATCTATTTTATCTGCAAATTGAGCAAGTTTTGAACCCCTTAGAACTGTTAGCATATGGAAATTATTCCGTCAATTTTAAGCTCTACAAGCTTTTCGATTGTTTGAAGCATCATGTCACGATTTTCATTTGGAAGACCAAATATTGTGTGCACGCAGACATTTATTCCTGCACTTTTTATCATTTCATAAGCACGCAAGAAACAGTCAAAATCGTGCCCACGGTTGATTAATTTAAGGGTATCATTATGGATTGATTGAAGCCCGAGCTCTATTTGAGGGAATTTTAATTTGGAAATTATTTCCACTTTTTCTTCATCAATACAATCCGGACGAGTTCCGATTGAAATTCCTACAATTCTATCATCTACAAAGGCTTCGTTATATATTTTTTCAAGTTCTGAGGCAGGTTTATAGGTGTTTGAAAAGGCTTGAAAATAAGCAATATATTTTTCCGCTTTGAATCTTTTAGGGAGAATTTCAATTCCTTCTAAAATCTGATCCTTGATTGAGAGCAAGTTTGAATGAGTACTTCCGAAACTTCCGACTTCATCACAGAAAATGCAACCGTCAGTCGATATTGTGCCGTCACGGTTCGGACAAGAAAAACCGGCGTCAATAATAAGTTTATGAACTTTGACGCCGAATTTATCTTTTAAAAATTTATTGTAAGTATTGTATTTTTTATCCAATTATTAGTTTTCTTCTTCTTTTGCAGGTGGATATAAATAATGTTCGCCACATTTTGGGCAAATAACTTCTTGTTGTTTTCCTTCTTCAAGTTGAACAACTTCAAAAAGCTCTTTACAAGCTGAATTTGAACATCTAATAGCCCATGAAGGTCTAACTATTCTTGCCATTTCATTTTCTCCTATATCAAATTTATGTACTATATTTTAGCGCATATCTCATAAATTAGCAAATTATGGTATAATGTAAATATAATAGATAGCTTACGGGATTTTGAATATGAAAATTTTAATTTCAAACGATGACGGAATTGCAGCAATCGGCATCAGATGCTTAATTGAAGTGTTAAGCAAAGAACATGACGTATACGTGGTCGCACCAGACAGAGAACGCTCTGCGGCAGGTCACTCACTTACTTTGCATACTCCGCTTCGTGTTGAAGAATTAGAATCAAAATTCGGAGCTAAAAGAGTTTGGGTAACATCCGGCACACCCGGTGATTGTGTTAAAATGGGCATTGCCGCCATTTTGGAAGAAAATGAAAAACCGGACATTGTGATTTCAGGCATTAACCATGGTCCAAACCTTGGCATTGATATTTTATATTCAGGAACAGTAAGTTGCGCTATGGAAGGCGCGATGCTTGGTTATCCTGCAATTGCGGTTTCTCTTGCAAGCATGTCGCCTGAGTCAATGTATTTTGTTTCAACTGCAAATTTTGTGCGCAAACTTTTGCCGCAAGTTGAAAAAATGAAATTTCCAAAGAAAACAATTTTAAATGTAAATACTCCCGCGTTACTTGAAGAAGATGTTGCAGGGGTTGAAATTACAAAACTCGGAACAAAAATGTTCACGGATGCTTACGAAAAAAGAGTTGACCCGAGAGGAAAAGTTTATTACTGGATGGCGGGCGAACTTACAACGAAGCATGAAGAAGACGGAACAGATATTGCGGCACTTCGTAACAATAGAGTGTCAATTACGCCTATTTCATTCGAAATGACCAATTATGATATAATGAAAGAAATTGAAAACAGATTCTGCAAAGATGGCGTGTGCGATTGGTATGGCTATAGCGAAGAATCTGCTTCCGAAGAATAACAAATACAACACAGGGAGAAGGTATGAGAGCATATTTAAGCGTTTCCTGCAAGGAAGGCATAGTTGAGTTTGCAAAAAAACTTGAAGGCTTAAAGTGGGAAATTGTTGCAACGGGAAACACTGCAAAAACTTTAATTGAAGCGGGTGTTAAAGTTATAAATTCATCAGAAATTACAGGTTTTGAAGAACTGCTTGGCGGAAGGGTGAAATCTTTACATCCTGATATTTTTGCATCAATTTTAGCAAAAGAAGGTGAGCGAGAAAACTTAAATTACCCCGCTTTTGACCTTGTTGCAGTTGATTTGTATCATATCGAAAATTATCTGGGGAAAAATATTGATATTGAAACATTGCAAGAAAATATAGATATCGGAGGCGTTGCACTTCTTCGAGCAGGTGCTAAAAATTATCAAAATGTTATAGTGATATCTGATCCAAAAGATTACGATATCGATATTGAAAATATTTCAATTGAAAAACGCTCGGAACTCGCATTAAAAGCGTTCCAAAAGACAGCAAGTTATGATGCAATTGTCTATGACGTGTTAAGTGCAAATTTGAAAGATGAAAAATTAAGAGATTTTGAGCATTTAACCCTTGAAAAAGAAGGTGAATTAAGATATGGCGAAAACCCGCACCAAGCAGCAGGGTTATACAAAAACACAGGCGAAGAATTTATAGATTATGAGGTGCTAAACGGAAAAGCACTTTCGTATAATAATATTTTAGACACAACGGCGGCAATAAACATTGTTTCGGACTTTTTTGATGTTTGCGCTTGTGCAATTATAAAACATACAAACCCATGCGGAGTGGCACTTGCGCCAACAATGGAAGAAGCTTGGGATAAAGCGTTAGACTGCGACCCATTGAGCGCATTTGGCGGAATTGTTGCATTTTCAAAACCAATAAATGAAGAAATTGCAAAAAAATTAACGGCAATGTTTTTAGAAGTTATTGTGGCACCTGATTTTTCAGACGAAGCAATTAAATTATTCAAAACAAAGAAAAATTTGAGAGTTATAAAATTAAACACACCGCTTGAAGTAATTAAAAACACTCAAGGGAAAGAATACCACTACACACCATTTGGGGTGCTTGTTCAAGAAAAAGACACGAAAGAACTTGATCCTAAAGACTTTAAAGTTGTGACAAAGCAAAAGCCAACTCAAGAACAAGTTGAAGATATGATTTTTGCATTCAAGGTGGCTCGACACGTGAAATCTAACGCAATTGTTATTGCGAAAGATTTAAGAACTCTTGGAATTTGCGGAGGACAAACAAGCAGAGTGGGGGCGCTCGAGGTTGCGCTTCAAAGAGTATGCGATAGCCCAAAAGACGCAATTGTAGCGTCTGACGGTTTCTTGCCGGCAATTGACAATGTCGAAGTTGCGGTTCAAAACAGAATTGCAGGGATAATTCAGCCAGGCGGTAGCATTAAAGATGCCGATGTGATTGCAGCAGCCGATAAATACGGGCTTTCAATGATAACAACAGGCATTAGACACTTTAAGCATTAACAATGGAAAAAACAAGCAAAAACTCAATATTTTTACTTTCGTCTGGACATTTTGCAGTTGATGTGTTTTCATCTGCAATGGTGCCTCTATATCCATATTTGGTTGAAAAACTTGGAATGACACTTGCAACAATAAGTGTCATTATAGCACTTGGGCATTTATTTTCATCAATGCTGCAGCCGCTGTTCGGCTTTTTTGCAGACAAAATGAGACACAGAACTTTTATGTTTTGGGGGCTTATTTTGTCATCAGTCTTTATTCCGCTTTCAATTACATCAAAAACCACTCTTGCGCTTGCTGCGTTTTTTATGACAGGAGTTATCGGAAATGCGATTTTTCACCCGCAAGTAACTGCAATGATATCAATTTACACAAAAGCAAATTCAGACCTTACAAAATATATGGGGATATTTTTAGGGGCAGGAACAATCGGATACGCCATAGGTCCTTATGTTTCTTCTATGCTCGTTGAAAAACTCGGAATAAATTACATTTTCGCACTTACCATATTTGGGCTTGTGTGTGCTTTTTTAATGTATTTCATGTTACCTAAAATCCCAAAAAGTGCAGTATCCACTGCAAAAGAAAACTTTTTACATTTAATGAAAGAGGTGTTTTCATCACCTGTCATGTTAAACCTTACTTGGATTTCTGTTGTTAAATCTATGGTAAGTATGACATGCGCCACATATTTCCCGTTTCTTCTTGCAAGATACGGTTTTTCATTATCTCAAACCGGTGCAATTGTGACGGTATTTTTCTTAACGGCAGGCATTGCCACAATGTTGAGCACAATATTTGAGAAAAAAATCGGCGCAAGAATGCTTATAAAATACGCATTTATTATTCTTTTGCCGTTAATGCTACTTGCAATATGGACGCTTCAATTCTCTAAAATATTGGGGCTTTTAGTGTTTATTTTTATGGGATTTTTTATATTTTTATCAGTGAGCATAACCGTTGTTTTGGCGCAAAAAAACATGCCTGAGCATAGAGCGGTTGTATCAGGCGTTACACAAGGATTCTCGTGGGGGCTTGCAGCACTTATGCTTGTGCCTTTCGGCTATATTGCAGAAGCAACAAATGTTGAATTAGTGCTTATAATTTCATGTATAATTGCATTTATTACAGGTCTTTTCTTTGTGGATAAAAGGCTTGAATGTTAAAATCAGGGGGAGTTAATGGGAATTGTTGAAGATATACAATTAATAAGCGAATCAGTGCATAAAACACTTGATTTGATGGCATTCAATGAAAAACTCGGAAAAGATTTCGAAGACTTTATTAAAAGATTCGAAATTCAAATTTCAACTCAAAAAGAATTAACACAAATTATGTTTTTTTATCTTTTTGAATCAAGAATGCACACAGGAATGTCGCCTTTTAACTATTTGAAAGACGAAAAACTTTTAGATGAAAAAATATGCGACGCCTTTGCAGATAGTTTTACAAGTATTTTCCAAGTAACAAAAATTAAGCAAAATTCGCTTTGCGTAAATTCACTGGTAAATGAAAAGGAATATGAATTAACAACACTTTCCAAAACCTCAAATTTTAGAGGGCTTGGGCAAAAAGATTATATTGAAGCAAGGGTAATTAAATTTAACGACACATATTTTGTGCTTGATATTTTAACGGTCATTCCTTCTTCAAAATGCTTTATTGCACTATCAAACGGCATATCTCATCTTGTAAAAAATCCTAAAAAAATATATTGGGATAACAAGGAAAAATTCAAAGAATTCGAAGAAATATCAGATGTTATGACAAAAAGTTTTGTAAAATGCACCGGTTCTCACTGCACAATAACATCAAATAAGCTAGCAGACGGACTTTTACAACATTTTAATTTCTATCACCATAATCTACTCCCGGAAGGCGACAAGCTTGAAAATTGGCTGACAGACAATTATTCACTTGAATATGCAGACATTGAAAAGCTAAAGAGTGAAAGCGTTTCGGATAATACTTTTGATAACTTGGCGGGCGGATTTTCTGCGCATAAAGCGGATTACAACGTGGGTTATTGGGTTGATGACGAACTTGGAATTTTTATCATTCCAAATCTTGGCACATTTTTTGAAATATTCAAAAACGAAAATCACAAAATTAAGAACTGGAAAGAATGCGTTGTTGAATTTTTGAATTTAGACAAAATTCCATTAAGTGTAATTGAAGAAGCATTCAAAATAAATAAAGGTGCGCTTGAAATATTCAACGAAGCAACGGGTGAAAAAATTGAAAGCAAAGAACAGTTAACAACACAATATAAACCGGATTACCTTTCGGGAAAAAGATTTTCTCCAACACTTGTTTTGTATAATTCAAAATTATTCCAAGATATTTTTGACGAAATAGATAGAATTGAAAGCAAACAAAACATCGAACTACAAGCAAAAACAGTTGGCAGAAACGAGCCCTGCCCTTGCGGAAGCGGCAAAAAATATAAAAATTGTTGCGGAAAATAATTAAAAAAATCTTGATAAATAATAAAAAAAAGTTTATTATAAGCTTGTAGCAACGGAGTTATTAATTATGGAAACAGAAAAAAAAGAAAAAAAATGTTGTAAAGTGTGGCTTATAGTAACACTTGTTTTAGCACTTTATTCAACAATTTTAACCAGTTATATAGGTTTAAAACTCGGTGTGTTTGATCTAAATTCACCAATCAACAAGCAACCTTTAATTCAACGCACAATCTCAAAAAGCTTTGCAAAGAAAATGACTTACGCAAAAGCACAAAAATCAGACAAACCAATGGTTGTTTTATTCTATGCTGATTGGTGCAAATTCTGCAAAATGCTTGCCCCAAACTTTGCTAAAATAATCAAAAGCAAAGATTTCAAAGAAAACTTTGTGGCAGCTTATGTAAATTGCGACGCACCTGAAAACCAAGATTTGGTTAATGAATATGGAATTCACAGCTTCCCGACAATTTACTTTGTACCAAAACAAGGCGCAAAACAACAACTTGATGTTTCAATATTCCATGAAAAAAATGCAGCTGAAGTCTTGAAATCAATGTTAATTAAATAAAAAATATTGAATATTAAAAAAACCGCCTTTTGCGAGGCGGTTTTTTTAATGCGTACTTGTATATCTATTTATTTAGAATTTCATTTGCAATCAATGTGCCCATTTCGGAAGTACCGACAAGCTTGCAACCATCAGACATTATGTCTTGAGTTCTGTAGCCCGCCTGAAGCACTTTTTTTGTAGCGGTTTCAATCAAATTATAAGCTGAATCCATATCAAAACTATATTTTAGCATCATACCTGCAGATAAAATTGTTGCAATTGGGTTAACGACATTTTTACCTTTAAGATCAGGTGCCGAGCCATGGATTGGCTCGTACATTGCAAGTTTTTTATCATTAGAAAGACTTGCGCTTGGAAGAAGGCCAAGAGAACCGGCAAGCATTGATGCTTCATCCGATAAAATATCGCCAAAAATATTACCCGTCACAATCGTATCAAATTGTTTCGGGGCACGAATAATCTGCATAGCTGCATTATCCACGTACATATGCGTTAATTCAACTTCGGGGTATTCCTTTGCGGTTTCTATCATAATTTCACGCCATAGCCTTGAAACATCAAGTACGTTTGCTTTATCTACCGAACAGAGTTTTTTACTCCTTTTCATTGCAGTTTCAAATGCAACAGTTGCAATTCTTTTAATTTCATCTTCGGTGTATATCATATTATTAAAACCGATTTTTTTACCATCTTTAACTTCGATACCTCTTGGCTCGCCAAAATAAACATCACCCACAAGCTCTCGGATTATCATAATATCAACACCCGATACGATTTCAGGCTTTAATGGACTGGAGTTCACGAGCTCTTCAAGCACTATTGCAGGTCTTAAATTTGCAAAAAGCCCCATTCCTTTTCTTATGCCAAGAAGTGCTTTTTCAGGACGAACTTCGGGCGGAAGTGTATCATATTTCCAATCTCCAACAGCACCAAGAAGTGTTGCATCAGATGACAAAGCAAGCTTAAGAGTAGATTCAGGAAGCGGAGTTTTGAATTCGTCATAAGCACATCCGCCAATAAGCGCGTGTTCGAAGTTAAATTTTATATCATAAACCTTTTCAACCGCCCCCAAAACTTTAACGGCCTCTGTCATAATTTCAGGACCTGTGCCGTCACCAGCTAACACTGCAATATTATATGTTGCCATTTATACCCCCATTTTCTTTTTTGTATAACTCACAAGACCACCAACAGAAATTAGCTCTTGAATTTCAGGGGGGAATTTTGAACAAGTATATTCCTTGCCATTAGTAAGATTTCTAATCACACCTTTATCTAAATCAAGTTCAAGTTCATCGCCAGCTGAAACCTCATCCGCTAAAATCGGGTTTTCAACAATCGGAAGTCCAATATTAATCGCATTTCTATAAAAAATTCTTGCAAAACTCTTTGCAATTACAGCTTGAATACCTGATGCCTTAATTGCGATTGGAGCATGCTCACGTGAACTTCCACAACCAAAATTTTCACCTGCGACAATAAAATCATTTTCTTTCACACCATTAGCAAAAGTCTTATCAATATCTTCCATGCAATGGCTTGCAAGTTCCTTGGAATCGGTTGTATTCAAGTATCTTGCAGGAATTATAACGTCGGTATCTACATTATCTTTATAGTGCCAAACTTTTCCTTTTTCAATTTTTCTCATACATATGCTCCATTTACAATAAATTTTGACCTGCATATAATTGTATTACAAATTTGAACTTAGTAAAAGTTCTGTCACGATAGTAGTTAGTAAAAGGAGCAGAAAATGCAAGAAACAATCATTGAAAAAGTAGGACAAATTTACAACTATTTAAGTGAAAGAGGCGAAGTAACAACAACTAAAATGAGAAAAGACTTAAGTTTAGATGAAGCTTTCGCTGGTATGGGAATAGGCTGGTTAGCTCGTGAAGACAAAATCAACTTGGTTAAACGTGGCGCTCATACAAAAATTTCATTAAGATAGTAGTTAACGTCAAATTTGGAAAACCGCTCTTTAATTCAAAGGGCGGTTTTTGCATTTAAGATTGCACATGCTAAAAAAATTTGGTAATATCAACATCAATCAACTACTTTACACTTTAGAGGCAATATGCAAAATAAGAGGCTTTTGTTTTTGATAACAGAGGGAGAGTTTTTGAAAAATCGACACGATTTTTTCTTAAATATTTTGCGTGAGGATTTTATTGTAGATATAAAAATTATTTTGAAATCTTGGGAAAAAGAATTTTTTGATACACCGTTTAATTCCAAAAAATATTGTGCGGTTGTGGTTTGGGGAGAAATTTTTGATACAAAATCGGCAAATAATCTTATTCAAAAGAACGCAATTTTTGTCCCTATGTCCGATTGTATTCACACCAAAAAACTTGTTTGGTGGTTTAGAATCAGAAATTTTAAAACTATTTGTTTTTCAAAACAATTAGCAGACACATTGCTAAAACACGGATTCAGACTTTCAAATTTTTATTATGTTGAAAAAACGGAAGAAAAAATAATCAATTTACCAAAAAATTTATCCGAAGTTCGACCGCTGAATGTTTACATAGACGACAAAATAACACTAAAAAATGAACACATAATAAATAAAATTTTTAAGTTTCAAAAATATAAAATACATGAAAAAATTAAAGACAACACTCATGTTTATTTATCGTTAAAAAAATATTCGGGGCTTGATAGAGAATTTATTAAAGCAATTTCAAAAGGGATTATTCCGATTGTTCCAAATTCTCATAATTTAAATGATTACGTACTGCACAATAAAACAGGTTATATCTATCGCTATGATTTACCTCTTTATATTGATTTTTCAAATATAAAGGAAACACAGGAAAATTTAATTAAATTTAACAATATAAACCACGTTAAATGGAAAGTAAAATCAAAGAAAATTGCAAAATTTATCAAAGAAAAAAATCATTCACCGCTTGATTAGACTTGCTCAAAAAGCTATAATCAAAAAATGAAAAAGATTTTTTATTGTTTAGTTATTTTATTTGCATTGTTTATATTTACACCTCAAGGACAAGCAGCAGATAATCATTATCTTGAAAGAGCGTTGAGCAGCTCAGGGAAAGCGGTAATTTGGAAGAATATGCCGATTACAGTTTATGTTGAAGATAGTGGATACAGAAACCAAATTATTGAGGCTTTTAGAACTTGGCAAAATTCATCAGGCGGAATTGTCAAATTTGCACACGCAAACGGACCAAACGCAGGGATTATTGTTGGTTATTCTTCAAATTTACCAGGGAGCTCTGTTGGAATTACAAGCAAAAATACAAGCAACGGTGAAATTACGCACGCAAAAATTTTACTCAAACAAGTACCATATTCTCCAAAATTAGAAAATTTTGTTTACTCTGTTGCGCTCCATGAAGTAGGTCACGCGCTTGGAATTGAAGGGCATAGTTCAAGCACAGGCGATATAATGTATCCGCAGACAACTTCAATCACACAAAGACAAGCATTATCTTCAAGAGATATTACGACACTAAAATGGCTTTATAATGTAAAGCAAGATTTCCTAAACCAACACACAGACTATATTAAAGATTCAAAAATTGCAGAATCTGAAGCTTATGTAAGAAAATATCCAAATTCAACAGTGGGATGGTCAAATTTAGGCGGAGTTTATGTTCAGTACAAAATGTATAATAAAGCAGAAGCTGCATACAATAGAGCATTATCCATTAACCCGCAAGCATTTGCTGTATATTGGAATTTAGCGCTTTGCTACACGAAACAAGGAAAATACGAAGAAGCATACAACGCGCAAGAAAAAGCTTTTTTATTAAATAACAATGACATTAGATATCTTGATTTTCTTGCAAGATTATCTCTTGATTTAAGGAAGAAAAGAGCAA
>JAFVOZ010000039.1 GCA_017505585.1 bacterium
ATTAGTAACATGCAAGCTCCAATTGCTATTTTTTGATATTTGTTCACATTTTTCAAGATGCCGTCAAATTTATCTTCTGTTGTTTTCGCAAGAGAAAGGTTTGGATCTTTCAAATATTCTCTGACTTTGCCTAGCATTTTTTTGCCCGCGCCATCTGCTTTTTCTGAGTTGTTTCTCATTATTTCAAGAATTTTTTTGCTTCCTATTCTCATATCTTCAACAATTTTGCCTGTTTTAGGTGCAGAAGTTTTGAGTTCTCCGGTGATAATATCGAGAGTTTCATTTGTTAATTTTTTCTTTGCAGCTTTGGTGCTTGCGCCCATTTCTTTCGGGAGTGCTTCTTGAAGCTCAGCAAGAACCTTACTTGCGGTTTCCTTATTGGTAAGTTCTCCGACAACATCTTCCGATGAAAGTGTTTTAATTAATTTCTCTAGAAATTCTGCGGTTTGAGGTAATTCAGCCTTGGTGTTTGTGCCTATATTGTCAATGGTTTCGCCTGTTAAAATTCCTAATTCATTTTTTAGAATTTCAATAATTTTCGCTCTTTTTCCGGCGTCTGCCAATTCTTCCGCAATTTTATTTGTATTTACGCTATCTTCGATTGCCTTTATGGCTTCTTTTGCGTCTGCTGATACAACCTCGCTTAATTCTTCAAGCATTGATTTACTCATATTTGACAATTGTTCTGCGCTTGGCGTACCTACATTTTTTGCAATAATTGCCACAACTCTATTTGCAATTTCAGGGTCCATATCTTTCATCCAAATTGTGATATCTGCTGTAGCAGAACCCATTGTTTTCGCTTCTTTAAGTAAATTTATAATTTTTGGCACATTGTCTTCTAGGACCGCAATGTCACCTTTGATATTTTCAGGTAAATCAAGCCTTTTTATTTCGCCAAACATTGCTTTAAAATCTGTTTCTTTAAGAGTGTCTTTTAGTACATTTGTTTCACTCGCGTATTTTTTCACGATATTGCTGATATTTTCTCTTATTTCCGGATCTTTTATTTCTCTTTTGATTATTGATATATTTTCCGAGATTACTTTTGTTGCATTTACGCTGTTCGGGCACACTTTTTCAGCTTCCATTATTGCTCGCATTAGTGATTCGGCGGTTTGCGCTCTTCCTGTTTCAATTACGTTGCTGGTGATTTTTTGCAATTTTGCAAGTGTTTCAGGGTTTTTTAATTCTTCTTTAACTGCTTCAAGTGTTGTTTCGTCAAAAATTTCAGGAATTTTTTTGGTCATTTCAGGGTAAGCTGTTGAAATAGATTCTTTTGCTTTGCTCAAAAATGCCTCCACTTGTCCGTCTTCTTTTGTTGCTCTTTCAAATTCGCCTTTTAGTTCAGGGAATTTTGTTGCAAGTTTGAGCATAACCGATGTTGCAAAGTTTTTATTTGAAAATAAATCAGCAATTTCTTTTGTTGCTTCACTTCGGTTTAGAATTGCATATTTTGCATTGTCTGCCAATTTTGCAAATTCAATTGAAGTATCTTTTGCATTTGCAATAGCTTGTTTTACGGGTTTTACCGCACCGTTTACTTTATATGCAGCAAATGCTGAGCCTCCTGCGCCGACTGCTGCTCCCACGATTTCAGGGGCATAATTTGCTATTAAGTTATTTTTTGTTGCTTTAACTTTTTCTTTGGCTTCCGGTGTAATTTCCGGAACTTGCAACTCTTGCTTGCTTGTTGGCTGTTTTGCTTTTTTCACTTCTTGTGGTTTTGCAATTTCTGCCTTTGCCCCGATTTTATCAATAGACATTCTTTTCCCTCTCAAATGTTGTGTTGCTATAACGCAGGAAAAGGTAAAAAAATGCCAAAGTTTTACAAAACTTTACAAAAACTATTTCCTGAAATAATCATGAATATGTTTTGATATTTTCTCTATTTCAACTTCCCCGAGTGCAGGATACGTGCCAACCCAAAACGTGTTATTCATAATAAAATCCGTGACAGGAAGTTTTTTGTATTGTTCCTCAGTTATTTTTTTTGAATTTATAATGCCTGAACTTCCTATTCTGCACTCGATTTCTGATTCTGTGAACATAGGTTGCCTTAAGATATTCCCTGCAAAAAGTTGCCTTGTGCTAATGTTATTTTTTTCTAAATATTCAACAAGTTCTTGTTTTGAATATTTCTCGTTTTCTTTAATTGATACTAAATATCCAAACCAAGAGGGTTTGCAGCCTTCGCAAATTTCAGGCAAAATCAAATAATCTTTTAAATCGGATAATTTTTCTGTTAAAAGCTTTGCATTTTTTGTTCTTTTTTCAATAAAGCTATCGAGTTTTTTAATTTGTGCGCAGCCAATTGAAGCTTGCCAGTCAGTAATTTTAAGATTATATCCGATGTGTGAGTATGTGTATTTATGGTCGTAACCATAAGGAAGGTTTCCAAGTTGCATTGAAAATCTTTTTCCACAAATTCCGTCTTGCCCCCCTGGGCAAGAACAATCCCTTCCCCAATCCCTGATTGAGCGAATAATTTTATAAAGTTGGGCGTCATTTGTTGTAACGGCTCCGCCTTCCCCCATTGTTATATGGTGTGCAGGGTAAAAGCTATACGTTCCAATGTGTCCAACTGTGCCAAGTTTTTTGCCTTTATATTCCCCGCCCAAAGCATCGCATGAATCTTCAATAACCCAAAGATTGTGCTTGTCTGCAAGTTGCATAATTGCGTCTAAATCAAAACTGTTTCCAAGTGTGTGCGCAAGAAAAATCGCTTTTGTTTTAGGGTTTATTGCTTCTTCAATTTTTTTCGGGTCAATGTTGTATGTTCCTATTTCGCAATCAACAAAAACAGGAATCATCCCATACTGTAATATCGGATTAATGGTTGTTGGGAATGAAGTTGCAACTGTTATAACTTCATCTCCTTTTTTCAAGGCTCTACACCCTAATTTCCATGAAGTTAGGGCTGAAAATGCTAATAAGTTTGCACTTGAGCCCGAGTTTGTTGTAAGGGTGAATTTTGAGCCCAAATATTTTGCAAGCTCTTTTTCAAATTCATCATTAAATCTTCCTGATGTAAGCCACATATCAAGCGAGGCGTCAATCATATTTTCAAGCTCTTCAAAGCCAAGCATTTTCCCTGAAGGAGGAATACGTTCAAGCTCTTTTTTGTCCTTTATAATTTTATCAAAGTATTCTTTTGCCGCGCTTTTTACCTTATTGCGTAATTCTTGCTCCACGTAATTTTTTCCCCGTATTCTCTTATTTGATTAATTGTAAAATCGTACATATTGCATTTTTTATCATAGAAATTTTTATACCAAACAACGGTTTTTTCAATTGCCTCAAGGTTTGTGTATGTTGGCGTCCAGCCTAATATCTTTTTTGCTTTATCTGTGTTTAAGGTTAAAATTTGTGCTTCATGCGGGTGAATTTGCTTATCTGTTTTAATTTCCCCTTTTTCATATATTCTGCAGATGTTTTCCGCGACTTCTGTGACATTTAAAGCTTCGTTTTCCTTGGGGCCGAAATTAAATGGTTCGGCAAATCGAGCTCCTTCCGTAAGCAACTTTTCGCCAAGCAATAAATACCCTGAAAGCGGTTCTAAAACAAACTGCCAAGGGCGAATTGCGTTTGGATTGCGAATTAAAATTGCCTCGTTATTGTTCACTGCATTAATGCAATCCGGAATCAGTCTATCTTTTGCCCAATCTCCACCTCCTATTACATTTCCTGCGCGCGCTGTTGCAAGTGCCATCTTGCCGCTTTCTTTAAGATAGGAATTTCTAAATGATGCAGATAAAATTTCGGCGCAAGCTTTTGAAGATGAGTACATATCATATCCGCCAAGAGGGCAGTCTTCCGTGTATCCTTTTTGAATTTCTATGTTTTCATAGCATTTATCAGTTGTAATATTTACAAACGCCTTGGTGTTTTCGCAATTGTTTGCAGCAATAAGTACGTTTAATGTGCCTAAAACATTTGTTTTATATGTTAAAACAGGTTCTTTGTAGGATGTTCTAACTAATGGCTGTGCTGCCAGATGAAAAACAATATCAGGCTGAAATTCAGAGATTGTTGAATTGAGTAAGTTTTCATCCAAAATATCTCCGATAACCGATTTTTCAATTTTCTCCCCTATGTTAAGCTCTTTAAACATTGAAGGGTTTGTGTTCGCCTCAAGTGAATATCCGCAAACTTTTGCACCAAGCTCTGTTAGCCAAAGTGTAAGCCAACCTCCTTTGAAACCTGTGTGCCCCGTGATAAAAACTCTTTTGCCGTTATATATATTTGTCAAAATGTACTCCTTGATGATACTTTATTCTAAGATATATTTTGAAATATAACAAGAATTTTACCTAAAATTCAGCTTCCAAGAATAACTAATGTAACACATTTGCCACCATTTTTTTATTTTTGTATATTGTTTATATGGATACGAATAAAATGAAAACTGTTTGGAAAAAGTTAGCACCTTATTTTGCGGTAACTTTTATTACTTATTTTTTCTTGGTTTTAATTGCAGGAATTAACGGAATTAATTTTAATATTCCAATTGATTTTAATTGGGATTCCACAATGCTTTTTGCACAAATTAAAACTTTTTTTGCAGGCGAATGGGGAATTTTTGATACTGTCAAAGTCGGTTCATTGTCTGCCCCGGTGGGTGTTAATCTAGGTGCATTTCCGGGTTCGGATGTAAATTTGATTTTAATTATTTTAAAGATTTTTGCTTTATTTAAAATTAACTTTATAGCATCTGTAAATGCTTATTTTTTCCTGACATTTTTCTTAACTTCAATAATTTCGCTTTATGTTTTGAAAAAACTGGGCACACCAAATAATATTGCAGTTTGTGCAAGTGTTTTATATTCTTTCCTTCCTTATCATTTTTTGAGAGAAGTAAAACACTTGGTTATTGCATCATACTTTTTAATTCCATTAATGGTGCTTGCTCTTTTTTATATCTGGCAAAAGAAACCTTTATATTTTAAAAAAATAGAGGGCAAATGGAAGCTCGATTTATTCAATAAAAAAGCCGTTTTTGTTTATGTTTTGCTTGTTTTTGTTGCCCTATCTTCTATTTACTATAATCTTTTCTTTATGTTTTTCTTGTTGATTGCTGGGCTCAGTGCTTATTTTTGTCACAAGAATTACAGGCATTTTTTAAGCTCGGTAATGACAGTTGTTATTCTCTTGTTTCTTACGTTTTTAAATTTCTTGCCAAATATAATCTATATGAAAAACAATCCTTCTGAAAATTATACGCAAAGAAGTCACGCTCAAACGGAGTATTACGGTCTTAAAGTTCCGCATATGTTGCTTCCGATTGACAACCACAACATTAAACCTTTGGCTGAGATGAAAGCTAAATACAATCAAACATCGCTTTATGTGAATGAAAGTTCCATGGCATCTCTTGGTTTTGTGCTTTCAATTTCATTTGTTGTGTTGTTATTTAACTTTTTATTCGTTAGAAAAACAAGGTTTGATAGCTTTCAAAAACTTGGCTTTTTAACCCTTTCTTCTGTACTACTCACAGTTTCAGGCGGTTTTTTATCATACTTCGCATTTTTTGGTTTAAGTCAATTGCGCTCGTGTAACAGAATTAGCATATTTATTGCGTTTTTTGCGCTTATTGCTTTGTGTTTGGTATTGAAAAAAATCTACAAAAAATACAATACCAGGTTAACCACCCTGCTTATTTCACTCCTTTTTATCGTTGCTATCTTTGATCAAACATCTTTTGCATATAACTACGCATACAAACAAAAGCAAATTAAAAACGAAGTTTCATCTTTGATTTCACTTGCTGCACACATTGAATCTCAAAGCGCAGGCGAGATAAAAGTTTTCACTCTTCCTTATCTTGATTTTCCTGAGGGCAGACCTTCTTATGCTATGTATGATTATGAGCTTGCAAAACCTTCGGTTTACACAAACAGAGTTAAATATTCATACGGCGCAATAAAAGGCTCATTTTTAGATAAAAAATATAAAGCATATTCTGAGTTGGATTCAAAAACTTTGGTTTCGGTGCTTAGAATGGAAGGGTTTAACGGTATTTTAATTGATGTTAAAGGTTATCAGAAATACCCTGTTGATTTAATTAAGTTAACTGATATTTTGGGTGTACCTTACGTTACTC
>JAFVOZ010000040.1 GCA_017505585.1 bacterium
GCTGACCCGGATGGCCCGGCGGTACAGGGGATTGCTGGAGCCGGGGGTCAGCAGCACCGCGTCCATGCCCAGGGTACTTAATTAGATTGCAATTTTTCTTCTGTTTGTGAAACCTTTGTTGATTGCGTATAAAACCGCTTGCGTTCTGTCATTTACTTGCAATTTTTGGAAAATGTTGTTTACGTGAGTTTTAACGGTTGTTTCGGAAATGAATAATTTAGCTGCAACTCCTTTGTATGTAATACCATTAGTTAGAAGTTCAAGCACTTCTTCTTCACGGCTTGTAAGGTAATTGAGAAGATTTTCTTCATCGTCTTGATTTTGCATATTTGGATTTTTTTCGAAATCTTGGAAATATTGGAAGAATTTTGAAACGAGTGAATTTGGTAAGTAAATTTTTCCGGCTGTTACTTCGTCAAGCGCGTGAATTAATTGGTGAGATGCCATAGTTTTTAAAATGTAACCTTTTGCACCGAGTTTCATAGCGCGGAAAATCAAATCAGGGTCATCATAGCCGGTGAGTGCTATAACTTTTGTTCCAAGCCCAAGTTTTTCAACTTCTGCAATACCTGTAATACCATCAATTTCAGGCATATTCATATCCATCAAAACCAAATCGGGTTGATATTTTTTAATTAATGCAACTGCAATATTTACATTTGCTGCATTTGCAATAACTTCGTAATCGTTTTCAAGGTTAATCAGTTCTCTGATTCCTGATGCGTGATCATAATTGTCATCTACAACAATGATTCTTGATTTTCTTTTAAAATCGCCGATTCTCATAAAATCCCCCAAATTTCGTAATATTTATTTCCTTTATGTATAGATATTAACCTTAATGGAGTAGTCATTCATCAATGAAAAGGTTAATTTTTCAAGCATTTGGGGTGGATTAGAAGATCTAAATCCATGGATTAATATCAGGCTTGAAAGCATTATGAGAGCAAGTTTTTCGCCTTGTCAAACAAAGATAAGACAAAAAGTGTAGAGCTGGGGTGTTTGGTGTAGTCAATTCAGATGATTGCAAAATGCTAAAAAACTATTCCCAAAGCAATTTTTTGCATTAAAAAAGCGCAATGTAATTTTGCGCTTTTTATATTTTAATTTTAATTTAAATTTAAAACCTTTTCTCTGCGGCGTTTATGCGGGCAAGTGCTTTAGCAAGGGCAAGTTCTGCTCGCTCAATTTGAATATCCGTGCTGCGCGCGTTAATTCTTGCTTCGGCTCTTTCTTTTGCGGCGTGCGCTCTTGTTTTATCAATGTCGCCTGAAACTTCAGCAGTGTCTGTTAGAATTACTGCGTGGTTATCGCTGAATTGGAAAACGCCGCCCATTGTTGCAATAAATTCAGGTACGCCATCAGCCACAACTTTTGTAACACCAATTTCAAGCGGGGTAATAAAAGGGATATGTCCTTTCAAAACACCGAATGAGCCGTCCACGCCAATTGAGTATATCTCGTCGACTTTTTGTTCAAAAACGACTTTTTCGTGCGTGATTATTTTAATTTTAATTTTTTCATCACTCATTTAATTAATCTTTCATAGTTTTTGCTTTTTCAAGCACGTCTTCGATTGTTCCTGCCATGTAGAATGCTTGCTCAGGAATATCATCGTGACGACCTTCAATAATTTCTTTGAAGCCTTTGATTGAATCTTCAAGTTTTACGTATTTACCTTTAACGCCTGAGAATTGTTCTGCAACAAAGAATGGTTGAGATAAGAACTTTTGAATTTTTCTTGCACGGTTCACCGTAAGTTTATCTTCTTCAGATAATTCATCCATACCAAGAATTGCGATAATATCTTGCAAATCTTTATATTTTTGCAATGTTTCAAGAACTTTTTTGGCGACATCATAATGCTCTTTGCCGATAATATTTGGGTCAAGCGCACGAGATGAACTTTCAAGCGGGTCTGCTGCAGGATAAATTCCAAGAGATGCAATTTGGCGAGAAAGCACGGTTGATGCATCTAAGTGAGTAAATGTTGTTGCAGGAGCTGGGTCTGTTAAATCGTCCGCAGGCACATAAATTGCTTGGACTGATGTGATTGAACCGTCTTTTGTAGATGTAATTCTCTCTTGCAATTCACCCATTTCTTGAGAAAGGGTTGGCTGATAACCAACGGCAGATGGCATTCTGCCTAACAGTGCTGAAACTTCGCTACCTGCTTGAGTAAAGCGGAAGATGTTATCAATAAATAATAATACATCTTGGTGCGTTACATCTCTAAAATATTCAGCACAAGTAAGTGTTGAAAGACCTACTCTCATACGAGCTCCAGGTGGTTCATTCATTTGACCGTAAACGAGTGCAACTTTGTCCAGTACACCTGATTCTTTAAATTCATTATATAGGTCGTTGCCTTCACGAGTTCTTTCGCCGACCCCGCCGAATACTGAAACGCCGTCGTGCGCCATTGCGATGTTGTGGATTAATTCTTGAATAAGAACCGTTTTTCCAACGCCTGCACCCCCAAATAACCCAATTTTTCCACCTTTTTGATATGGCATTAAAAGGTCGATAACCTTAATACCTGTTTCTAAAATTTCGATATCCGTGTTTTGTTCAACAAGTTTCGGGCTTTCTCTGTGGATTGGCAAATAATCTTCTGCTTGTACTTCACCAGCGTTGTCTACAGGTTCGCCCAAAACATTTAAAATTCTTCCCAAAATACCTTTTCCAACCGGGACTTTAATAGGATTTGTCGTGTTTATAACTTCCATTCCTCTTTTAAGCCCGTCGGTGGATGACATTGCAACAGAGCGAACAGTGTTTTCACCAAGCAGTTGTTGAACTTCCGCCACTGTTTTTTGTCCGTCAGAATTATATATTTCAAGTGCATCATATATTTCAGGCAAATTACCTTCATCGAATTGTACGTCAATAACAGGGCCTATTACCTGAACTATTTTTCCGTTTGCAGTAGCCATTTTTACCTCATAGTATTCCTATCTTTATGTTTATTATACAAAAATTTGCTCCTTGTGCACCCTTGCTTGGAGAAATTTACTCCATTTTGTTGAGTGTTTATCGAAATATTACAAATTGTAAAATTTGCAAAATAGATTAAAGATTTTATCCCGTTAATCCGTAAATAACCATGTAAGGACAACAAAGGAGTCAGAAATGGCAGACGCAATCAACTATAGTATAAAATCCTCGTTCGGCTTTAATGTCATAAGCCCTAACAGAACTGCCAAAGAGGCTCAAAAAGTAGTTGAAGGTGCCATTGGTAACCTTTGGGAACCTGTTTTACAATATTTAGAAAATCACGATGATGTTTTCTCAGGCGCCGTTGCTGAAAAAATTCAAAAAACAGATATGCAAGCACTGCAATTAGGCGCAATTTTGAACGCTGAAGATAAAAATAACCACAGTTTTGATATAAGCGGTTAATTTCTTGTGGCACTTCTTACGGCTTCAATAAATTTTTGAGCAACTTCTTCGATATATTCTTGAGATGTTAAACCGTTGATTACAACATCTGCAAGCTGCATTGTCGGGCGGATGTATCTGAATGCTGTTTGGTTAACATCATTAAATTGCATATCAGCTGCAGCACCTGTTTTGCCTCTGGTGATTGCACGTTTGTACCATCTGTCTTTAATTACTTCAAAAGGTGTGTATACGTAAACTTTAACATCAATAATATCTCTTAAAGATTCATCAAGAACATATAAGCCCTCATTCAAGATGAGCTTTGCAGGTTTTTTGAGCACCCCGTTCGGTTTGCTTTCGCAAGTAACAAAGTTATAATCAGGTGAATGAATTTCTTGACCGCCCTTAAGCGCGATAAGGTGTTCTTTCATTTTTGCGATGTCAATAGCATCAGGGGTGTCGAAGCTGAAACCTCTTTTGAATAATTCTTCATAGCTTCCTGCCTCTTGAAGTTCTTTTGATGCGTCTTTATAGTAGTCATCGCAACAAACAACCGAATAAAATTTATCTGCATTTTTCTTAATGCATGCTTTTGCAGTGTTGTTTACAAGAGTTGTTTTGCCGCTTGCGGATTCACCTGCAATTGAAACGAGAAAAGAATAATCTTTTGCAGCGATTGCTTTTTTTGCAATCTCGAATATAAAACCTTCTTTAATTTTTAATATCAAAGGTTGTTTTTGAGCTCTGTCTTCTTCAATAACCTTACGGATGTTTTCCATAATCTTTGCGACATATGGAATATTTGAATTAGTATTTGTTTCCATTAAAATCTTTTCTCAACTTTCTGCATGCTATCTAATAGCCATTTTATACCAAAAATATTATTCTTCAATAATTGAACCTGATTCGCCGTTTGCTTCAATTTCAAGCAATTTGTATGCCAAATATGCGCCTGTTGCAAGGGCTTTGGGGTCAAGAGAAGTTTTATTCGCAAGTTCAATAATGGCAGAATTTAATTCGGGGTTTTCATCTTTAATGTAGTGAATCATAGACTTTCTCCACTGAGAAATGTCTTTTAAAATCTCATCTGTTAGTTCTAAATATGTATCTTCATAAATTGTTGGAAGCATATTGATATTTTAATTTTTTTTCGGGTTATTGTCAATTTTGCTTATTTTTTATAGTGCAAAACTTTTTTTAGTATATAATAGACTTAAATAGAATTTTAAGGGTATTAAAATGGATTTTGAAGCAGTAAAAGAAAAATACGAAATGGTGATTGGGCTTGAAGTTCACGCTCAACTCAAAACTAATACAAAAATCTTCGGTTTAGAAGGTTGCAAGTTTGGTTGTGAGCCAAATACCGAAACAGGTGCAGTTACAATGGGGCTCCCTGGTGTTTTGCCTGTATTAAACGAAAAAGTTGTTGATATGGGTATTCTTTGCGGACTTGCATTTGGTTCAACAATTCCAAAAAGATGCAAATTTGACAGAAAACAATATTTTTACCCTGACCTTCCAAAAGGCTATCAAATTTCACAATTCGACGAACCGATTTGCCTTGGCGGAAGCATTAAAATTTCAAATAAAACAATCGGAATTACTCGCGCTCATTTAGAAGAAGATGCAGGAAAATTAGTTCACGCAGGCGCAAGCGGATTATACGGTTCAGCTTATTCTTTAGTTGACTTGAACAGGGCAGGCACTCCGTTACTCGAAATTGTTTCAGAACCTGATATCAGAACATCAGATGAAGCAAGAGAATATATGGAAGAACTTCGCTCAATTTTAAGATACATAGGTGTTTGCGACGGCAACCTTGAAGAAGGATCAATGAGATGTGATGCAAATATTTCAATTCGTCCAAAAGGTCAAAAAGAATTCGGAACAAGAGCTGAAATTAAAAACTTAAACAGCTTTAGAGCACTTCAAAGAGCAATTGAGTATGAATTTGAAAGACAAGTTGAACTTGTTGAAGCAGGCGAAAAAGTTGTTCAAGAAACTCGCTTATGGGACGACAATTCAGGCACAACAAACTCTATGCGCGGAAAAGAAGACGCTCATGATTATAGATACTTCCCAGAGCCGGACTTAATGCCATTAGAAATTTCTGAAGAATGGATTGAAAGAGTTCGCGCTCAAATGCCTGAGCTTCCTTCTCAAAAACTTGAAAGATACCAAGGATTAGGCTTGAGTGAATATGACTCAAAAGTTATCGTTGCTCAAATGGATATTGCTAAATTCTTTGACGAAGCACTTAAATTAAATGTTAACCCAAAAATTGCAACAAACTTCTTAATGGGTGAAATCAGCGCTTACTTAAAAGAAATCCAAGGAACTCTTGCGGATACAAAATTAACTGTTGAAAATTTTGTAAAACTTCTCTCGTTAATTGAAAAAGGCACAATTTCAAATAACATTGCAAAAAGCTTGATTATTGATATTTTAAAAACAGGCGAAGATGCTGAAGCTCTTGTTGAAAAGAAAGGCTTAAGCGTAATTTCTGATGAAGGTGAAATTTTAGCTATTATCCAAGGAATTTTAGCTAAAAACCAAGCTCAAGTTGCAGATTATAAATCAGGCAAAGATAAGCTCTACGGTTTCTTTGTTGGCCAAATTATGAAAGAAACAAAAGGCAGAGCAAACCCTGCGATTTTGAATAAACTTTTAAAAGCGGAATTAGATAAATAATTTATGCAAGTTTGTTCTTGGGTTAAAAACCAACCTGAATTTTATGTGAAGTATCATAATGAAGAATGGGGCGTTCCGAAATATGATGACAGAGAGCTGTTTGAACTTCTTATTTTGGAAGGTTTTCAGGCTGGTCTTGCTTGGATTATAGTTTTGAAGAAAAGAGAAGCATTTAGAGCGGCTTATGATAACTTTGATATTCAAAAAGTTGCAAACTATGACGATAAAAAAATCGCCGAACTTCTTGATAATACAGGAATTATAAGAAGTAAATCCAAGATTATATCAAGCATAAATAATGCTAAAATTTTTATAGAAATTCAAAAAGAATTTGGCTCATTCTCAAATTATATATGGAGTTTTACCGAAGGCAAAGTAATTAAAAATAGGGATGATAAAATCCCTGTTAGCACTCCTTTGTCGAATTTAATTTCTAAAGATTTGAAAAAACGCGGAATGAAATATGTTGGAAGCGTTATCATTTATTCCTATTTGCAAGCTATTGGCGTGGTTGATGACCATGAATTAAATTGTTTCAAATATTGATAATTTTTTGCAACATTTCGCACCATTTCTGCAATATAGGGTATAATATAAAAAGATAGTTTTGATAGGTGTCGAATGGATAAGATTAGTGTTAAAGTATGCTTAGGAACAACATGTTTTGTTAAAAATTCAGCGTATTTGCCAAAATTAAAAGAAATTGTGGCTAAAGAATTTGGTGACAAAGTTGAAGTTGCAAGCAGTCTTTGTCTTGGCGTGTGTTCAACAAATTGGGAAATTTCAAAAGCACCGTATATAAAAGTGAACAATGTTTTAATTCAGGAAGCAACCATTGAAAAAGTTTTGGCAGAAATTGAAGCTCAAATAAAAAAGGGCGAATAGGAAGAAAATGTTAGACACTAAAAATTCTTTGTTTTTAATGATTGATATTCAGGAAAAGCTTGTGGCTGCAACAGGTGCCGCAAAAGCAGTTCAAAACGCTAAAAAATTATTAAAAACAGCTGAAATTCTTGAAATTCCAATTTTTATAACCGAACAATATCCAAAAGGGCTCGGCGGAACCGTTGGTGAATTGAAGGAATTTTGCAAAGATAATATTTTTGAAAAAACAAGTTTTTCGGCGCTTTCGGAAGAAAATATCGCACAAGCCATAACGCATACAAAGTGCTCTCAAGTGATTTTATTTGGAATTGAATCGCACATTTGCGTTTATCAAACGGCATTAGATTTAATAAGCAAAAACTATGAAGTTCATGTAGTGTGTGACGCGTCAGCTTCGAGAGATGATTTTCAGCATAAATGTGCACTTAGTTTAATGGAGAGCGCAGGTGTTAAAGTTACAACGGCAGAAATTGTGATTTTTGAACTTTTGAAAACTTCAAAACACCCTAATTTTAAAGAAATTCAAGGGCTTATAAAATAAGATGCTTTAACTGCTCTGTCAAAAATTCACTTTACCTTAAAAGATTCCCAATTGAATTATAAATACTTAAAACTGATGTGCTGTTTAAATCTCTTACTGTTGTGAGTAAGCTTGCAGATGCGTTTTGAAGTATTTGTGCTTTTAGAAGTTCCATACTCTCTTCTGCAATATCAGC
>JAFVOZ010000041.1 GCA_017505585.1 bacterium
GCTCTTATTAAGCAAAGAAGAAGATGGGTTGAGGGTTCGATTCGCAGATATTTAGAATTTGCAAAAGAAATTTTTACATCAAAAGACATGTCACTTCGTTGCGGTTTTGATTTAATCGTTTATCTATCTGAATTTTTACTTCCGTTTTGGATGGTATCAGAAGTTGCAATTCAAGCATTCAGATTTGTTAGAGATAACAATAATAATATTTTATCTTCAATGTTTGTGTTCCTTGCGGCAGGGATTTTCTTCTGGACAGGTTTTATTTATAGCTTGCAAAAATATTCGCACTACAGTGGTTTAAAAGCTATTTGGATGGCTTTAATAACTTCGATTTATATGATTGTTTTCTGGGTGCCTGTAGTATTTTATGTAATTTTAAAAATTATTTTTGCTCCGAAAACTATGGACTGGGGCAAAACCGTTCATGGCGTGTGCCAAGGGGAAGAAAAGAAAGCAAATGGATAAATTTCATTTTATTGCAATTGGGGGTATTGGGCAGAGTGCACTTGCTAAAATTCTTTTGCAAAAAGGTTATTCTGTTTCAGGTTCAGACATTGCAGACAGTAAATATACAAAAGAGCTTAAGGATTTAGGGGCAAAAATTTATATCGGGCACAGTGCGGATAACGTGCCAGATGGGGCTAAAATTGTGGCTTCAACTGCGATTAAAGAAGATAACCCTGAAATGATAAGGGCGAGAGAGTTGGGTCTTGATGTTTACCACCGCTCGGATATTTTGCAGATTGTGTCTAAGCATTTTAAAAATTTTATCGGTTTTTCAGGAACTCATGGTAAAACCACAACTTCAGGTCTGTGCTCTTATGTGCTTGAAGAAATGGGTGTCAAACCGTCTTACGCTATAGGCGGGATTATTCCGAAATATAAAACAAACGGTTCAGCAACCGATTCTGACATTTTTGTTGCAGAGCTTGATGAATCAGACGGCACGATTATAAAATATGCGCCGCACATAACGGTTATTAACAATTTAGAGCCTGACCATTGTGATTTTTACGGCACAGGGCTAGAGAAAATTTTTGAAACATTTAAAGTTTTCACAAATAATTTATCAGAAAATGACATTATTATTTTAAACGCAGACAATTTTGGTGCAGTTGAGTTTTCAAAAGAACTAAATAATTTTGTTACTTTTGGAATTGAAAAACCTGCAAAATATATGGCGCGTGATATTAAATTAAATGGTATTCGCTCAGAATTTACGGTGGTAAAAGATGGTGTGACACAAGGTGAAATTAAACTTTCAATCCCAGGTCTTCATAATGTCTATAATGCGCTTGCAGTTGTTGCTGCTTTGTTTGAAGCGGGGTTTGATTTTTTAGATATGCAAAACCATTTTGAGGGTTTTTCTGGCATGGGACGCAGGTTCCAGCTTGTGAAAGAATTTGATGATATACAAATAATTGATGATTATGCTCACCATCCAAGCGAAATCAAAGCGACATTGTCCGCTTCAAGAAACATTCATAAAGATAGAATTATTGCGATTTTCCAACCGCACAGATACACTCGCTTTCAAGGGCTTTGGAAAGATTTTCTTGCTTCATTTAATGATGCGGATATAGTTTTTGTAACTGATGTTTGGCGTGCGGGCGATGAACCGATTGAAGGCTATGATAGTCCCGATTTCGCGGTGCAGTTGGGTGAAAAATGCCAACACATAAAAGGTTCAATGGAAGAAGTTGCGATGTGTATTGCAAAATTTATAAAACCGAATGATATGGTCTTAACCCTTGGGGCAGGTGATATTACAAATATTGGAAAGTTTATTTATGAACAATATACAGCCTGAATTAAATTTTAATCTTCAAAATTTCAATACATTCAGACTTCCTGCAATTGCAGAACGTGTTTATGCGCCCTCAAACGTGCAAGAATTTATTAATTTACTTTCTGATTTAGAGAATTACATTATTTTGGGTGCGGGTTCAAATGTCATTTTATCGACAACAAGTATTAAAACTCCCCTGATTTTGACTCATAAATTAAATAAAGTTGAAATTGCAGATAAAAATGTAACGGTTGAATGTGGGGTGAAATCCGCATATTTATCAAAAATAACGGCAGAAAATTCTCTTTCGGGTTTTGAATTTCTAGCCCCTATTCCGTCATTTATGGGCGGAGCTGTTTACATGAACGCATCGGCGCACGGGCAAGCTGTTTCGGATGTTTTTATTAAGGCTTGCGTGTATGATGTGAGTGCAAAAAAAGTAATAACTTTAAAAAAAGAAGATATGCAATTTGCGTACAGAAAAAGTGTTTTACAAAAAGGTAATTTTATTTTATTGAGTGCTGAATTTGGACTTAAACAAGCAGACAAAAATGAAATACAAGAAAAAATTAATAATAATATTTCAAAAAGACAAAAAACTCAGCCAAGCCTCAAAACGCCAAATGCGGGAAGCATATTTAAAAATCCAGAAGGTTCAAGTGCGGGTGCATTAATTGAGCAGGCGGGCTTAAAAGGCAAAATAATTGGCGGAGCACAAATTTCAGAGCTCCACGCGAATTTTATCGTGAACCTGGGCACAGCTCAAAGTTCTGATATTTTAGAATTGATGTTTTTTGCGTATAATGAAGTTAATAAAAAATTTAATGTTAAATTAAAATCGGAAGTTATTTTTATAGGCGAAAAAACCGAAGCAGAGGACAGGATATGGCAGAAATTACAAAGTTAAGCAAAATAGCAGTGCTTGCTGGCGGAATGTCAAGCGAGAGAGAAGTTTCGCTTAGAAGCGGCAAAAACGTTTTAAATGCCCTTTTAAGAAAAGGCTACGACAACACTGTTTTAATTGATGTTGATTCAAACATTGCAGAAAAATTAAAAGAAGAAAAAATTGAATTTGCATATAACACGCTTCATGGGAGATATGGCGAAGACGGTTGTATACAAGGGCTTTTAGAATTTATGGGCATTCCATATACTGGCAGTGGTGTAAAATCAAGCGCGATATGCATGGATAAATGTGTTACAAAAGAAATTTTAAATTCAGCAGGTTTGCCTATAATAAAATCAATTTGTGTGACAAACAAAGAAGACCTAAAACTTGCTCGCGAACTGAATTTCCCTTTAATGGTAAAACCTGCAAGCGAAGGTTCAAGCATTGGGATGAACAAAGTTGAAACATTTGATGAACTTGAAAGTGCGTTTGATATTGCAAAGATTTCAGATTCAAAAATTCTTCTTGAGGAATACCTGCAAGGCGAAAGTGCAACGGTTGGTGTTTTAGAAGGTTCGGACGGCGAAGTTTTTGCAACTCCGATTCTTGGTTTTGAAACAAAAAATGAATGGTATGATTACGAGTCAAAATACACAGACGGGATGACAAAATTTATTCTTCCCGCAAATTTTAGCGAAGAATTAACTGTAGAAATTAAAAAATTAGCAGTTGAAGCACACAGGGCTTGCGAATGCTCAGGTGTTTCAAGAGTTGATTTTCTTGTTTATAATAACAAGCCTTATATTTTGGAAATCAATACAAACCCAGGAATGACTGATTTGAGCGATTTGCCTGCTCAAGCTGATAGCATGGGAATCGAATATGATGAGCTTGTTGAACTTGTTTTGAAAACGGCAAGCCTGAAAATGAAATAAAATGTCTGAAAATGAATTAAGCCAAACTTATTATAAAAGGAAATTAACCGCCAGTAAGATGAGGCGTATGATTTTTGCGCAAAGAAAAAGAATAAACCAAACAAGATTTTTGGTGAAATTGCTAATCGCGGCTTTAATTTGTGCATTTGGGCTTAAAGTTTTAAAAATGCGTTCTTGGTATATAAATTATCAAGATTTAAATGCTGCAAAACCTTGGGTTTTAAAAATCGAAGGCAATGTTGTGACCCCGACATACAAAATTGTTGATATGATAAGACAAACAGAGCTTCCGAATGTTCCTTTGTATAGGCTTGATACGCGGGTGTTAGAGCAAAACATCGAAAAACTTGAAGCAATTGAAAATGTTTTCGTGCGTCGTTTTTGGTTTCCTTTCCCTGCAAGGTTGCTTGTTGTGGTTCAAGAAAGAACGCCACTTTTTGTAATTGCTCCGAATAATGAAACCCCACCGATTTCAGCCGTTACGGATGACGGAGTTTTCATAGGTCGTGATTATATGCCGATTTCCACTCGTTTTAAAACAACAAAAATTTTAAGCTATGGCACAAAAGGCGATGACTATGAAAATTGGGATAAAAACAGAGTTCAAGAGTTATATAAGCTCATAAAAACCGTTGAAACTTATTCCCGTGAAAATATTGTTTATTTGGATATCAGAGATCCAAAAGATGTCTATATCCAGCTTGATTCCGTGCTTGTTCGCGTAGGTGAAATCAATGACACCGTATTAAAAAGAGCAAGAAGACTCTCCACAACCGTTCCTCAAGCGAAAACTTATGCAAGAAAAGTAAAATACATTGATATTCGCTGGGAAGACGCTCTTTATATGAAGCTTGAAGGGCAAAGCAGCGAGAATGATTTAATAAATAAAGAAAATGAACCAACAAATAATCAAGCGAGCCGATAACAAATTATATATTCCGACCCATTATATACCTCGGGACCCGAGAAAGTTAGTCGGTTGCTATCGGCTCACATTCTTATTATAGGAATATTTCGCATTTCTTTCATTGCAAAAATTGCTTAAATAATTAGTATTATTTTAGTCCTGCATTTTCTTATCTAAAAGCATAAATTTATTTTTGGAAAACAGGCGGAGTTTGCACGTATAAAGGTTTTGTGTTGGTGTATGAAAAATCAGCTCCGCTTTTAAATTTTTTGTGTGCAAGACGCGCTAAAATTTCGCCGATTGGGAAATTGTTTGCTTCGTAATTAATTGTTTCAACCCCTTCGCCAAGAAAATAATTATAGCAATTTGTGTCGCATACAATTTTCATTTTGCAATTTTTTGCAAGTTCTGCTGCTTCGCTTTTTAAAATTAATTTCGGTTCATTTTCACATTCAGGGTTATAGTAAATATAATTCCCTCTTCTTGCATCTTCAAAAACAGTACAGAGTCTATCTGGAAGTGCACAAGATAAAATTTCAACCGCGCTTATTGGAACAAGTGGCAAATTGGCTTCTGAAGCTAATGTTTTTGCAATGCAAAGTCCTGTTCTAATTCCCGTAAAACTTGCAGGTCCAATATCTGTTGCAATAAAATCAAGTTCTTTAAAATTAAGCGCGTTTTCTTGCATAATTTTTTGAATTTCTGCGACCAAATATACGCTGTGGTAATTTTTTTCATCACTTTCTATGATTTTGCTTACCATTTGTTCGCCTTTTACAAGGGTTATATAGCTTTTGTTCAGTACGCAATCAAAAACCAAATAATTCATTAACGGCACTCCACAAGTTCTTTAAATTTTGCAAGTTTTGTTTCGTTTTCACTTCCCCTTGCTTTGAATGAGAATTTCCTTGAGTTTTCGCCCAAATCAAAATTATATTCAATGTTGACATCAATTCTGTCGAGTGGGAGTTCATATTCTCCAAAATTTGCCCATTCAACGAGGGTAATAACTTTTTCTTTAGAATATTCAATAAGCTCAGGCAAAATCGAATCAAGCCCTGTTTCTTCGAGTCTATATAAATCAAAATGGAACACAGGAAGATGATTTCCTTTGTATTCATTTAAAATCACAAAGCTCGGACTTGTAACTTTTTGCCCAACGCCGATTTTTTTAAGTAATTCTTTGCAAAAAGCGGTTTTCCCGACCCCGATATCGCCATACAGGCATAAAAAACAACCTTCGTCTTTAATTGCAGATGCAAAAAAATCTGCTAATATGGCTGTATCTTCTAAATTTTTTGCGATAAATTCCATAAGTGAATAATATCACAAAATTACTTTGCGAGATATTCTAAATATTTTTCAAGTGCCAAATAACCGTCTGCAAGCTCGCCCTGAGGGAAATAATTGCAAGCTTTTAAATATTTTAATTCTTTGACTCTGATTTCGAAAAGTTTATCTGCATAATCAGTCAGCAAAGGTTCTTTTGAATTTGCCCAATTTTTTATAAGTTCAATTTCTTGATTCATTTGACGAATTGTCAAATTTTCAAGCGGTTGAAGATTCCTTTTCTTTAAAATTGCAAGTTCATAGTTTGTGATTTTTGCGGCAACTGCGGAAAAGCCAAAAATTCTTTTCATCACGGTATAGTTAATTGCAAGCTGTTTGTGTTTTTCAGGTACGTGAACTTTTGCAATTAAGCTCGCCATACTCAAAGTGTCGTAATAATTAGGGTCAACACTCTTTCTGTTTAATGTTTGCATCATTTCTTCGAACTTAGTAATTTTTCTCTTCCCCAACCAATCTCTATAAAAAAATCATACTATGACATAAAGAATTTGTCATCAAATGTTTCTTATTGTAAAATTAATTTAGACTAGGATTTTATGAGGACAAAAATGGAAAGAACATTTATTGCAGTGAAACCTGACGGTGTAAAAAGGGGTATTATTGGCGAAGTTATTAAAAGATTTGAGCAAAAAACATATAAATTAGTTGCGATGAAATTAATGCAAGTAACACCTGAGCTTGCATCTAAACACTACGCAGAGCATATAGGTAAACCATTTTATGAAGGTTTGATTGAATATATCACTTCGGCTCCAATTGTTGCAATGGTTTGGGAAGGAGTTGACGTGGTTGAAGGTGCCCGCCATATCATGGGTGCAACAAAACCAAATACGGCAGATGTTGGCTCAATCAGAGCAGATTTTGGGCAAGTTATGAATATGAATATTGTCCATGGCTCTGATTCTGTTTCAAGCGCGGAACGCGAAATCGGTTTATTCTTTAATGAAAACGAATTTTGCGACAATTACAAATCTATGTACGAAGTTTTATGTGAAGGTTAATTTTGGAACATTTTAGCTTTAAATTATTAAAAACTTCAAGCAAATCAAGGGCAAGAAGAGGCACCTTCAAAACTCCGCATGGAGTTATAGAAACACCGATTTTTATGCCTGTTGGCACAAATTCTGCCGTGAAAACTCTAACTAAAGAGCAAATTGAAGCAACGGGCGCGCAAATTATTCTTGCAAATTCATACCACCTTTATTTGAAACCAGGGTGCGAATTAATTAAAAAAGCAGGCGGAATTCATAATTTTATGAATTTTCACCGCCCAATGCTTACAGATTCAGGTGGTTTCCAGGTGTTTTCGCTTGCGAAACTCAGAAAAATCCAAGAAGACGGTGTTCATTTTCAAGACCCTAAAAACGGTCAAAAACATTTTATTTCGCCCGAAGTTTCAATGCAAATTCAACAAGATATAGGGGCGGATATCGCAATGGCGTTTGATGTTTGTGCACCTTATCCATGCGAAAGGCAAGAGGCAGTAAGCGCTATGGAGCGCACGCACAGGTGGCTAGAGAGATGCTTCAAGGCGCACACAAGGGAAGACCAAGCCCTTTTCCCGATTGTTCAAGGGGCGTTTTTTGAAGATTTGAGAATTGAAAGTGCGAAAGTAATTTCAACATTTGATGCTGTCGGCTATGCAATAGGTGGTGTCAGCGTTGGCGAGCCGGAAGACATCAAACACCATTTTGTTGAACTTGTTGCTCCGCTTTTGCCTGAAAACAAACCAAGATATTTAATGGGCGTGGGCACACCATGTGACCTTGTTGAGGGTGTTCTTCGAGGCGTTGATATGTTTGATTGTGTTCTTCCCACAAGAAACGCACGCCATGGCACATTTTTTACTGCTGATGGTAACAAAATCATCAAAAATAAATGCTTTGAAGAAGATTTTACACCGCTTGACCCAACTTGCGATTGTCCAACGTGTAAAAATCACACAAAAGCATACATAAGACACTTATACAGAGCACAAGAATCTACCGCGGCAACGCTAATGAGCATTCACAACATCCACTTCTTGCTTAATTTAATGAAAGATATTAGAGCGCACATCGAGGCGGATACTTTTGAAGAGTTTGCGGTTGAATATTTGGCTCGTCAAAGAGGGGGTAAGAAGTAATGCTTGCTTTGGTGACAGGTGGAAATGGAATGTTTGCGGGGGATTTGGCCCCAATTCTCGAAGATGAGGGTTATGATGTCATCCTTTGTGACATCGAAGATTTTGACCTATGCAACGAAGATGCTGTGCGAAACTATATTTTAGCTGCAAAGCCTGATTTAATTATTCATGCCGCAGGCTATACTAATGTTGAGCAAGCGGAGGCAGAGCCGGAGCTTGCGATGAATGTTAACGGGCTTGGAACAAAATATGTGGCGCATGTGGCAAGAGAAATTGATGTTCCTCTTGTGTATATTTCAACAGATTATGTATTTGACGGCGAAAAGAAAACGCAATATGTGCCGGATGATGCGACAAATCCTTTAAATGTTTACGGAAAAACCAAACTTGAAGGCGAAAATTATGTTAAAGAAATTTGTGAAAGGTATTATATAGTACGCACAAGTTGGCTTTATGGAACGTATGGCAAAAATTTTGTGCAAACAATGCTGATGCACAAAAACGATGAAGAAATTAAAGTGGTGAATGACCAAATAGGCTCACCAACTTGGACAGTTGACCTTGCAGATGGTATTATCAAGATTTTGAATATGCCTTATGGCACATACCACGTTTCAGGAAGCGGAAAATGCAGTTGGTACGAATTTGCTTGTGAGATTTTTTCTGCCGTGGGGGCGGATGTTAAAGTTATTCCCGTGCCGAGCGTTGAAGTTCCTCAAAAAGCAAAAAGACCGGCATTTAGCTCAATGAAACCTTCAATTAAAACGAAGAATTGGAAGGAATCTTTGAAGAATTATTTGTTTATTTCAGAGCTTGAAGTTGACTAATTTTATTTTTTTGATTAAAATTAACTTATCCTTCGGAGGAGTGCCGGAGCGGTTGATCGGAGCGGTCTTGAAAACCGTCGTGCATGCGAGTGTACCGTGGGTTCGAATCCCACCTCCTCCTTTTTTAAGTCTCAAGCCTGAGACAAAGAAAAAATAAAAAACCTAAAATGCCCGACGGTGGGCGTTTTTTATTATGCATCATCCAGTCTTTTAAATAAGTGTGATAACAAACTCAACATATCCAAACAATCTTTCTCTGTAAATAAACCTGATTCTTGTAATTCTTTACATTCTTCATGAGATAATACATTTCTCCCACCTTGGACAATTCCCATAGATAGGTATTTTTGCCCATCTTCTATGTTGTCCAATGTCTTTTGAGAAAATTCCTCTCCATTTGGTCTTAATTTATTTTTAGCAACTTTTAAAATTTTATCTTTTCCAAAAGATTCTGACATAATATTGTAATCTTCTGTAGCAGTTACACCAGATTTTTCTTTTACTTTGTTTTTATATCTTTTCAAAGCTTCTACAAAAGCTGTATAATAATTTTCATGTCTGTAATATTCTTCTGATACGTCTTTTACCTCTTTGTGCAATTCTCTGAAATGGTAATCTGCATATTCTGGAGCAATATCATGTAAATGTTTTACGATCATAGAAGCAACTTCTGGTTCAATTGATTCTTCATCAATGATACTATCAACTGCTTTTTTTATTTTTTTACCTAAAGGTTCAGACATTGTGCCAGTCCAAGAATCAACATCAATGTTTGTTTCTTTTGTTGTTTCGTCTTTCTTTTTGGCTGCTCTTTGTTTTCTCCAGGAAGCTTCAATATATCTTAATATTTTAATAAGATTGTCTCTTAAAGCTTTTGTTTCTTGTGTCTCCCAATTTAGGGATTGTCTATCTGTTGATATTAAGTCATCATCTAATTCATCAATAAAATTTGCATCTACCCACCCTGTAATGTAGCTGTATGCGTGAGAAGATTCTGAACTATCAAAAAAACCTGGTTCATTAGCCATCCTCCCATTTACATACAAGGAGACTCCTTTTATTGTTGAAGGTGTAGGTTTTTGAGTTGTATAAATTTTACCTTTTATATCATCCCTGCGATCGTAATCACTACAAATTTCTTCTAAAATATTGCTGACATCCCAGCTAAATTCAGTTTCTATCGCATCATATTTTAATTCTTTTGTAACTTCTATTTCTGTTTGATCATTCAATGATATATAAATTTTAAAGGTAGTGTCTTGAAAATTAAAAAGTTTTGATAACGCAAATACTGTTCCTTCTATATCAAAAGGTGAATATCTTTTCAAATCACTCAATATAATTGTTGTGCCAGATTTATTATTCTCTGTATCAATAATATCAAATTTTGGTTTATATTCCGATTCCTCGCAGTGCGTAATTTCATACCAGTTTAAGTCAAAAATTAACTTTTTATCAATATCTTTTTTAGTGGTTTGTATTTGAATATTATTCCCTATTCCAAATAAAGCCAGCTTTCCAAGTCCTTTTTTCCCGGTTATTATCCTGCCTTTTTGAGTTGTTCGTTCATCATCATATAATCTTCTGTGTCTTCCGATTTGTAAAAACTTTTCATTTACTTCATCAAAAGCCATTCCTATTCCATCATCTTCAATTACAATATGCTTTTGGGAGCCATTATCATAAAGTTTTATATGAACACTATCCGCATCTGCATCATAAGCATTTGCCACAAGTTCAGCTAAAGCATTCGGTAATTTAGAATACATCTGAATTCCCAAATGTTCAATTGTACTTGGATTAAATTGCATTGCTAATTCTTGTGTCATATAAATCGTACCTGTAAATTAAGTTTAATATAGTTCTTGCCATTTTCTTGATACACACTCCCAAATTCATAACGTGATGCACTTGGTGTATCAAATCTCGTGTTTTTAAATAAATATTCTTGTAATTCATTATGATTATAAAGATGATAGCATAAGACTTCACCATCTTCTCGCACAATAATATAACCGCCTGTTGCTTGATATTCTCCTGTCCAAGCAGTTGCAGGAGTCATTCCAAGGGCAATATCCGTCAGAAAGTTTTTCATTTTATGTTCATAGTAAAGATGCGGCATATGTGTATTTAATTTGCAGGGATTAATAGTTCTTACTTTAGGAGTCAATTCCGAAATTAAACTACCGTTACCGGAATAATATTGAACTAAATATTCGGAAATAATCAAAGGAAACGCAGAATCTACCATTTGTAAATTTGCTTTAAAAACTTCATTTTCCAATCCTGCAAAAACTAATTCACAACCCTTGTTTTTAATCGCAGTTAATCTATCGCGCAATTTTGCTCTTGTATTTATTTGGTTTATTTCTAAAATTTCCTCTTGTGATAAATTGCCACAAATTTCATATGTAAAATTTGTAGGTTTACCTGGATTTAACAAAGTTGATGGGCTACCTAATTTTGATTTAATACTA
>JAFVOZ010000042.1 GCA_017505585.1 bacterium
CATCTGCATGGTGTATTCATTAAGAAATATTAATTTTCAGGCAATTTTTTATTATGTTTTGTTTTAGTGGTTTTGGTTAGTGCAGGTTGGTTGATTAGTGTCAAAAATTAATTTTAAAAATTCTCAAAATATTTCTGTTCAAAAAAAGCCTACAGGTTCGAATACGCAGGGTGCTAATTCTGAACTTACAAATAAGGCACTTAGGACTGTTTCTGCATTTGCACCGGCTGCGCCTGTTTTGCTTGCTCAAAACTATTCTAGTAAGTCAGCTTTTAAAAAGATGCAAGAGGTTGCAAAAAATTTGAGTGAGGAAGAGATTAAACTTTTAAATGACGGCGTAGATAAAATTTTAAAAAATAAAAATCTTTTAGATTTTATTGAAATAAAGAACATAACCGCAAAAACCAATCTTGCAGCACATGCACAACCACCGCTTACTATCCAAAACCTGCAGCAGGTTCAACAAGGTGTAAACGCTTTTTTTAACGGTTCAAATGCTGTTATTGTGAACAGAGAAGCTGCACCAAATTTGATTTTCCATGAATTAGGGCACGGGCATAATAATAAATTTTCAAATTTTTCAAGGAAAATGCTTCGTTTTTATCCGCAATCTCAAGTAACCCCCTTTATTGTTGCTTTTTCAAGCTTACTTTTAAATGAGGAAAAACCAAAAGAAGGTGCGGAGCTTACAAAATTCCAAAAAGTGAAAAATGTTTTCAGAAAAATGCTTCCTTTCCTTGCGGCGGCAACGTCGTTGCCTATGCTGATTGAAGAACATATGGCAACATCAAAGGCGAATAAATGGGCAAAAGAAGTGCTTAGCGATAACCTTTCAAAAAAAGTTGCAAAAGGATATAAATATGGTTTTATGACTTATCTTTTAGTGCCTATATCTGCTTTTCTTATAAGTTTTTTGGGTATGAAATATAAAGATTTTTTGGCAAGCGAAAAGAATAATAACACTAAGCAAAATCAAAATAACAAAGTGTTAAATGCGTAGCTAAACCGAGTGTCTTGGACACTTTGTGCTTAAATGATTGCAGTTGATGGGGATTAAAGTATGCAGTAAAGAGATAACACCGCAATACCTGATGTTACTATGCAAGCAAGTGTAAGCGGGTGAACATTGTTTAAAATTTCTACAAATGTAAACTTTCTTTCCATAGATTTTATTATCTTACGTTTTTATTTTTTTTTATCCTTTAGAAAGATGAAAAACATAAACTTATAAGCTAATGCCCATTTTTGAATTTTAAGATAAAATAAAATTTATGCAGATTTTAAAATACATATTTAAAAGAATTTTGCAAACGATACCGATATTATTTATTGTTTCGTTAATTAGCTTCTTTTTAATAAGATTATCTCCGGTTGACCCTTTGGCGGAATTAAAATTAAATCCTGCAATTTCTCCTATCACAATCGAGCACGAAACAAAACGTTTAGGGCTTGATAAACCTATTTATGTGCAATATATTTGTTGGGCGAAAAATTTTGTGAAAGGAGATATGGGAACAACAACCTCCGGTGAGCTGGTTTCGGTTAAACTTAAAGAGCGCGCTGGAAATACATTGCTACTTTCATTTTGCGTGATTATTGCAACTTGGTTTGTTGGAATTCCCCTGGGAGTTCTTGCGGCTTTGAATTTTAAGAAAACTGCAGACAGATTAATTTTGTTTTTTGCAACGATAGGCATGGCAATACCTTCGTTTTTTCTTGCTGTTCTGTGTCTTATTTTTGCGCAAAAAACAGGAGCGTTTCCGGTAGGAAACCTTACAAGCAGTAATTTTTATTCACTTTCTTTGTGGGGTAAATTTATAGATATGGCGCATCATCTTGTGCTTCCCGTTTTTGTTTTGACTGTAATTTCAGCAGGTTCTTTAATTAGGCAGATGAGAGCGAATTTACTTGATACGCTAAACAGTGATTATGTAAAATTTGCGCGTGCGAAGGGTCTTCCAGAGCATGTGGTTATCATAAAACATGCATTAAAAAATGCAATTAACCCAATGATAACCCTTCTTGGTTTTGAGTTTGCAGGGTTGCTCTCTGGCGCTGCGCTTACCGAGTATATTTTTCAATATCCGGGGCTTGGAAGGCTGATTTTGGAAGCCGTTATGAAATCTGATATAAATCTTGTTATGGCAAGCCTTATGATAGGCTCTTTTATGCTTATTTTGGGTAATTTGATTGCAGATATTTTACTTAAAATCACGGACCCGAGGATAAAGAACTGATGAAGGAACTTTTGAAAAGAATTTATAGCGATAAAATTACGTTGTGCGCAACAATTGTTCTTGTTGTTCTTTACCTTGCGATTTTGTTTGCGGATTTTTTGGCGGTTTATCCTGAGAATTTTTCGGATAGAACATTATCTTATGCACCACCTTCAAATATTTATGTAATTGATATGGAAGGAAAATTATCAAGACCATACACATATAATTATGTCAAAAAATTTGATTCTAAAACTCTGAATATAACCTTCAAAGAAGATAAATCAAGAAAACATTATATAAATTTCTTCAAAGGTGGGAAATTAATTAGCACGGATTCTGACGGCAGATTATTTTTGCTTGGAACGGATATAAACGGCAGAGATAATTATTCAAGGCTTCTTTATGGCGGACAAATAAGTCTTACAATTGGATTTCTTGCTTTGTTTGTTTCATTTCCTTTGGGGCTCATGTATGGCGGAATTTCAGGCTATTTTGGTGGTAAAACGGATTTAATTATGATGAGGCTCGCAGAAGCTATAATGAGCATTCCAAGTTTTTATCTTCTTATTATTCTTGCTTCCATTCTTCCTTCTTCGATGACTTCCGCCCAAAGGTTTGCACTTATTGTTGTGATTTTGGCACTTATTGGTTGGGCAGGCTTTGCGCGGGTTGTGCGTGGTATGGTTTTATCAATCAAAAATGAAGACTATGTGAAATCTGCAAAAATTCTTGGCGCAAGCGATTTCAGAATAATTTGGAAGCATATTTTGCCTCAAACATCAAGCTATGTGATTGTTGCAATAACTTTATCTGTTCCGAGTTATATTTTGGCGGAATCGGGTTTGAGCTTTTTGGGGCTTGGCATTCAGCAGCCAGATGCGAGTTGGGGAAATATGCTAAAAGAAGCACAAGAATTTACAAATATTATTTCTCGTCCTTGGCTTTTAGCCCCAGGTGGGCTTATATTTATTGCGGTTTTGAGCTTTAATTTGCTGGGTGATACCATAAGGGATTATCTTGACCCTAAAGGAAAATTAAGTTAGATATTTAAAAAACCTGCCTTTTGGGCAGGTTTTAATGTATTTGCTTTGCTTGTTGTTTTATTATTTTGCAGCAGCGCAAGCAGCTTGTTCAAGTGCCAAAGTTTGAGTTGTGATATCACAAACTTCTGATGGTCCAAAGTATTGGATGGCACCAGGGAATACATATTTGTCTTCGTATGCCCATTCTTCTCTGCGAGCTTCAAGAGCTTTGAACACAGGACCGTCAAGTTCAACAAGAGCTTTTTGAATAACCGGTTTGAATTTGCCGTGACGTTTTTCCATATTCATCATCATAGTGAGTGGAACACCGCCTGCAACCCAGTTTTTAGCAGGTTCTGTAAGGTTTTTAATGCTTGACAAGTAACCTGTAACGCCTGCAGCGATAAGCGCGAATGCGTTATAGCCTAATGAGTAGCAGTAGTCGGCATCAAAGTTTGAAGGCATTGCGCAACGACCTTCGTAGCCAAAGAAGTGAGCTTGGTCTGAGAATTTGCCTGTGAATTTACCTTCTTTTTTGAGTTCATCTAGTCTTTCTCTAATCATGGCGATTAAAAGTTTTTCAGTTTCAATTTTTGATACTTGAACGTTACCGTGTGGGTCTCTGTCCATTAATAATTGGTCTTTAATAAGAACAGGGAGCGAGTGGAACACGCTTGCGTTGACCATTTCCATTTTAGATTCAATGATGTCATATTTTTCGGCTTGAGTTTGAGCGTTCATATAATTTGCATCATCTTCAACAACCGCAAGAATATCATTCAAGCTTGCAATCATTGTTTTCATTTCAGGAATAAACTCAATTAAACCTTCAGGAATAAGGGCAACGCCGAAGTTTTTGCCGTCATTACCGCGTTTTGCGATGATTTCTGTCATATAGTTCACAATTGCATCAAGCGATAATGCTTTTTGTTCAACTTCTTCAGAAATTAAAGTAATGTTTGGTTGAGTTTGAAGTGCAACTTCAAGACCAACGTGAGATGCGCTTCTTCCCATTAATTTAATGAAGTGCCAATATTTTTTAGCGGAGTTGGCATCTCTCATGATATTACCGATAAGTTCGGCATAAGTTTTTGTTGCTGTATCAAAACCGAATGAAATTTCGATTTGGTCATTTTTAAGGTCGCCGTCGATTGTTTTAGGGCAGCCGATGACTTGAATACCAGTACCTTTTTCTGCCATCCATTGAGCAAGCATGCAAGCATTTGTGTTAGAGTCATCGCCACCGATTATAACGATTGCTGAAATATTTAAGTTTTGGCAAGTGTTCAAAGTTGCTTTGAATTGTTCTTCTGTTTCAAGCTTTGTTCTGCCTGAGCCGATGATATCAAAACCGCCTGTATTTCTGTATTTATCGATGTAGCTATCAGTAAATTTGATGTAGTCGCCATCAACAATACCTTGAGGACCACCCAAGAAGCCGAATAATTCGTTTTCAGGGTTAGCAGTTTTTAGAGCATCGTATAAACCTGCAATTACGTTGTGACCACCAGGAGCTTGTCCGCCTGATAATATAACGCCGACATTTTTCTTTTCTAATTCAATTTTTTCGCCTGTTGAGCCAAATTGAACAATTGGTTGAGCAAAAATTCTTGGGAATAATTCTTGAATTTGTTCGACGTCTTTAACTGCGCTCGTTTTTTCAAGATAATTTACAGAAAGATTTTTAATTCCTTTTGAAAGTTCCCCAGCTAATTTTGGGTTGTATTTTAATCTTTCGTTGTGTAGAGGTGAAAGTTCTCTCATTTTAACTCCTTTAACTTAATAATAAATGTATTGATAATGCTATAACTATGCCGAATAACGCCCCGCAGAATACTTCAAAAGGCGTGTGCCCTAAAAGTTCTTTGAGTGTTTCGTATGGCTTTACTTCGTTTGAATGTTCAAAAATGTCTTTAACGAGTCTGTTCAAAGTCGCTGCGGTTTTCCCTGCTGCGCGTCTTAGCCCTGCCGCATCATACATGATTACGATTGAAAAACCTAACGCAACAGCAAACGCAGTTGAGCTAAAGCCGTCAATAAGTCCGATTGATGTTGAAAGAGCCAAGACACCTGCAGAATGCGAACTTGGCATTCCGCCGGTTGTTGTGAGCATTTTGAAGTTTAATTTTCTGCGAACAATAAGATGCACAAAAACTTTAACCACTTGCGCAAGAAACGCAGCCAAAACGCCTGAAAGTATTGCCTCATAACCTGTGTTAAAAATGTTTAATGTCACTTTTTAATTTCCATCTTCTCTAAAATACTCTTATAAACATTGGATTTTATACCCATAAAATCCATTATATCATAACATTCTTTTAAGAGATTGAGCAACTTTTCTTTTGCAGTGTCCAATCCCCAGAAAGTCACATAAGTTGATTTGTTTGCTTTTGCATCTTTGCCTATGGTTTTGCCAAGCTCTTCTTCGTTCGAAATTACATCTAAAATGTCATCTCTAATCTGAAAAGCGAGTCCGAAAGCTTTTGCAAATTTTGCAATATCGCTAATTTCTTGACTGTTTGCCCCGCCAAGCATTGCCCCGCTTGTGATTGCAAGTTCAAACAGGGCACTTGTTTTATATTTGTGGATAAAATCCAATTCTTCTTGCGTTATTTTTTTATTTTCGGCATTTATATCAGCAATTTGCCCGCCAACAATTCCGAATGCACCTGCAGCAGTTAAATAAGCATTTAAAACTTTACATAATGTTTCTTTATCTACATTTTCAGGCGTTTTTTCTAAAATTGTTTGCGCCCCGTATGATATTAAAGCATCCCCTGCAAGAATTGCTGTAGCTTCTCCAAAAACTTTGTGATTAGAAGCCTTCCCGCGTCTTAGGTCGTCATTATCCATTGAAGGTAAATCGTCGTGAATTAAGCTTTGCGAATGGAGCATTTCAATTCCAAGCGCAAGCCCCAAAGCGTTTTCATAAGAGCCTGAGAAAACTTTACATGTTTCAAGCGCAAAAATTGCACGAAGTTTTTTTGAAGGCAAAAGGGTTGTGTATGCCATTGCTTCTTTTATTTCTTGGTGAATAAAAAATCTGCTGTCTTCAAAACAATTTTCTAATTCTTTTTCTATAATTCCAATGTATTCTTTAAGCATTTTTTATATTTTTCCTAAATTCCCCAAGAAAAATTGTCATTAACTTTGTCATTTTTTCAAAATCTAATTCAAGAATATTCAAGGTTGTTTTTTTAACTTTTTTCTTTTTGCCGTCGTCAATTTCAATATTGATTGCAATATTCATATTTTCACTTTTGGCAATTGTTATTTTGTGCTCAAAATCGTCTAGCGCTGCCATAAATGAACATCTTTCTTCTGAAATTGCGATATCTGCAACACTTTTTTTGATGTTGGTTAAAATTATATCTCTGTATTTTACGAATTGCGGAACAATTATAATTTCAATTTTTTTCTTAAAAGTTTGCTCGTAAAGTCCGTCATTATTCTTTTGTTTTACAGTGGTTTTTAATTTTTTGAGTTTTGTTGTTCTTTTTTGATTTAATTGTTCAGG
>JAFVOZ010000043.1 GCA_017505585.1 bacterium
GCAATCAGAAGGAAAAATTGAGATAGTTATAAATAAAAAACTAACCATTCTTGATGCTATAAATTTGAGTGATGAAAAAATAGATGCATTTACACCAATTAAGATAGAAAAAGTTTTGGATAGCAAAATATATGTAAATAAAGTATAAAAGGAGAAAAAATGTATTTAGAACCATCTTTTATGTTGTTTGTTTTTACCCCTGCAATTATTTTGCTTGCTTTATTCTTTTTTATTGCTTATCAATACAAAAGATGTCCTTCAAACAAAATCATTGTTGTTTATGGTAAAACAGGCACAAATTCAACAGCTAAATGTATCCACGGCGGCGGAACATTTGTTGTGCCTCTCATTCAAGACTATGGCGTTTTATCATTAGAGCCTCTTGCAACAGACATTGACTTAAGAGGTGCATTGTCAAAAGGAAATATCCGTGTTGCCGTTCCTTCAACATTTACATTTGGTATTTCCACAAATGAAAATATTATGATAAATGCTGCTGAACGTTTGTTGGGTTTAAGCAAACAAGATATTATTGCTCAAGCAAGTGATATTATTCTTGGTCAATTGCGTCTTGCAATCGCAACTCTTACAATTGAAGAAATAAACCAAGATAGAGAAAAATTCTTGGAACAAATTAATATAAACGTAAACACTGAGTTGAACAAAATTGGTTTGGAAATCATCAACGTAAACATTAAAGATATTACTGATGAATCCGGCTATATTGATGCAATCGGTAAAAAAATGGCAGCTGAAGCAATCAATAAAGCAAAAGTTGAAGTTGCACAACAAGAAAAACTCGGTGCAGTTGGTGAAGCAGAAGCGAATAAGGATAAAGAAGTTCAAGTTGCTGAACAAAACGCGCAAACATTAATCGGTCAAACAAATGCTGAAAAAGTTCAACGTATTAAAACAGCAAGCTTGGAAGCAGAAGCTGTTGAAGGTGAAAACATTGCAAAAGCAAATATTGCAGAATATAACGCAACACTTGCTGTGAAACAAGCAGAGGCATTGAAACTCGGTGAAGTTGCAAAAGCAAACGCAGAACGCGACGTTTTGATGGCTCAAAAAGAACAAGAAGAAGCAAGGTTGAAAAAAGAAGAACTTGCAAGACAAGAAGTTGAAAAACTTAAAATTCAAGTTGAAGCAGATGCTGAAGCTGAAAGACAAAGAAGAATTGCGCTTGGTGAAGCTGATGCAATCAGAGCTAAATATTTTGCTGAAGCTGAAGGTATTAAAGCGGTGCTTGAAGCAAAAGCCAAAGGTTATGAAGAGTTGGTTAAAATTAGCAACAATAAGCCCGAACTTGCTACAAGTTTCTTGATGATTGAAAAAATTGAGGATATCGTTGGCAAACAAGTTGAAGCAATTAAAAATATTAAATTTGATAAAATTACTGTTTGGGACGGTGGCGCAGGTAGTGCAAACGGCTCAACAACAGCTAACTTTATGCGCGATTTAATTAAATCATTACCTGCAATGCACGACCTTGCAAACCAAGCAGGAGTTGACCTTCCGCAAATTCTTGGTAAAGTTGCTGACGGCGAAAAGAAAGAAGTGGTTGAAAAAGAAGCTGAATAAAATTATTTATAATTTAAAATGGGTGAGTAGATAAAAGCTGCTCACCCATTTTTTTGCAATTTTGAAGTTTTAAATTATTTCAAATCTTCCTGAACAGTTTTGTTGATTTGGCTTTTAACACCTTCAATGTCTTGATTTGCGTCAATATCCACAACTTTATCACCGTAATAATTTACCAAAGTATCTCTTACGCCGTTATAAACAGCAATTCTTGTTTTTAGTTTTTCAGGGGTATCATCTGCCCTGTTTTGAACTTTTGCTCTTGCTGTCATTCTGTCTAAAAGTTTATCTTCATCAACCGAAAGCTTAATGACTTTGATTTTTGCGTTTTCTTTTTTATTTAATTCATCAACCATTTTTGCTTGTTCTTCGCTTCTTGGAAAACCGTCTAAAATAAAGCCTTTTTTGCAGTCATCTTCTGCGATTCTTTTAACCAAAATTGCTTTAAATATGTTTGTTGGAACAAGTTCTCCTTTGTCCATATATTTTCTTGCTTCAAGCCCAACTTCTGTTTCGTTTTTCACTTCTTCTCTAAGTAAGTCACCTGTGGAAATGTGAGCAATGCCCAATTCTTCAGCTAATTTTTCCGCTTGCGTCCCTTTTCCGCTTGCAGGTGCTCCAAGGAAAATATAAATCGTTTTTTCTTTTAATTCAGGTTTTTTGGCTTCTTGAACTTTTCCTGTGAAAGAAACTGTGTCATAAGGCATAACAAAAGAAACTTTTTGATTTTGCTTTTGCGCGCCAAAATTAAAATTATTCACTCTAAAACTCGGGCTAATTTTTGAAATCAACATAATAACACTCTCCTTGGATATCTTCACCTATTATAAAACATAAACAAAAATATTTTTGCGCTTTTGGATTAGAGAATTAGAAAAATAAGTATTTCTACTTAAGTAATTTCACTTAGAGAAATAAGATGAAAGCTTTAATAATATTTATTAAAAATCAACGTTAAATAGGGGAGTGAAAATGAATGAATTTAATAATATATTTGAAAAATTATTAAATCTTCAAAAAAGATTAATGAAGAACTATGAAAACCCAGTGTTTAAAAATTCTGAGAAAAACAAACTGCTTAAAAAATATAATCAACTTGGTCGTTTAGGCAAATCTCTTTTTCGCTATAGTACGTTATTGCAAAATAATTTGCTTACAAAGGAAGAGGAAGATTATATTTCAAATATGGTTTTGAAGGGTGGAATAAGTAATTATAGATATATTTGGCATAGCGAAAATTCGGATAAAACTTGCAATGAATGCGCATCTCTTGATGGCAAAGTTTATAATTTTCAAGACGAAGTTCCTGAACCTCTTCATCCTAACTGCAGATGTTGGGTTGAGGTTGTGGAAGAAAAGAATCGGGTTAACAAAAAACAAGATGAAGATGAACCATGTGATTGTTGGGAAGCTATACAGAAGATATTGGACGAAGTTAGTAGAATGCATAGTCGGTTGGGACAAATTATTGCGCATATGGAATATTTAAAAACAGATATTGAAAATGAATTGAATAAAATAAACTTATCGTTTGGGAAAGTATTTGATTTAAATCCAGATTACGTTTTTGAAACAATAAAAATTTTGCATTTTATTATTCAGGTTTCCATAATCACAACATTAGTAGTGAAGGGTATAAACGCATTCGCAGTATTTAACGAGTATAAAAATAATATGTTTGCTAAACTTGATGGTCATAAAGATAAATACTGGCACACAAAAGCAAATTGCGATGTTTCCAAAGAGGGTTATGTTGATGCAATGTTTGCCTTTTTATTGAGTGTGGCTAAAGAGATTGTAGACTACTACATAAAGGTTGTCGTTAATCACCTTGATGCAAAAACCGTGGCTGAGGATTGCATGCAAGATTTATACGTAGATTTTCAAGGAATAAAAGAGGGAATTACCGGCGGAAACTGCGACCAAAAAGCAGAAGAGATGGAGAAGATATATTATCCAAAAAATTAATCTATATCTTTGACTAAAAAACAGAATAACATTATAAATATAATTAACGTTATCAAGAAAAGCAGATAATGCGAAATTGAACGCAGACTTCTTTTTTCAAGCTCTGTTTTATTCTTTTTGAGCAATCTTATAAAGAATAAGCATATAATACTTATAAAACAAAGTGGAAAAATTATTATATTCGGGCTTAAAGTACTAATCCAAATATACACTACGTATTTTTCTAAATTTGTGCCTAAAAGTAACATTGAAAGTGGTATGGTGACAAAAGGCAGTAACAAAAAAGCAATGTTTGCGATTTTTATCCATTTGAAAATTTTATCAAGTTTATCCATAAATTGATTTTAGCATGTGTTGCAGGGTGTTGCTATAAAATTGTTATGATAAAACCACTTAAAGAAGCTCTCAAGCAAGTTCCAAAACAAAAAAAATAATGGTATGATGCAGAAATGAAAACAATTTTTTCTATGGCAAAAGGTTTATATATTCTATTTTGCATTTTGGCTTCATTTGCCCTGTTGTTTTTTCTGTACGTTGTTTTAGCAAGTTTTAAAATTGAATTTGAAACAATTTTCTATGCAGTTATTGTACTTGCTTATTTGTTTGCAATTTGGGCTTTGCCTTTTGTGAAAATCAAAGCGATTTTTAAAATTGTTTCTTTTATTTTTGCAACTTTTTTTACGGGTCTTGTCTTTTTGTTTGCTCCGCACGCAGGTTTTTTTGAAACAGATACTTGTTTAAATAAAGGTGGCTGTTGGGATTATCACAGGAATAAGTGTGAAGCAAAAAATCAAAGTTATTACATAAGAAACGGGACTGAATGCGAAAATAAATTTAATGGTGTGTGGTTTGAAGAAGATAAATATTGTAAAATAATTTCGAATTAATCTTTTGATAAATTCTCAATAACATTTCATTTTTTGCTAAATGTAACAAATATAAAAATTCTAATTCAATATCTAGCAAAATATTTTAATTTCATGATTTGTATGCTCAACACATTATGAGGAATTTGTTAGATGAAAATTAACCCGATAAGCACGAGTGTAATCCCAAAAGCAAAAACTGGCGGGAAAATTGTCGAGAATAAAGTTGAAAACCCAATCTCGTCAAATAGCTTGGTTTTGCCGAATGATTACACGAAACTTGCTTTTTGTGCAAATAAAATGGACCACGCCGGCTTAAAACAAATTAGAGATATGAAAGATAATTTCACTCCGGAAGCTGAAGATATCTACACTGCAACTCAAGATTTTGCAAAAAGCATAGGTGCAAAAGAAATGGAAACTTGGCATTTCTACTATAATTCACTCCTGTTTTTAAGAGATTATATTCAAGAACTTGATGAAGGAAGGGCAAATCATGATGAAGAAACCCGTATGAAAATGCCTTTTGAGCTTGAAAATATGATAGCCGTTAATTGCACGGCTTTATCTAATGAAAAATCAAGAGCAAAAATTGCAGAAGTGATTGATGAGCATATTGCAATTGTTCAAGATGAATTTATTGCGGAAGAGCTTTCAAAACCTCAATCTAAAATTAAAATGCCATCATTATCAAAACCGCAACTTTCAATGGATTGTGCGAATGATTTAGTTGAAACTTATGATTTGGTTGCAAACGAAATGGATTCAGACAACTATTTCGATGCATATTTTCTTACGACCGCTTATCATACAAAAGATAAAAAACTTACAAAAGAAGCAAGAAATTTTGTTTATGACCTTCAACAAGCTTTAATGGTTGATGACATTGACAAGAAAAAGAAAAACCATTTACGTTTTTATGATGAAAAAGCGGATGTTATCTGGAAAAATTTGAGCCTCAGAAATGATGCAATTTGTTTATATCCAACGGATGATATTGAATCTTCTCAATATTTAATTTCAAGTTTTATAAATTTAATTAATAAGCCAAATCAAAACTATAAAAACCTTGACCCTGAAAATACAAACATTGTGCTTTTGAACAAACATGCAACTTTTGAATATTTAAACAAGGCGGTAAAAAAGGCAAAACACGATCCTGAAAATAAAGACAAAACAACTGTTTTCATTGTAAATGCTATAGAGTTATTTAGGCAATCCGCAGGTCAATTAAGAGAAGCGGATCTTGCAACACTTAGAAATGAATTAACAAATAAAGAAGGCGATAATAGGAATGTAAGATTGGTTCTTACGATGACTCCTGAATCATATTATGCAAACACTCAAAAAGGTGCAAGCCTTACAAATATTTTCTCAAAATATGCAGTACAAACCCTACCTTCTTTAAACGCTTCGGATGCCATTGCGTTTTTAACGGATGAAAACGGCATTAAATTTGTTCAAAATGAAACAAAGGGTGATTTTTCAAAAGAAGCCATAACGAAAGCTATTGAACTTACAGCTCAAGATGACGGAAATTATCCTGATAAAGCCTTGAATCTTTTGTCGGGTGTTAAAAAATATTATGTTGATAAGGATGAAATAACAACAAAAGATATAGAAACTTTTGCTGCAGAAACTAAGAAATTAAGTGAAACGTCAAACGCAAGTGATGGCGTAAATGTTGTTTATGACACAGGCAAAAGGTTGAACGACATTGTTGGAAGCCCAATGACAAGAGCAGATGCAGAATCAATTGTTAATCAAATTAAAACAAGAACAATCGGCACAAAAGGGATTAGCGCATACTTAGATAACGGTACATCATACGGTGGCGGAAGAAGACACACGGCGGAAGCTATTGCAGGCGAAGCGGGAATCCCGATGATAACAATCAATGCTCAAGACTTTGCCCTAAAAGATATTGATATGTTATCTCAAAACGCAGATTTGTCCGAGATGAAAATCAGAAAAATTGTTTCTCTTGCAAAAGCACAAGCGGAAGCTAACCCCAATAAAACCGCAATGATATTTATTGAAAACTTCGATAATTTTGCAGCAAATCCGCTTTATGGTGTTTCTTCAATTTATGAACAAAAAGCATTCTCGCAATTGCTTGCCGAAATGGATAACGCAAGGAAAAACGATGATGTGAATTTGGTTGTGGTGGGCTCTGTTAATATGCCTGAAGTAATCGATATGAACATAATGAAGCCGTACAAATTCCTTGATTCGATTATTGTTTTCCCGCCTCAAGATACAAACGAAAGACAAGATGTTCTTAATTATTATATAAACAAATTAAATCTTGATATTGAAGGCGAAACGCAAACAGATAAACAAAAAGTTGTAAGAGATTTGGCTGAAACAACAAAAGGCTTTACGGTTGTTGATTTGATTTACCTTCTTGAAACTTCAAAAAGCGTTGTGGCTGAAAGAGGCAAGGATAAAATTGGCACGGCTGATTTTGTGGAAGCATATTTAAGAACAACATCAGGAAGACCAAACAAAGCACATATTCCTGAAGCAAGAAAGAAAATTGTAACATCGCACGAAGCAGGGCACGCACTTACGTTGCAGTTAATGTATGAAATTGCTGAAAAACAAGGTATTGCTTGGCACCTGCCAGATATGGTGAACTTTATTACGCTTGACCCAAGGGCGAATTATGGCGGCGCAATGTACTATAAAGATTCCGACAACCAAGAACTTTGTTTTGAAAGTATGATTGCTGATATGATTTGTTCATACGGTGGTCATTCATCTGAAAAAGTACTCTATAATATGTCAGGTTCTTATGGAATTACAGGCGATATGCAACAAGCGGAATCTATTGCAAGACTTGCTGTTTTGGATATGGGAATGGGACCGAAAACAGGCGTTAGACACGTAAGACGTAACGCACTTGGTGCGCCTGATGTGTCAAATGAAAAAATGTCCGATATTGAAAAAGATATGGATGCATTCCATAAAGGTGCAAAAGGCATTTCTGATTCAATAATCGAAGAATACAAAGGCTTTATTGAAGAATTTACTGAAAAACACTTTGCAAAAGTGGGGACAGGTGAATGTCTTGTTTCATCAAAAGAATTTATTGAAGAACTCAATGCTTGGAGACAAGCTCAGCCTGAAGAAAAGCAAAAAACAATGAAAGCGCTCGAAAAAGAAATTCTTTCTGACATTGAAAAATTGAAAACAGGCGAATATATTAAATATTAAAATATTGCTTCAGCGTTAAAATTTGTGCTATTCTTCCCACAAGAGGATAATAATTATGGCAGATAACAATGAATTTGATTTAATATGTTCTTTGGGAAGCAATTGTGCACCTTCTTTTCAAATCAAAGAAAGGGGATTAAGAAAGGTTGCCTTGCCTTTTGATTGGGTGTGGTATAACTCCAATGAGGCAATTGAAGCATTAATTAATGGCTTTCAAAATGGTTTTTCAGATTTTTTAGTGTTTAAAAATTTGGAAAAATTAGAAGGCGAAGATTGCTCAAAAGCACACAGTGATAGGTGTCAATATAAAGATAAGCTTTCGAAGATATATTACTATAACCACTTCAACAAAACTTCAGATGATGAAAAAGAATATATTCGCGTTAAGAATCTATTCGATAAAAGATGCGCAAGATTAAATGAATTTTTGAAAAATTCAAAAAGGGTTCTTTTTCTTCTTGTTCTTAAATTTGACGCAGACGTTCAACTTTTGCAATGTATGCATAATGTTTTAGCTCAAAAATATCCACAATGCGAAATTCATTTTCGAATTTTAGAGTTCAATTGCGTGGCTGATGAAAACATTGAAATAGGAAATATAAAAATTTCAAAATATAAAAGAGAACAAAATTTATACGACTACACTAAAACAAATTATTGTTGGCAGTTTTTAGATGAATTGCGATTATCTAAAATATTTCAAGAAAATAATGCGAAGTTCAATAATTGCTTTAAATCTGCAATCGCAAAATTTGTTGATTGCAAGAAAATAAAAAAGGGTCTTGCAATAAATATTTTCTCTTTTTGCCCAACTGCTTTATATTTTAAACTCTATTTCTTGGGATTTAGATTTCAGTTTACTTTAGGAAAGCCCAAAAAAGAATAACCAAGCTGTTTACTGGCGGTTTGCATTGAAGCCCTACAGCCCGATTTTTTGGTCTAATTTAAAGTGGTCAATAAGTTTTACAACCGCTTCAATTTCTTCATACAATTGGAAAAATTGCTTGGTATCGTCAGCTTTTTTGAACAACGAGCCAAGTTTAAACATATCTCTTCTTGTGTCGAGTGCGATAATAAATCTGTTTTGGAAGAACGCACAAGAAATTCTTGAAGTACTAAAAGTTCTTCTCATATCGCTTAATCGTTCCATAAATGAAGGCGTTAGCAAATATCTTGCTTCAACTTCATCGTTTGTGAAGACGTCAAATTGTTTTTCGAATTGTACGTCTTCTAAAGTTGTATGTCTTAATCCTGATATATTTACATTTTTCAATATGGCGTTTTGTTTCACAAGGGTATGCGAATTGAAATTTTTATTCATTTGTAAAGTTACAAAAATTCCTTTGAATACGGTTGTTTTCTCTTCTCTGTAACCGCTTCTTGCGCTTGTTCTGCTTTCAACGCGAGTGTATTCAACTTCTTCAATGTTCATTGGAACTTCTCGGAATGTTCCTTCAAATACATCGTCTACCGCAATTTTGTTGTAATATTCTGATATAAGCCCTGATTTTTCATGGAGTGTGTGGTCAACGTATGGGTTTTCTACCCATTTTAAGTTTTCAAAACATCCGCAAACAACGGGCATTATTCTTTTTTTGATTTTTCTTTCAAATGTTTTGCAAAAATGATTAATTCCTGCCGCAATAAGACCTGAAATAATTACAATTGGCGTTATTATAACATTGTCAATTATGCCGGCAAATAATATAAAATACCCAATGCTTGCAGTTATCGCTATAACAGAAATTATTCCGATTGCTGTAACAATATTTTTTAACCTTATTCTTTCTGATTCAAAGTTTTGCAAAACAGGTGCGCAATTGTTTTTAAATTTTTTGTAAAAATCGGAACGCATTTTTCTGTATGTTTCAATTTTGTTCATATTTTCCATGGCTACTCCTTATAAAAAAGCAAAGCACGAATGCTTTACTTTTGTTCTGTATGAATTATTTGAAATATGCGCTTGCATCAATTGCTTGTCTTGCTTTTTCTTCTGCTTGGAAAAATTCTTGTTTTTTAGCACCCACCATTCCTGCAAAAATTGAAGAAGGAAAAATTTCAACTGCGTTATTGAGTTCTAAAACTGCCGAGTTGTAAAATCTTCTTGCATCAGCTATATGTTCTTCAACTTCATTATATGTTTGCATTGCAGTTACCATTGTTTGGTCTGATTTTAGTTGAGGATAGTTTTCAACAGAAACCATGACTTGCCCCATTAAGCCTTTAATTTTAGAATCGAGTTGGATTTTTTGGCTCATATTGTCCATATCAGCAGGCAGTGCCATTGCTTGGGTTCTAAGTTTTGTAATTTCTTCAAATAAACCTTTTTCGTGCTCCATAAATTTATTTGCAATTGTCAAAATGTTTGGAATCAAATCATATCTTTTCTTTAATTGCACATCAATACTTGAAAATGCTTCCAAAACCTTGTTTTTCTTTTGGATGACGGAAGCATAGGTCATATAACAGCCAATTAGTACAACCAAGCCAACAATGATTAAAATCATACTCATATCCATAATAAGCCTCGCTTTCTATATGGTGATAATTTAGCATTTTATCTTGGTTTTTACTACCACTAAACAGATGAACAGTCAAAACTCGGCGGTTACAAGTATGATTATTTTACAATGCTGTATTGTGTAAGTGTTTTTATTTTTTAATGCTTTTTAAAGTCGGGATATAGGAACCAAGAGCATTTTTGATTTGTTTTAATTCTTTTGCAACGGCTTCTTTTAAATTTTCCGGTGCTTTTTCAAGAACGCTCTCGTCAATTTTTGGCTCTTCGCCAAATTTTTGCGTAACTTTATAGAAAATATCGTAAGTATCGTTCATTCCTCTAACTGTTGTCTCAAGTCCTTTTGTCGGGTCGTATTTAACACAACAAGAAGGGGATATTTCAGGGGTTAGTGCTTTATATGCTGCAGAGTAACCATTGCTGCTCAGACTGCTTGATGAAAAATAATCGGAGCTTGGTCTAAATGCTCGTACCTCAAATGCGCCATCGCCAAGTTTTTCGCATTTTGTGTAAAAACATCTGTTTAGCATTGAACGCACTTTGCGTATATTTCTGCTTGTTTTTAGTGATTCTGAAGTATTTTGCATAACTTGTGCGATTTTCATAACATTTCCTTTTCTTTGTGATGCCTTTTAAAATCAACTGAAAAAAAATAATTGCTTTTCACAAAACTGTTTGTAACATAAAGTTACAAGATGCATGAATTTATTTTAAACAAGGAGAGAAATTATCCCCAAATTTCAAAATTTGGCTCTTCTGCGCTCATACAATGTACGCCGCCTGCGCCTTCGAGTAGATTTTCCATTACTTCGTTATGTGTTCCGTAATTTTCACCTTCAATAAAATAAATATTTTTTAGAGTTGGTGCATTTTTGTCTGTCTTTTTTAATTCGTCAAGCTTATTTTTCAAATCTTTTTCAAATATCCTTTGATATTTTGAAATATTTGGCATATTGCATTTGGAAGAGTTTGTGATGTATGAGATAGAGCCGTCTTTGTGTTTGTTTACAATGGCGTTCATAAAATTAACACTCGCATCTTTTGTGTCATAGACGCC
>JAFVOZ010000044.1 GCA_017505585.1 bacterium
GTATCGATAAAGCCCAAGAGCTTTTAAATGTTCAAGAATTGTTTGACATTCAAACTCAATATGCTCATCACCTTCTTCAAGCTTTAAAAGCAAAAGAACTCTACATAAAAGACACTGACTATGTTGTGCGCGGTGAAGAAGTTGTGATAGTTGATGAGTTCACAGGTCGCTTAATGGAGGGAAGACGTTGGTCTGAAGGGCTTCATCAGGCGGTTGAAGCTAAAGAAGGCGTTAAAATTCAAGACGAAACCCAAACCCTTGCAAGCATTACTTTCCAAAACCTTTTTAGATTATATCCGAAATTATCAGGTATGACAGGTACCGCAATGACAGAAGAAGCAGAATTTGGCAAAATTTATAATCTTCCTGTAACTCAGATTCCAACCAATAAACCTGACATCAGAAAGAATTTTTCAGATGTAATTTATAAAACTCAACTTGAAAAATATAATAATGTTGTCAATGAAATTGAAGAAATGCACAAAATCGGACGCCCTGTCCTTGTTGGCACGGTTTCAATTGATAAATCTGAATTTTTATCTTCGCTTCTTAAGAAAAGAAACATTCCGCATAATGTCCTAAATGCTAAGCATCATGAAAAAGAAGCCTATATTATCGCACAAGCTGGGCGTTTAGGCGCGGTTACCATTGCAACAAACATGGCTGGTCGCGGTACGGATATTTTGCTTGGCGGCAATCCTGAATACCTTGCAAAACAAGATTTGGATGAAAAAGGCATTACAATTGAAAATTCGAAAAATTATGAAGAGCAAAAAGAAACCGCTCTAAACAGAGCACGTGAAATAACAGAAGTTGAACATGCTAAAGTTGTTGAGCTTGGCGGTTTACATGTAATTGGCACTGAGCGTCATGAATCGCGAAGAATTGATAACCAATTAAGAGGTCGCGCAGCTCGCCAAGGTGACCCTGGCTCTACAAGATTTTTCTTATCACTTCAAGACGACTTAATGAGAATTTTTGGCGGAGATAAAATTATTAATCTCATGAATATGATGAATGTTGAAGATAATATGGCAATTGAAAACCCGCTTATTACCCGTCAAATCCAATCTGCTCAAAAGAAAGTTGAGACATATCATTTTGATGCAAGAAAAAGTGTTCTTGAGTATGATGACGTAGTAAACGTTCAAAGAGAAAAATTCTATGTTCAAAGACGCGAAGTGCTTATGGATGAAAGTGTTAATGATCATATTTTATATATGATTGAAAGAGAAGTTGATAAAATCTTATCTCAATATATTTCTCCTGATATGTCGCCCGCTGAGTATGTTCCAAGCGAAATCAAGCTTATGGTGAATGAGCTCCACAGTGTTTTCCCGTTTATGAGGGATATTTCTGCAGATTACATTAAAGATAAGCGATTCCAAGAATTGTCTAAAAATCTTCAAGAAAGAGCTTTGGATGGCTATAAAGAACATGAGCTTAGTTTGATAAATAATTTCAATACCCTTGTTCAAAGGTATGGTCATGAATCCGAAATGCAAATTGCGTTTTCTGATGATAATATTTTAAGAACCATTGAAAAAGATGTTTTGTTGAGCGTGATTGATACTAAATGGACAGAGCATTTGAATAGTATAGATATGCTTAAAGACAGTATTGGTCTTGTTGCATACGGTCAAAAAGATCCGTTGATAGAATACAAAAAAGAGGCGTTTAACCTCTTTAATTCAATGATGTCTGAAATTCAATCAGAAACCGTGCGCCATATTATTCGCGCAAGGTTTGGTGTTCAAATTGTTAATAACAATTTGGGCGATAGTGTCAACATTCCGCTTATTGATGATTAATCATAGATTGTCTTCAAAAAGAACTTTGAGCTTGCCTGCTTCAGGGTTGGTGAGTTCAATTTCAATTTGATTTAAGCCTTCTTTGATGCAGTTTATGCCTTCTTCAAGCCTAAATGTGCATTCTTGCCCCAATCTAAAATGAATTGGATTTAATTCTGAAACGCAATTTGCAAGTTGCTTGATGTTTTGAGTGATAAAATAAGTTGCTTCTTTTGAGAATTTATGTCCATTAATTTGAACATATTCAAATCCGCAAATTGCACCGGGTCCGAGCACATTTTTTAGGTCAAATTCAATTGCGCCAGCATCAAACCTTAAAGAACCTTTTTTGTAGATTCTCTTAATGAGGAAATCCGGTAAAACCGCCATATTATGCTCCTTTTAGTGTAGTTGATAAACTTTATGGGTTTCTATATTTATTATAACACTACTTATGTAGTTTTTAAAGTCCCAACTGTCTTGAATTCTGTGGCTTTTTTCCCAAATCACAATTTTAAGATTATTGTTATTCTTTAAAAACACAGGCGGTAAGTAAAACTTTGTTTGATGTGAATTGCTTCTGATAAATCTGCCAATTTTAATATCATTTAAATATATTGTTGCCCTTCTGAAGGGAGTTTTGCCCATATCAAGCACAAGTGGCGCGAAAACATCTTTATTAAAAATGGTTTCATTAAGCTCAAAATCTTTGGAAATAGTTGCAATATAGGGGGCTTGACTATCTTCAATTTCTCGCATTTCCTTTGAAATTTTATTTCTTATGTGCCATTCGATTTTTTCATCATTATTAGTTTTAAAGTAAATTAGACCTCTGGGTGAGCCTATATTATTTGAAAAACCGCGATCAAAACCTAAATTTTGAA
>JAFVOZ010000045.1 GCA_017505585.1 bacterium
AGAACTTAAAAAATGTTATTTTGCATTGCTTTTCAGGCTCTGTTGAAATGGCTATGCAATGTGTTTTGAAGGGATATTATCTTGGAATTGGTGGGGTTGTTACATTTAAGAACGCAAAAGTAATTAAAGAAGTGGTTAAAGAAGTTCCCCTTACAAGCATTGTTCTTGAAACAGACTGTCCGTATCTTACCCCTCATCCTTTTAGAGGCGAGCAAAATGAGCCTTCCTATATTCCTTTAATAGCCCGTGAAGTAGCAAACCTTAAGGACATTTCCTTGGATGAAGTTGCGGCTGTTACGACTTCAAACGCAGCTAAAATTTTTAATTTGGAGATATAGAATGACACAACAATTTGTAACGCAAAATTTTAAAACGAAAAATTCAATTTTGCTTTTTGGAAAATCTTGGGCTGCGCCCTTGGTTTTATATTTTGATAATCCTCAAGAAAAATATAAAGAAATTCAAGATATTATTAATTCTTCGGCGCAACCAAAACTTGTTGAATTGACAGCTAACGGACCAATTAAAAAAGTCAGCATTTTATCAAGTCAAATCTCAGGTGTTGCAATTCAAGAAGAGCAACATTTATCTTAGTGGTTTATTTATGAAAAAGCGACTGGATTTAATCCTAACAGAACTTGGATATTTTGAAACTAAAGCAAAAGCTGCAGCAAATATTTTAGCAGGCAATGTTAAAATTGCAGGAGAGCCCGCGCGCAAGGCGGGCGAATTATATAACCCTGAAATTTTTGAGGGAGATACCCCGATTTTAATTGAAGTTAAATCTATGCCTTTTGTATCACGTGGCGGTTTGAAATTAAATGCTTTAATTAAGCATTTTGATATTAATTTAAAAGATAGAGTTGCAATTGATATAGGTGCCTCAACTGGCGGTTTTGTTGATTGTATGTTGCAAGCTGGTGCAAAATATGTTTATGCGGTAGACGTTGGGTATAATCAGCTTGCGTGGAAATTGGTTTCTGATTCCAGGGTTAAAAATATAGAAAAAACTAACGCTAAAAATTGTTCTTTTGCCGACATTTTTGGGTGCGATAAAGAAGAATTTAAGGGTGAATTGCCTTCTTTTATGTCTATGGATTTATCTTTTATTTCAATCGAGAAAGTGCTTGCAAATGTTTTGAATTTTGTGTCTGATGATGCGGAATTTGGTTTTTTGATTAAACCTCAATTTGAAGCAAAGAAAAATGAAGTAAAAAAAGGTGGGCTTATTGTTGATGAGGATATCAGACTTGGAATTGTTGAAAATGTCAAACAATATGCTGAAAGCCTTGGTCTTCAAACAATTGGTGTGATTGAATCTCCTATTTTAGGTTCTAAATCCGGGAATAAAGAATTTTTGATTTACCTTAAGAGGCAATTAAATTAAAATCTGTGAACTTTTGGGTTCTTCCCGAGATTTTTTCTGAGTATTTTTTTATGAATTGAAAACAGATACTGACTGTGTTGAGGTCTGCAATGTTGTCGTATTTTGTTTTCTGTTCAATAGATGTTTCTTTCAGCGTGCAAAGAAAATCTATAAGTTTTTTGGGAATTTTTTGAACTTTTATATTTCCTTTGGTGCATGTTGCACAGAAGTTTCCTTTTTCTTCGTTTGAAAAATAAGAATATTCTTTAATTTCCGTACCGCAACAAGAGCAAATGCCAAAATCTATTCCCCAACCTAATTCTTCTAAAATATGTAGTTGAAACTTAAGTGTTTGAAGTAAAATTTCTTTTTTGTCTTCAGAGTTTCCAATATTTTCAAGTGTTTTATAGAAAATATTATAAATTTTTTCTGATTCATCAACTGTATCGGTGCAGAAAATTGAAATAAAATCCGCACAATAAAGCCCATAAGAAAGTTTATCAAAATCCTCTCTTAATTTTGAAAATGTGTTCAGCCCTTGTGCTTGTGTGATTTTATCAAAAGTTTTACCTTTGTTTAACAGAAGTTTATTTGCAAACAGAACCTGTGCTCTTGCTCCAAGTTTGCTTTTTGGTTTCTTCGCTCCTTTTGCAATGCATTTAATCAGCCCTGATGTTTTTGAATACATAAGCAAAATGTTGTCAAAATCATTGAGCGGATAACTTTTTATATTGATGGCATCTGTCGTGTATTGTTTATCCATTTTATATCATTTTTTGAAAATCATGATAAAATTCTTCATTCGAATTGTATTTTGATTTAGTGATTATATTTTCGTTAACCCTTTTGAACATGCTTTCGTAGAAATCTTTTTTAACTTCATCGTGTGTTAAAATATAAACTTCCTCTGGTGCAGAAATTGTTGCCGCGAGCTCAAACATGCGAACAATTGCAGGGTTTGCCGTCATAAGTGGCGGATTGATTAAAATCCAAACATTTGAATTTATAAATGAAGCAAATGATTCTTCAAATGTCGCAGATATGAAGTTTGTTGATGTTGCTATGTTCGGAAGGAAGCTTCCTGAGCAATTTTCGCATTCAGAAACCAACGTTCCTTTTTCAAGCAGAACAGAATCTTTGCACTTGTCGCATTTAAAAAGCCTTGTTGAACCTTGAAGCGGATAGAAATTCCTGTTTTCTTCTTTTGGTTTAATACCAAGTGAAGTCAGTATGTCTAAAATTTTTCCGTTAACTGATGTTGTTGTGAGTGAAATTTTTCCCATATAAAAATATATAGCCGAGAAAAGCTCGTCAACTTTTCCTAAATCGCATTCTGCAAGGTTTATGAATGTCTTTAGGGTGTCAATTGTTTTTGTGAAACTTTCGTTTTTGTAAATCGCATTATTTGTTTCAAGAATTAAATTGTCGTCAATATCCGGATTTTTTTCTGCGTAAAAAATTGCAATTTCGCTTTCTCGTGTTGGTTTTTCTATTGGTTTTGTTTCGATATTTTTTTCTTCCGCTTTTTCAAATCTTTCTTTTATTTCTTCCTGAGAAGCGTTTTGAGTGTAAGTTTGAGTTTCCTTTTGCTCTTCTTTTGGTTCTTCTTTTTCTTCCTGAGCATAAATTTGGGCTTGGTTTAATTCGGTTTGAAAGTTTGACAATTCTTCTTTTGGTTTGTAGAAATTGTTTATATAATCATTTTTTGTTTCCGCTTGAGTTGTTCCCTTTGTTTCTTCAGGTTGAACTGTGCTTGTTGGTGCAAAAGTTTCCGCGTAGCTTTGCTCGATTGTGTGATTTTGAGCGTCTTGCCTTAAATCTACTGCGTCACCATTAAATTTGTTTGATGATGGAAAAATGGAGTCAATTATATCTGACACTGTGCTTGCTTTTTCTTCTTTTGGGGCTTCGTTTTGCGCCAAAATTTCTTTTATTGTTGATGTTAAAAGAATAGTTGTATCTTCTTCAAAACTTTGTGTTTCAACATAATCAAGAACTTGTTTTAATTCATTTTTATATTCAAATCTATGACCTGAGTGAAATTTTTCGTGCAGTTTGTATGCTGCAATTTTTAATTGCTCACTACTTCCGTTATTTAGTGCGGATTCAAGTCTTTTTAAAATTAGTGTTTCGCTCTCCCCAGATGTATACATTCCCTTACTCCATAAAAGTATCCATATAATTTTTTGCCGTTCCTCTGTATGAGCCCGACATCATTTGTTGTAATTCAACCTTTTCATCGCTATATTCAAGTGCAATTTCATTTGTAATTTTGCCAGATTTAAGCATGTTGTATAATGAGCTATTCAATGTAAACATTTCGTTTGTTTCATTTTTTCTCATTAATTCATAAATTTCATCGTAATTCTTTTTATTCATATAGTCTTTAACAGTTGACGTGACTGACAAAAGCTCAACCGCAGGAAGCCTTCCGCCATCTACTGTCGGAATTAATTTTTGTGCAATTACCGCCCTTAGCGAGTTTGCCAACCTTTCAAGCATAAAGCTTCTTATTTGCTCGTCAAACAAGTTTACAACCCTGTCAATTGTGTTGATTGCAGAGTTTGAGTGAATTGTACTTAAAACTAAGTGACCTGTTTCGGCGGCAGCGAGTGCTGATTCCATTGTATCCCTATCCCTGATTTCGCCAACGAGAATAATGTCAGGGTCTTGCCTCATTGCGAATTTGACACCAAGCGCAAAGCTTTCAATATCCACCCCTAAGGATTTTTGTGTAATTAATGATTTTTTATCTCTGAATATAAACTCAATAGGGTCTTCAATTGTGATAATGTGTTTTGCTTTTTCTCTGTTTATTGTTTCGATAAGTGCTGCAATTGTTGTTGATTTTCCGCTACCTGTCGGACCTGTTAAGAAAATAATTCCGTTGTTTAGCTTTGTTAAACTGTTTAAAACAGGCGGGAGTTTCAAGTCGTTAACAAGGAGTGGTTCATAAGGAATTGTCCTGAGAGTGATTCTCGGATTACCAAAGTTCAAACTATAGTTTGCCCTGAATCTTGAAACGTTTTCAATAACGTAAGTAAAGTCTAAGTTTTGGCAACCATAATCTGCATAATGTTGATAAAAATCCCCGGGGGCAATTTCTTTTAAAATTTCCGTGATGTCTTCTTGTGATATGGGTGGCAAATTAACTTTAATTATTACGCCTGACTTCCTTACTGCTGGCGGTTTTCCAAGTGTTATATGAACGTCTGAAATATTCTTTTTTGCAATTTTTAATAAAAATTCCTTGATATCAAAAGCCATATAACTATATTCTCCGCATGTTAACTACTTCCCATTATACTAAAATTGTTACAATTACTCAAATATTTTATAATATCTCAACTTTGCGATATAATTATTCCAAGAGGATTTTAAGGGGAATTATGGTTGTAAATATTTTAATTGCATTAGCAGCCTTTAGTTTAGGTTTTCTATGTGCTTTTTTAATTGTAAAAACTAAATTTAATAAAGAAGTTTTAGACTTAAAAGTTGCAAACGCTAAGCTTGAAGAAGGAATTTTAGCGTTTGAAAAAACAAATAAGACATCTGATGATATTTTTGCCAAGCTTAAAGACGAGTTTAAAAACATTGCAAACCAAGCTTTGATAGATAACCAAAACCAGCTTCTGAAACAAAGCTCAACCTCGATTGAGGAAAAGCTTAAACCGTTAGATGAAGCAATTAAAAGATATCAACATGAGGTTGGTGAATTTAAATTGTCTAATGCAAAAGATAATTCTTCGCTCAAAACAGAAATCGCTCGCCTTGTTGAGAGTACAAAAGAAGCCCAAGATGTGACAAAAAATTTAACACTTGCACTTACTGAAAACCGTAACAAAAAAGGCGAATACGGCGAAGATACTTTGCAGATTCTTCTCGATTCTTGCGGAATGCAGGAAAATATCCATTATGTTAAGCATTTTGCGACACACTCAGTAAATGCCGAAGGAAATAATAGGGCAGTTTATCCTGATTTTGTTCTCAATTTGCCTGATAACAGAAATATAGTTATTGACTCAAAATTAAATTTAACTTCTTATCTTCGCTATATTGAAGCTGAAACTCAGGCTGACAAAGATGAGCAACTTAAAAACTTTAAAACGGATATTAAAAACACAATCAAAGATTTATCAAAGAAAAATTATGAAAATGCAGAAGGCATTAATTCGCCTGATTTTATTTTTATGTACATTCCGCTTGAAAGCTCACTTTATGTAATTTATAACGATAATGCCCTC
>JAFVOZ010000046.1 GCA_017505585.1 bacterium
ACACGATTAAGAATTATTTCAGCATTTGTTATAATACTATTGGCAGCCGAGCTATTTTTAGCTCCGGTCTGACCTTTTGTTTGTTGAATATATTATATTTTTATTCTGTAAACGCTTTAACCACTTCTTCTCTATCATCAAAGTGAATTGTTTTATCTTTTAATATTTGATAATCCTCGTGTCCTTTTCCTGCAACCACAAGGACATCTTCAGGTTTTGAAATTTTTTTAAGAAGTTTAATTGCGTCTCCTCTGTCAATTTCAACATAAACAGATTTAGGATTCACTCCCTCAAGCCCCGCCATAATGTCTGAAATGATTTGTTTTGGGTCTTCGGAACGTGGATTATCCGATGTGATTATAATTTTGTCTGATAACTCTTGAGCGATTTTTCCCATTTTTGGTCGTTTTGTTGCATCCCTGTTTCCGCCGCAGCCAAACAAGCAAATAAGCTCTCCGCCGTCTGAAACAAGTTCTCTTGCAGCTCTTAAAATATTATCCAATCCGTCCGGCGTGTGCGCGTAATCAACAATTACCATAGGGTTCGCATGCACTATCTCAAATCTTCCCGAAACACCGCGGGTGCCTTCCAGCGCTTCTTTAATTGTTTCTAAATCTACACCCATACAAAGAGCTGTTGTAATTGCCGCAAGTGCATTATATATGCTAAATAATCCGTTCAAATGAAGTTTAATATCAAGAGATTTGTTGCCTGTAACGCAAGTGAATTTTGCACCGTCTGCCTTAAATTCAACATTTTGCGCCATAACGTCCGCAGTTTTTTTAATTGCATAAGTTTTAACCCAAGCCTTTTTGGATGTTCTTTCAAGAAATCTTTTTCCCCATTTGTCATCTAAATTAATAACTGCAAAAGTGTTATCTGCAAGTCCTTCAAAAAGTTTTGCTTTGGAGTTAAAATAATTTTCCATTGTGATATGGTAATCAAGGTGGTCTTGAGTGAGGTTTGTAAACACGGCTCCTTTAAATGCACAGTTTTTAACTCTGTGTTGGTCGAGCGAATGCGAACTCACTTCCATTACAACATTATCAATTTCATTTTGCAAAATTCTATCTAAAGTTGCTTGAAGTTCAGGTGCTTGAGGGGTTGTGTGCTTGGCTTCAAAATAATCGCCCTCTGAATGTAACTTATAGCCAAGTGTGCCAATTATTCCGCATTTTTGCTTGTTGTATTCCATTATTTTTTGAATTAAATGCGTAACGCTTGTTTTGCCGTTTGTGCCCGTAACACCAATTAAATTTAATGATTTTGAAGGTGAGCGGTAAAAGCAATCCGCAAGGTCTGCAATTGCTGATTGTGTCGATTCTACAATAAGTTGCGGAATTTCAATATTTAACGGTTTTTCGCAAACAAGAGCTGCAGCACCTTTTTCAAATGCCATTTGTGCAAAATCATGTCCGTCAACGTGTTCTCCTTTTAAACATACAAAAATTTCATGGCTTTTAATTGTTTTTGAATTATAGGAAATACCTATAATTTCAGTGTTTTTCATATTTATTATTTCTTTTGGATTAATTTTTTCAACTATTCTTTTTAATTCCATTTTTCCCTCTTCACCTGTCTGGATTAATGTTTAAAACTTTTATTAAATCAAGTGCGATTTCTCTAAATACGGGTCCCGCAACGGTTGAACCGTAAATATTTTCCCCTTGTGCACTATCTATTACAACATATATTGTAACTTTAGGATTGCTTGCCGGCAAGAAGCCAACCATTGAAGTGTAATAATATTTTGAAAACGCATTTTTCTTATCGTCATATCTTCTGGATGTCCCTGTTTTTGCAGCAAGACTGTAGCCGTCAATTCCTGCTTTCCCTGAATCAATCGCTTTTACCAGAAGCTCTGTTAATGTTTTAGCGTCAATTTCTTCCATGACTCTTCTTTTTGCAATTTTTTGTTCAGCTTCTTCGGGAGAATATTTTATAATATGTGGTGTTACCCAAACGCCTTTATTTGCAATAGCATTAACTGCTGCCGCCATTTGAATTGCGGTAACTGATGCGCCGTAGCCGTAGCCCATACTTGCTTTTTTTGCAAGCCCCCATTTTCTTATGTGTGGAGCAGGAAGAAGTCCCGACGATTCTCCAGGCAGGTCTAGCCCTGTTTTTTGCCCAATGTTAAAGCTTCTGAGTGTATTATAAAATTCTTCATCCGACATTAAGAGCGCAACCCTGATTGCATCCACGTTTGAAGAGTATCTTAGAAGATAAACAAGGTCGATAAGCCCTGGGTATGGGTTTTTCTTATAGTTGCTGTTTGTGATGTGCCAATCACCGATATCAACTTTGCCTGTGTCTAAAACTTTTGTGTTTTTATTAATTTTTTTATTTATAAAACCTGATGCCAGTGTCAAAATCTTAAAAGTTGACCCAGGGGGGTAAATGTCTGTAATTGCCCAGTTTTTCATTTGGGTCATAGAATATTTTGCATAGTTGTTTGGATTATAGAATGGGTATACCGCAAGTGCTAAAATGTCGCCCGTTGAGGGCTCCATTACAATAACAGCACCTCTTTTTGCTTTTGATTTTATAATCATTTTATACAAGGCTTTTTCGCATACGTGCTGTACGGCACTATTTAGTGTGAGTTGCAAAGTGCTCCCTTTTAAAAGTTCACTAAGTTTTGCGGGGTCTGTTCCGATGCCGTAAATGATATCTCCGCGTCTGCTTTTTTCGTATCGTAAATTTTTATCTACATACTCAAGTCTGTCTTTTGCGGTTTGCTCAATTCCTGCGGCAATATCTGCGTTAGGGTTGTAGAAACCCAATACGTGGCTTGCAAGAGTTTCTTGCGGATAAACTCTTTTGTTTTTTAAATCTCTTGAAATTTCTCTGAGCCCAAGCCTCATAATGGCATTTGATGTTTTTCTGTCCACATCTTTTTTAAGTAGAATTACCTTACTTTTACTTGAGAGTTTTTTTACTAATTTTGCTTTTGGAATTTGAAGATGCGGGGATAAAATTTCTGCGAGCTCTTCTGGTGTATGGTCAAAATCTTTTTTGATTGCAAAAATATCATAAGAGATTTTATCGCCTGCGAGTTTCATATTGTTTCTGTCAACAATATCACCCCTGAGTGCTATGAGTTTGCTTGTTCTTTGGTTTTTTGCTTTGTTTCTGAATTTTTTTAAATCAAGAATCTGTATTACAAAAAGATGTGCAACAAGAATTGAAATGATTACCACGAAAACAAAACGCAGATAATCTATTCTTTTGTCAAACTCCCTGTTTTTATTGTATCTTGGCTTCATTTGTCTAGTAACCGTAAATCCAAGCGGTGTTTTTAGCTCTTCTTTCTTTATTTTGTTTTACAACAGGAACACTGCTTGCTTGAACTTTTATAATTTCGCTTGCCATTTTTAAATTACTCTTATTTGAAACAACTTTGTCGACATTGTTATAAGATTGTTTTCTGTCAAGCTCGTTTCTTAATTCCTCATTCTCGTAGTTCAAACTAAGGGTTTCTTTTCTTAAATTGTTAAGTTCCAACTCACTCGTAACAACGCAGTAATAGCTTGCCATACAAACAACAACCAAAATTGCAAGAATTGAATACAAAGTTTTGTTAACCCTTGAAATGGTCTTTTCCCTATATGGTATTTCTTGCACAAAATAACCACTAATAATTTGAGGCTTGTTGTTTATTGTGGGTGTGTTTTGCCTTGGGTAAGTTGTTTGTTGCCTTATGTCGGGCTCGGTTACCCTTGGCTGTACAGCTCTAAGCCTTGGGGCTTTTGCTCCTTGCTTTTGAGTTGGCTTGTTTTTATTTTTCTTATCGCTGTAATTCAATTTACTGAACCTGATTAAATTCTTTAATTACTTTTGCTACCCTAAGTTTTGCGCTTCTTGAAGGCGGATTTTCTTTTATTTCCTCTTCCGTTGGTAGTATCGGTTTTTTGTTTACTAATTCTAATATTTTACCTTCGCAAGTGCATTGGGCTTGATGAATAGGACATCTGCAACTTGAAGAATATTTTTTGAAAAAGTTTTTTACGATACGGTCTTCCAGAGAATGAAAACTTATTACTGAAATTATAGCACCAATAGATAATAATGGGAGCAATCTATTTAAAGTATTTTCAAAATTTAACAATTCGTTATTTACTTCAATTCGAAGTGCCTGAAAAACCTTTGTAGCAGGGTGAATTTTGGAATTTGTGCGCGGTGTTGATTTGCATATTAAATCCGCCAATTGTAAAGTTGTGTGAATGGGCCTGTTGTTAATGATAGCTCTTGCAATTGTTTTTGAAAATCTTTCCTCTCCATATTTTGAAAAAATTTCGGTTAATTCCTTCTCAGAGTAAGAATTAACAATATCTGCAGCAGTTCTTGTCTGGCTTTCGCCAAAGCGCATGTCGAGCGGTGCATCTTTTTGAAATGAAAACCCTCTTTCCGCTTTGTTGAATTGGTGGAAACTTGCGCCAAGATCAAAAATTATTCCGCCTGTTATTTTTTCTATTCCAAGCATGCTAAGCACTTCTGGAATATTTCCGTAGCTTTCATTTACAATTTCTATGTTTTTATAATTTTCTAATCTGTTTTTTGAAGCAGCAATTGCTTCTTCGTCTAAATCAAAAGAAATAAGCCTGCCTTTTTTTGAAATTTTTTTAAGAATGAGTTCGCTATGCCCTCCGCCACCAAGTGTTGCGTCGATAAAAATCTTGTCACTATTATCGGCTTCAAGTGCTTCCACGGTTTCATTTAGCATGACTGTATAATGTTTAAAATCAATCTTTTGCATACCTGAATTTTAGCATAAATAAAATTATGTTAAAAACTGTACTATTTCTTATTGTTGTGTTATTAATATATATAATTACTGGTAATTTTAAGGATAAAAATGAGAGTACACGAGCTCGCAAAAGAATTAAATACAACATCAAAAGAACTTATTGATAAAGTAAAAGCTGAACTTGATAAAGACCTAAAAAGTCACAGTTCGGAAGTTGCTCCTGCCATGGTTGACAGGATTAGAAAGATTTACGCAAATGCTGAAACTAAAAAATCTAAACCGAAAGCATTTATTGTAAAAAAAGCAAAGGCACCTGAGCCAAAAGTTGAAGAGCCTATTGAAGAGGTTAAACCGGAACCTCCTAAATCAATGTCGAGAGTTGTTGTTAAAAAAGCTGAAAAGCCAACTCCGGTACAACCTGCAACCCCTGTACCAGCTCCTCAAATACCTGAAAAAGTTGAATCAGAAAAACCAAAATCAAGGCTTGAAATTGTTCGTGAAGCTCCAAAACAAGCTCCAAAACCAAAAGCACAAGAGGAAGCTCCGCAACAAGAGTTTGCTAAATCG
>JAFVOZ010000047.1 GCA_017505585.1 bacterium
GGCTTCCATAATTACCAAGAGCTTTGATTTTTTGATAAAGCTTTTCGTCATTGCACACAACTGCTCCGCCATCTCCCATGCAACCCAAATTTTTTCCGGGGTAGAATGAAAATGCTGCAGCGTCCGATAGATTTCCAACTCTTTTGCCTTGATAATATGCGCCATGTGCTTGTGCCGAGTCTTCAAAAACTTTTAAATTATATTTTTTTGCAAGTTCCCAAATTTTTTCCATTTGAACTGCTTGCCCGTATAAGTGCACCACCATAATTGCTTTTGTTTTTGAGGTTATTTTTTCTTCAATTAAATCAGGATTAATGTTATATGTATTAATATCAGGTTCAACAAGAACTGGCGTGCAGCCGTTTTCTGTAATTGCAAGAATTGTTGCAATATAGGTGTTTGCCGGAACTATTATCTCGTCGCCTTCTTTAAAACCGTAAGCTTTTATAATAAGGTTTAGGGCGTCTAAGCCGTTTGCCACGCCAACTGCGTATTTCGTGCCGCAATAAGCAGCAAAATTTTGGCTAAAAGTTTCGTTATATTTTCCTTGAAGATACCAACCATTATCTAAAATATCTTTAATTGAAGTATCAATTTCTTTTCTAAATCTGTTGTTTATTTTTTCTAAATCTAAAAATTTAATCATTTTAACCCTCTTTTATATGCAAATTTTAGCATAAAGATTATATTTTTTCTTTTAACTTAAAAGCAAAGAGCATTTCAAAAATTGTGAGAAATGCAAAAAGCGAAAATAGCGCAAGATAAGAATCTGTGCCGTAAATTGTGTGCCCTTGGGCGTTTGTTGTTGTTTCAAACAAATCTAAAACAAAGCCTGCGATAGAACCTAAAATTCCTATTGCAAAAAAGAAAATGCTGTTCATAATGCTCATTGCGCAACTTCTAATTTCAGGTTTGTTTGTGGAATATATAAAGTTTGCAAGAATAGGAGAAATTCCTGCTGTGGTTGCAAGTAAAAATATAAAAATTGAAACAAAAGGTGTGCGAAGATTAAATAAAACAAAAAACATAATTCCAAAAAATACAACCGCACTGATAACAGATATTGTTTTAAGGAAAATTACATAAGCACCTGTGTTTTTGTTGATAATGCTCATAATAACACCTGAAATCCCGACAATCACAATCATGCAAGATAATATTAAAGAAGCCTCGTTGTGTGACATTTGTGCAAAATCTTGCAAGAATTTAACCCCGATTACGGTTTGGACAACATAGCAAAGCCCGTAGTTTATTGCAGTAAAAGCAAACATATTTAAGTTGTTTTTATTTGTTAAAACTTCCTTGAATGGTTCAAGGTTAAAATGCACATTTTCGCGCTTAGGAGGCGATGGGAGAAATATTTTAGTAAGTCCGAATAATAGCGCTGCAAACAACGCAAAATAGCCTAAAACCCCAAAAATTGTGCGCCAAGAATGATATTCAATAATATGTGCAAGTGGGGCATTTGCGCAAACTCCGCCAAAGTATCCGACAAATAGAACAACTGACACAAGCACGCTTAAATATCTATCTGGAAAGCATTTTTTGATTTCTTGAACAAGCCCAAGGTAAAAAGTTGCAGAGCCTGCGCCAAGGCAAATTCTGGCAAAATATAAAACCCATAAATTTGAGCTCATAGGAAAAATTAATGCACCAAGTGCAAAAATTAACCCGCCAAATAAAATCACCTTAATTCCGCCAAATTTATCTATTAAAATTCCTGATACAAGAAGAGAAACCGCATAAGCATACATAAAATATGCGCCAAATGCCGTTGTTTCAGAAGCTGTTAAAGAAAGGTTATTTTGCAGAGTTTCAAAAATTGTCCCAGGAATTGATATGCGCAAAAAATTTGCCATAAAGTACATAACAGTACCAAGGATAATCAGCAAAATATGTAAATAATACTTTCTCATAAAGCCTTTGTTATTAATATGTGTAAGTGACTATGTGCCACTTTTCCAGCTGTTTAGGTATAATTCTTGCTCTTCTGTGAGAGTATCAATTTCAATGCCCATAGATTCAAGTTTTATTCTTGCAATTGTTTCATCAACTGATTGAGGAAGCGTGTACAATTTATTTTCAAGTTTTCCGTGGTTTTTAAGAATAAATTCAATACCCAATGCTTGGTTTGCAAAGCTCATATCCATAACGCTTGCAGGGTGACCTTCAGCACTTACAAGGTTAACTAATCTGCCTTGAGCTAAAACATAAATTACATTCCCGTTATCAAGCGTCCACTCGTCAAGCGTTGGGCGGATATTTCTTTCAGATACAACATGTTTTCTAAGCCCGTTTACATCGACTTCAACATCAAAATGTCCTGCGTTTGCAACAAATGCGCCTGATTTCATAGTTAACATGTTGTCTACGCTTACAACATTTTTATCACCTGTCACGGTTAAGAAAATATCTCCTTCAAGTGATGCTTTCGCAATTGGCATAACTCTAAAACCGTCCATAACGGCTTCAAGTGCTTTAAGTGGGTCAACTTCGGTTACAATAACATTTGCGCCCATGCCACGCGCTCTCATCGCTGCACCTTTTCCACACCAACCGTATCCGCAAACAACAAAAGTTTTGCCTGAAATTAAAATATTTGTGGCGCGGATAAGCCCGTCCATAGCACTTTGCCCAGTGCCGTATCTGTTATCGTACAAGTGCTTTGTAAGACTTGAGTTGACGCCAAGCGCAGGGAATTTAAGGCTTCCTTCTTTTACCATTGCTTCAAGCCTTATAATGCCCGTTGTTGTTTCTTCTGTTGAACCAATAATGTTTGGAATAAGTTCAGGATATTCTTTGTGAATTGTTGCAACTAAATCACAACCATCATCAATAATAAGATGAGGTTTGTGTTCAAGCACTTTTTTAATATGTCTTTGATATGTTGCAGAATCTTCGCCCGCGATTGCATAAACCGGAATGCCATAATATTTAACAAGTGCTGCTGCGACATCGTCTTGAGTTGAAAGTGGATTAGAAGCTGCAAGAACTGCGTCTGCTCCGCCTGCTTTCATTGCAATGCAAAGTGCGGCTGTTTCTTTTGTAACATGTACGCTTGCGCTTAATCTCAAGCCTTTGAAAGGTTGTTCTTCTTGAAATCTTGCTTTTATTTTAGTGAGAACGGGCATATCTTTAAATGCCCATTCGATATTCTTCTTTCCTTGTTCAGCTAAAGCCAAATCTTTAACTTCATAGTCTATTGTTGTTAATGTCATTTTCCACCTCGTTATTTTATGGCTTCCAAGCAATCTTTGCAGATGCCGTCTTCATTCAATTCGCGATATTTCCAACATCTTTGACATTTTTCGCCTTTTGCTTTGAAGATGCCGATTGTATAATTTTCAACATCAAGGGTATTCAAAGCACCATCTGTAAATTCGCTTGTGCATTCTGCTTGAGAAACAATGAAGAAATCTGCGAGAATATCTGAATATTTGTTCAATAATTCGGGATTTTTTGCAATAATCTCAACGCGAGCTTCAAGAGAGCTTCCGATGATTTTTTCTTCGCCTGATCTCAAAGGTTCAATCGCTTTTGAAACAGATTCGCGAACTTGGAGAAGTTCTGTAAATTCTTCTTCCAATTCTTTGTTTTCGTATTTTGGATTTGCAACAGGCCAAGAGCTCAAAAGAACGCTTTTTAAGCCTTTTCTTTGGTTTTCAGGCATATTTAAGAAGATGTCTTCTGCTTGGTGTGGCATAACAGGAGCTAAAATTTCAAGAATTGTCCATAAAATGTCATACATAACAGTTTGAACAGCTCTTCTTGAGAGCGATTTTTTGCCTTTTGTGTAAAGTCTGTCTTTTACAATATCCAAATAGAACGAGCTTAAATCAACTGCCGCAAAGTTTTGAAGATATTGGAAGTATTTGTAGAATTCATAATTTTCAAAAGCTTTGTCAACATTTTCAATTAAGATATTGAGTTTATGAAGTGCAAATTTGTCAATTGCTTCAAGTTCTTCATATTCAACCCTGTCTGTTTCTGGTTCAAAATCAAACAAGTTGCCGAGCAAAAATCTTGCAGTGTTTCTTGTTTTCTTGAAGATTTCAACAAGTTGTTTGATGATATTATCGCCGATTTTGATATCGTTTCTGTAATCAACACTTGCAGCCCAGAGTCTTAGAATATCTGCACCATAGTTTTTGATGATGTCATCCGGACGAATATAGTTGCCCAAAGATTTTGACATTTTTCTGCCGTCTTCGCCAAATACAAAGCCGTGAGTCAAAACTTCTTTATATGGCGCAACTCCTTTTGTTGCAATTGCCGTAAGGAGTGAAGATTGGAACCAGCCTCTGTGTTGGTCAGAACCTTCAAGATACATATCGCAAGGAGCTCCTAAGAGTTCGTCTTTTCTTGCTTCAACAACGGCACGCCATGAAACACCTGAGTCAAACCATACATCCATAATATCGTTTTCTTTTTTGAAATGGTCTTTACCGCATTTAGGGCAAGTGTAGCCTGCAGGTAGTAGTTCTTTTGCTTCATATTTTACCCAAGCATCAGAACTTTCTTTTTCGAACATTTTGGCTACATTTTCAATTGTTTCGTCGTTAACGATTACTTCACCGCAATCTTCACAGTAGAAAATCGGAATTGGAACACCCCAAGCACGTTGCCTTGAAATGCACCAATCAGAACGATTTGCAACCATGTTAGAAATTCTGACTTCGCCTGAAGCCGGAATCCATTTAATATTTTTGATTGCATCAAGCGTTTCTTTTTTGAATTTTTCAACTTTTACAAACCATTGCGGAGTTGCTCTGTATATAACAGGTTTTTTACATCTCCAGCAATGTGGATATGAGTGGCTGATTTCTTGAGATTTAACAAGAGCACCCACTTCGTTTAATTTTGCAATGATTGTTTCTTCGCCTTTGTAATATGGAATACCTTCAAGTTCAGGAACTTGATTTGTCCAAACACCTTTAGAATCAAGAGGTGAGAACACTTCAATGCCATATTTTACACCAACTTCATAGTCTTCAAGACCGTGTCCTGGGGCTGTGTGAACGGCACCAGTACCTGCCTCTAATGTTACGTGTTCACCTAAAATAATCGGCGATTTTCTGTCGCAGATTGGGTGGTCTGTCGTTAAGTTTTCAAGTTCTGCACCGTGCGTACTTCCAAGAACTTTTATGTCAGCTTCTTCCCATTCTGCGTCTTTTAAGAATGCGCCGAGTAATTCAGTTGCAATAAAGTAAATATCGTTTTTGTATTCAAAGAATGAATATTCAAATTTTTCATGTAAACAAATTGCCATGTTGGATGGAATTGTCCAAGGAGTTGTTGTCCAAATAACGGCGTAGAAATCTTTTTCTGTTTCTAAATTTAATTTTGATTTAATTTCGTTTGTAGAATTTTCATCAAATTTAAATCTTACATAAATTGAAGTTGATGTAATGTCTGCGTACTCAACCTCAGCTTCAGCAAGCGCCGTTTCGCAAGAAGCGCACCAATAAACAGGTTTTAAACCTTTTTCAACATAGCCTTTTTTATACATTTCGCCAAAAACACGAACTTGTTCGGCTTCAAAATCAGGCGCAATTGAAAGATACGGATTTTCCCAATTGCCGAGTACGCCAAGTCTTTTAAATTCTGATTCTTGACCTTTTAAACTCTTAAGTGCAAATTCTCTGCATTTTGCTCTAAGTTCAACAGGAGTAAGTGCACTTCTTCCGCCTTTAATGTTTTTGACAACAGCGTTTTCAATTGGAAGACCGTGACCGTCGTAGCCTGGAACAAACGGAGCATAATAACCTTTTTGAGATTTATATTTGATTAAAATGTCTTTTAAAATTTTGTTGAGGGCAGTACCTACGTGAATTTTTTCTGAGCTTAAGTATGGTGGGCCGTCGTGTAAAACGAAAGATTTTTCTTTTGATTTTGAATTGATAATTTCTTTGTAAATATCAATTTCTTCCCAAATTTTTTGAATTTCAAGTTCTCTAACGGTTGCATTAGCGCGCATTGCTAAACTTGTCGACGGCAAATTCAGCGTATCTTTTAGTTTTTTATCTTCCATTTTTTATTTAATTCCCTCTTAATTTCTCTTATGTTTAACCGAACTTATTGAGCATTTTGCTCGTTTGAATATTCGTCATTCGCTTTCATATCGGCAATATATTGTTGACCGTTCATAACAATTTGGTAAAGTTGATTGAGGTCGTTTTGAAGCTTGCCGAGAACATTTTGAGCATATTGTTGTGCGCCGTCTTTAATTTTTGCGGCAGCTTCGGATGCTTCAAGTCTTTTGTCTTCAGCTTCATGGAATGCGTTCATTTTGATGTCGGCACATTCATCAAGCACTTCTTGTCTGTATTTTTGAGCTTTTTCTTCAATCTCTCTTAAAATATTTGATTCGGAGAGGATTCTGTTTCTGTCATTTTCAGCATCTTGAATAATTCTTTCAGCTTTATTTTTAGCATCTTGAAGAATTTCTCTTTCTCTTTTAACAATGGTGTCCGCGTTATTAAAAGCAGATTTCGCCATATCAAATATAGCATCAGTAACTTCTTCTAAGTCTTTAGATTTCACAAATATCCAGCCGGGGAAATTTATACCCTCTTCTTTAATTTTATGTAATTCATCGATTAAATCATAGAATTTTTCGTACGGATAAGACATTTTGTCACCTTTCTGTTTTTACTTTTTGCTCAAATATTCCATTACGCACTTGGGCACGAATTTTGAAGTATCTTGCCCATGTTCGGTTAATTCTTTAATTATACTTGAAGATATAAAATTGTATTTTGGTCTTGTGGTTAAAAACACCGTGCCAATTTCAGGTGCAATTGCGGAATTTGTTTGCGAAAGTTGCATTTCATATTCGAAATCAGAAACCGCACGAAGTCCTCTTATTAAGAATTTTGCCCCTTTTTCTTTTGCAAAATTAACCGTAAGACCTTCAAAGCTGTCTGCAAAAGCGTTTTCTATGCCTTCTTCTTTGATAGTTTGTTTGATGAGTTCAACTCTATCCGCAACGCTTATAAAAGGTTTTTTGTTGGGGTTGTTTAACACGGCGATGATAACCTTATCAAACATTTTTGTTGCACGAATAAGAACATCCAGGTGTCCTTTTGTGATAGGGTCAAAACTCCCAGGGTAAATAGCTATTTTTAAATCATCTTTGCGCATAAGAATATTATATTACTAAAATATCTATATGACAGTTAAAATTTTGTAACATTATGTTAATTTTTTTTATGTTTAAGTTTTTTTATTTAGTATAGATGTGTAGTGTTTAAGGATAAGTCATGAAGGTTAATGGAATTAATAGCTTAAGTTTAGTTAACAACCAAATTAAAACTAAACAAAAAAATAATATTGTTTCGAATCAAATACACACATCTGAACCGAAGTTTGCAAATATTCCTCTGAATGCGCATAAAAACATAGTTTTTGGGAGAAATATAGCCGAGCATAAAAGCTGGGGCGCAACATTTGATAAAAATAAAAATGTGAATTTTAAAGTGTTTACATTTTCTGATGCAAAAGATGTCTACATAGAAGTTTTAGACAAAAATGCAAAAGTAAACACTGATAACGTAGATGAGCGCGATATTATTGTTGACAGGAATGCGGATGATACAGTTGAAAATATCTCTACAATCGATAACAAATCCAAAATGATTAAATTAAACGAAAGAGGCGGGGGTGTTTTTGAGATATCAGGGCAAGAAGGCATCAAAAACGGTGATAAATACAGATTGATTATTGTTAAAGGTGATAATGTAATCGAAAAAGTTAAAGACCCTTATGCAAAAAAACAACCGCACATTTTGGGTTGGAGCGAAGTTTATGACCATAATGCATACAAATGGAAAGACCAAGATTGGCAAAGCGGTAAAAACCCTGCGCGAATTACAAGACAAAACGGCAAATTAAATTCCCTAAGAATTTATGAATTAAATATTCCGACAATTACAGAAAAAGGTGATTTTGAAAGTGCGAAAGCGGTTTTCAAAGAAATTAAAGATAAAAATTTAGCAAACGCAATCGAAATTATGCCTGTTGAAAATACATATTCAAAACAATGGGGATATGACGGCGTTGATAAATTTGCCGTAAATGAAAAATTGGGTGGCGCAGAGAAATTAAAAGAACTTATTGATTACGCTCATGAAATTGGTTTAAACGTGATTATTGATATGGTACCAAACCACATGGGTCCTGACGGCGATATGATGAAAAGAATTGGGCCATATGAAAGAGGGGACGGCTCTTTCGGCTCAATGTTTAATTTTGAAGGACAAGATAACAGATTTGTTCGCGATTGGATGTCAAATGCGGCACTTATGTGGGCGCAAGAGTTTCACGCAGATGGCATTCGCTTTGATATGACAAAACCTGACTACATGGGTTCTGATTTCACTTTAAAACAAATTACAACAGAGCTTAATGAACATAATCCTGATGTCTTTACAATAGCAGAAGACGGCATGGGGAACCGTCATAAAATTACAGCTCCCCTTAAGGGAACAGGCAATCATAAGGCGGATTTAGAAAAGCTTGACCACCAAGTGGACAAAGTTTATAAAGGACAAGGTATAGAACAGCTTAATGAGCTTGGCTTTGACAGTGAATGGGATTTTGTTCTTCTTCATGAGTTAGAAAAAGGGCTCAGAGGCGATGCAGATTTCAACATGGATTCTTTTAACGCAGCATTTATTAATTCAGGCAAAAGAGTTAAATACAACGTGAGCCACGATGAAATAGGGAATATGGACGGCACAAGTTCTCTTGTGAAATTTGCAACTGCAAAAATGAATTTATATAACAACATTAAAGGTTCAACTCCTGCTGAAGTTGGTCAAAGGGCAGCACATGCAACACACGCGCTTATGAAACTTTATGCGACAGGCGAACTTGATAAAATGTCAGATTCTGAATTTGCCAAGAAAGTTGATTCTTACGGAATTACAAGACATGTGAGCAAGCAAGAAGTGAAAGACACTTATGATTTAGCTCTAAATAAAACAAAACTTGCTCTTGGTGTGATTTTCTCTTCACCAGGGCCTAAAATGTTCTTCCAAGGTGCTGAAAACGGTGGACTTGATTACTTTAAATTCTTCAGAAAATTCAGCTCGCAAGACGGAATTCAAACAGAACAAGATATAGCAAATAAAAAGAAAATGGACGCTGAAAAAGGCTACGACACATCTTACGAGGCGGCATACCAAGATAGCATTGTCGGAAACATTAAATGCACCGACGAAGTTAAGCAAAAAATGCAAAAAGCAGAACAATATACAATTGATTTGAGCAATTTCCACGATTCAAGCGAAGCGATGAAATACGGAGAAATCGTTCATGCCGGTTGTCTTCTAGGGCAAAGAGTGCATACAACACATTTGAGAAAAGATAACGAAGAAATTTTCTGCGTTAAAAATTTATCTGAAACAAAACAACAAGGTCTGGAAGTATACTTCCCGCAAGGCAAATGGGTTGAAGTGATTAATACGGATGATACAAAATACGCAGGTGAAGGAAAATATATGAACCCAGGAATTTATGAAGGTAAAGGCTGGGGCACGCCGCCGTTGCCTATGAATATAGGTTCAAATGACGTAACTTATTTTAAAAGAATAGGCTAAGATATTAAAAGCTCCTAAATATAGGAGCTTTTAAGTTAATTATAAATATTTTTTGATTTCCCAACCTGAAACATCAGTTCGATATTCGTTCCATTCTTGTGTTTTGGACGACATAAATTCATTGAAGATGTGCTCGCCAAGTGCAAGTTTTACGGCTTCAGATTTTTTCATTATGTAAAGTGCTTCGTTCAAACTTCCGGGAAGTGATTTAATGCCCCTTTCCGCTTTTTCTTTTTTGCTCATTTCGTAGATATTGTCTTCAATTGGAGTTCTGAGCGGAGTTTTGTTTTTGATTCCTTCAAGCATAATTGTAAGCATTGTTGCAAAAACAAGGTATGGGTTACAAGAAGGGTCAGGCGATCTTAATTCAACTCTTGTTGCGTTGCCTCTTTTAGCGGGAACTCTAATAAGTGCTGAGCGGTTTGCAAGGCTCCAAGCAATGTAGACAGGTGCTTCGTACCCTGGGACAAGTCTTTTATAGCTGTTTACAAGCGGGTTTGTTATTGCGGTGAAGCTTTCGACATTATCCAAAAGCGAGCCGATTGTCCATTTTGCTTCATCTGAAAGACCGTATTCAGCTTCAGGCGCATCGAACACGTTTTTGCCGTCTTTGAAAAGTGACACATTGCAGTGCATTCCTGAGCCGTTAATTCCGTAAATTGGTTTTGGCATAAAGCTTGTGTGTAAGCCATATTCCATTGCAATTTCGGAAATTACGTGTTTTAGAGTTACTACGTTATCTGCAGCAACCAAAGCTTCATCATATTTAAAATCAATTTCATGTTGACCTGCTGCACCTTCGTGGTGGCTTGCTTCAATGTTGAAGCCCATTGATTGCAACGTTTCAACCATATCGGCGCGCACGTCTTCGCCTTCATCTTTCGGTGCTGCATCGTAGTAATACGCATTATCTGAAGGTTCAAGTGTTGTGTTTCCTTTTTCGTCTTTTTTGAAGAGGAAAAATTCAACTTCAGGGCCGACATTTAAAGTGTAGCCAAGTTCTTTAGCTTCTGCTATAACTCTTTTCAAGTTGCATCTTGGACAACCTTCAAACGGTGTGCCGTCTGCGTTATGAATATCGCAAATAATTCTTGCTTCGTTTTTGTCTCCTCTTTCGCGCCAAGGTAAAATTGCAAAAGTTGATAAATCAGGATAGAAGTACATATCAGATGTTTCAATACTTCTAAAACCTTGAATGGAGCTGCCGTCAAGCATGCATTCATTGTTTAATGCTTTGTCTAATTGTGAAATCGGTACGCATAAATTTTTGACATTTCCGTTTATGTCAACGAATTGAAGTCTTAAGGAAACGACATTTTGTTCTTTTATGATTTGTTTGATTTCTTCTTTTGTTAAAACTTTGCCTTGTTTTGGAATGTATGCCATATAATTCTCCAGCTTTTTTGTAAATATGCTTTATTATCGTATATTGCGTGAAATTAGTCAACGAAAAACAGATTATTTCTTGCTGTAATCATAAAAATTTTATATAATAACCTTATGGAATTATATGAAACTTATGTAGAAGAAAATAATAGTTTTGAATTTGTGAAAGCAGGTTCAAAAAACAGAAAAAAACACTATATTAGCACTTTTGTGAAAATTTTGGACGGTGCTTATATTATCACATACCCTAAAGACGGGGCTGAACGTTGTAAAATTAAAGCAGGCGAAAAAGCCTCTTTGAATATTTATACAACAGAGGGAATTTTCAATTTGCCCTGTCAGGTTGTGCAAATGGCCGATGAATGTTTGAAGGTTCGCTTAATTGACACTGTTGTTTTATCTCAAAGAAGACAATATGCCCGTGTTGATATTATGGTTCCAATGCGTATAAAAGTTGACTTGGATAGAAAAACAAATGTTTATGACGTGGTTACAAAAAATATATGTGCTCAAGGCGTAAACTTCGAGTTAAATTCGCCTCTTGACGGTTTTGGCAAAACTCAAGTTAAATTCATGATGAGCAACCGCCTCATTCAAACTTTCGCTTCTCTCGCTTATTGCAACAAGATATATGTTGCACAAAATGAATATGAAAAAGATATTTACAGCTGTGGTTTACACTTTACTTCAATAAACCAACAAAATGCTAATTTCCTTGCAAAAGAATGCTTCTCATACGAAATGCATAAGAAAAAAGAAAAGTACGATGCGGATATGCGCTCGAATAAAGAAAAAGAGCCCCAAGTCACAATAGATATTGACGGAAAAATGGTGCTTTAATGCAAAAAGAAAGAGTTCTTGTGGGGATTTCAGGCGGTGTTGATTCAGCCTTGTGCGCCAATTTGCTAAAAGATGCAGGTTATGATGTGGTTTGTGCGATGATGAAAATATATGACGGCGCGCAAATTTCAAATGCGCAAAATTCTTGCTATGGAACAGATAAAACCCAAGATATTGAAGATGCAAGAAAAATTTGCGAAAAATTAGGTGTTGAGTTTCATTTAATTGACTGCACCCAAGATTTTCAAGAACTTGTTTTTGATGAATTTAAGAATGAATATTTATCAGGGAGAACGCCAAACCCTTGCGTTATATGTAATTCTAAAGTTAAATTCGGTGCTTTTATAGAACATGCCAAGGCTCAAGGAATAAAATTTGATAAATTTGCAACAGGACACTATGCAAGAATAGAGTTTGATGAATCATCAGGTAGATACTTGCTTAAACGTGGGAAAAATGAAAAAAAAGACCAATCTTATTTTCTTTACCGCCTGACTCATGAAAAATTAAGCAAAATTGTGTTTCCATTGGGCGGTTATGAAAAGCAAGAAACAAGGGATATGGCGCAAGAAAGAGAAATTGTTGTTGCAAAAAAACCAGATAGTCAAGATTTTTTTGATGGCAATATGACAGAACTTTTTGGAGTTGAACCTGAATTTGGCAACATTGTTGATAGCTCAGGTAAAATTTTAGGGCAACATGAAGGAATTTTTAATTACACGATAGGTCAGAGAAAGGGCTTAAAAGTAGCATATAGCGAGCCTCTTTATGTTCTTGAATTAAATAAAGAGAAAAATGAAGTAATAGCGGGTGTGAAGGCAGAAACTTATTTTAGAGGTTTGTGCGCCCAAAATATGAATTGGATTGCGTTTGAGGATTTAGAAGGCGAAATCAAGGCGCAGTGTAAAATCCGCTCGGCGGGTTCCATGATTTCTTGTATGGTGAAAAAGGCGGAAGGCGGAGTTGAAGTTATATTTGACGAGCCTCAAGCATCAATTGCGCCTTCGCAAGCAGTTGTCTTCTATGAAGGCGATATAGTGCTTGGTGGCGGTACAATAATTGCGGGTATTAAGTAATTTAACTTTTTTTACAGATAAAGTTTTTTGGTCTATCATATTTATTAAGTTTTGGGAGAAGTTTTGAAAAATTACAAAATATATAATGCTGACTGCCAAGTTGCAATAAAAAAGCTGCCTGATAATAGCGTTGATTGCATAATCACCGACCCACCTTATTTTATTGATGGTATGGGTGATGATTGGAACGATGAAAAATTAAACAAATCAGCATCTAAAGGCACAGTTATAGGCGGACTTCCCGTTGGAATGAAGTTTGATAGAAAACAAGGTGAGAATTTGCAAAAATTTCTTGAACCACTCTGTGGAGAATTTATGCGTGTTTTAAAGCCGGGTGGGTTTTGTGTTGTGTTTTCTCAAGGGAGGTTATATCACAGAACCGCAATAGCGCTTGATTTAGCCGGTTTTGAAGTTAGAGATTTACTTGGTTGGAGATACGAGGGGCAAGCAAAAGCATTTTCTCAAAATCATTTTATTTTGAAAAATAAAAATATGACGGAAGATGAAAAACAAGCACTAATTGCGGAGCTTGAAGGCTGGAAAACTCCTCAACTTAAACCGCAAATTGAGCCTATGGTGCTTGCTCAAAAGCCGCGCGAGGGAACTTTTGTTGAGAATTATCAAAAATGGGGTGTCGGGCTTGTAAACACTAAAGAAACGTTAGATGGGATGTTCCCTGGGACTGTTATGGAAGTTTCTAAAAAAACTCGTGCGAATGATTTTGATGAGAAGATTGAGCATATGACAGTGAAGCCCGTAGAGCTTATTTCGCACCTTGTGAGGCTTCTTACTCGTGAAGGTCAAACTGTTTTAGATCCTTTTATGGGAAGCGGAAGTCATGGTGTTGCAGCGCTTGTAAATAGCAGAAAATTTATTGGGATTGAAATAGAGAAAAAATATTTCAATATTTCAAAGAAAAGACTCGAAGGGGCTTCTAAATAAATTACAATAGTTTGTCTATATACGCGCGCAATGCTTTTAGAGTTTCTTTATCCGATTTTTCTAAAAAGTTTTCTACAACTCTTCTGCCGTCTTCTGTTGGTGCAACTTTTGTAACTCTTCCGTTTTTGTCATATATCCAACGGTTTCTATCTGGTCTATTGCATATTTGGCATTGCGGAATGATGTTCCCAGAAATTAAATCTTTTGTTGGGTCGATGTGCCCTTCTTGCAATTTTACAATGCAATTTTTTCTTATTCTGTGCGCTTCGCCTTCTTTTGAACCGCAAACAGCACATCTATAGCCATATTCTTTTTTTAATTCTTCAAAATCTGAAGTTTTTATTCCTGTCCTTCGCTCTCCTGAATATGATGGGTGCGCTTGCTCTAATGATATAAGCTTATATGACCCGCTGGGTATTTTTTCTCCTGTAATTTCGCCACGTGTGCCTGTTGAGACAAACCAGCCATATTGCATTCCAAGGTGTCTGCCTTCTTGTGCGTCGTTTGTTTTTGGGTGGTAATATCTTATAAAAGAAGTTAAATCATCTTTGCTTATAATATTTGTGTTTGGGTAATTATGTGCTAGGCAAATTAAAGCTAAAATCGCATGTGTATATTCGTCATCTTTGTTTTTTAATTTTGGCATTTTAACGCCACAATCTTTAAGATATTTTTCCCAATA
>JAFVOZ010000048.1 GCA_017505585.1 bacterium
TACATTTTCGAACAATCCGCACTAACCAAAAAATGTGCGGATTTTATACGCTAAAAAACAAAACAAATAATTACCAAAAAGTATAGAAATTAAATTAACAAAAAGAGCATTTTATTCCCCGCTTAAATTATTTAAAATTTTGACAAGGACAACTTTTGGAGTATAAAATGCTTTCTCAAAAATATGACACCAAGAATAAAAATTATTCATATCTTGAAATAAAAAATGTTCAAAAAAATCTTGTCGAATGGCTTGAAGATTTAACTTACGAGCACAAATGCAGGGTTGAAAAAAAGGAATGGCGAAGCAAATATAATCATTATGTTTGTTATGATTACGAACCATTTTGCTCGGATGGCTTTGAAATTAATTTGACTATCAAAGGACATTCGGTTCACTTTTTAAACTTTGTAAGATTTTTGTATGAAACAAGAGTGCAAGCCGTAAATTATCTTGAATGTTGCTTTATGATATAGTCTTTATCTTTTGCAATTTGCGCTTTCAGTTCATCTAATGAATTAAACTTTTTCGAAACTCGCACATAATCCAAAAATTCAATTTCAATTTTTTCCCCGTAAATATCTGCATCAAAATCTAAAATATGTGCTTCCAAAACCTCTGCGCTATCAACAGTCGGGCGCATTCCCCAATTTATAACAGACAAATATTTTTGCCCCTTAAAATTAACATATCCTGAATAGACACCGTAAGGAAGCTTTACGATATTTTCTTCCCAGTTGATGTTTGCCGTTGGGTATGAAATTTTTCTTCCGATTCGATTTCCTGCCACAACACTGCCTGAAATTTTAAAATTCCTGCCTAAAAGATTATTTGCGGTTCTAATTTTGCCTTCTTCCAAATATTTTTTAATTAAAGTGGAAGATATTGTTTCGTCATCTTTTTTGATTTCTGGCATTTCATAATATTTGTAATTAAATTTTTCTGCAAATTGTCGGAGCAATTCAGGGTTTCCCTTGCCACCCGCTCCAAAATGATTATTAAACCCTGTCACAATGCACTTCGGTTCAAAATGTTTAACCAAAATATCTTGGATAAAATCTTCCGCCTCAATATGTTTAAATTTTTCAAAATCCAAATAAAAAAGATAATCAACACCAAGAGTCTCAATTAATTTTGCCTTTTCTTCTCTTGTTGTTAAATAACTATACTTTCTTCCGGATAATGCCTCAAGAGGGTTTTTATAAAATGTAAAAATTGCAGACTTCACACCACACGCACAAGCACATTCAACTGTTTTTTTAATCACTTCTCTATGCGCTGAATGCACGCCGTCAAAAAAACCAAGCCCGATTGAAACCCCTTTAAGCTCCTCTAAGTCATAGAAAATTTGCACTTAGTTCTCCTTAGGTTTTGGTTTTTTAACAGGTTTTTTCTTTTTAGAGGGCTTAGAATAACCACTATCCAATTTTTGCTCTAACCTTTTAACGCTGAACACATCTTGCATTGATTGTAAATTTGCAATAACCCTATTCAGTTTCACAATTGATTCGAGTTCAACACCAATGTCAATAATCCCGAACTTGCCTGATTTTAGATAACTATTAGCGTAAATTATATTTGTATCCGTATCCGAAACTTTTGCAATAATATCTTTTAAAACACCGATTCTATCTTGAACTTCAATCCTTAAATGAGCATTATAATTTGAAAATCCGATATCGTCCGCCCAAGCAATATCCATAATTCGCTCAGGCTCAACATTATATAAACACTTACAATCAAGTCTGTGAACCGTAACACCTTTATTTCTTGTCACAATTCCTGCAATAGGTTCCCCAGGAATTGGCGAGCAGCATTTTGCAAGCGACCAAAGCATTCCTTCAAGTCCAACAATATCATCCTTTTTAGAACGTTTTTTATGTCGCCTTTCTTTTTGATCAATCTTTGTTAATTCTTCTTCTTGTGGTTTTTTAAGCTTATTTACAACCTTATTAATTGTTGTTTCACCGTACCCAATAGAAGCAAACAAGTCATCTGCCGTTTTGTAATTCATTTCTTGGGCGCATTTTTCAAACTCGCCCGTTTTCATATATTCGTCAAAAACTGCTTTTGTTAAAGTAAGCTCCATATTTTGACGACCGATATTGATATTGTCTTCTTTATTATTTTTCTTAAACCACTGACGAACTTTTGAACTTGCCGATTTTGTTACAACAAAATTCAACCAATCAAGCTTTGGCGCATATTGTTTTGAAGTTAAAATTTCAACAATATCACCATTCACAAGCTTTGTGCTAAGCGGCACAATCCTGCCGTTTACAAGCGCGCCAACTGTTCTGTGCCCAATTTCCGTATGAATTCTGTATGCAAAATCAACAGGTGTTGAATTAAGCGGCAAATCCACAACATCGCCCATAGGAGTAAATGCAAAAACTTGGTCTGAAAATAAATCAAGTTTAACACTTTCTAAAAATTCTTTTGAATTTTTTGCGTCTTTATCAAGTTCAACAAGTTTTCTCATCCAAGCAAATTGCAAGTCACTCGGGTTTGTTGCCTTAACAGAGCCTGATTCTTTGTATTTCCAGTGTGCTGCCACACCATATTCCGCAACTTCATGCATCTCGTGAGTTCTGATTTGAATTTCAACAGGTTTATTTTTTGGCCCGATAACGGAAGTATGCAAAGACCTGTAACCGTTTCCTTTTGGCATCGCAATATAATCTTTAAAACGCCCTGGAATTGGCTTAAACTTAGAGTGAATAAGCCCAAGCACATTGTAGCAGTCTTTTTCTGTATCAACTATAACCCTCACCGCAGAAATATCATAAAGTTCCTCAAATGGCACTTTAAGCCGCTCAAGTTTCATATAAATGCTATAATAATGTTTTGCTCTGCCATAAACAGAAGCCTCGATATTTACCTGATTTAAGCTCTCTTTAACGCTTTGTACAAGCGAAGCAATGGTTCTGTCCCTTTCTGCTTTTGATTGCGCCACAGCTTTTGCGATTTCATAATATTTTTCAGGATTAATATAGCGAAGCGACAAATCTTCAAGCTCTGCTTTAATTTTCCCAATACCTAATCTGTTTGCAAGAGGTGAGAAAATATCCAAAGTTTCTTGCGCTATTCTTTTTTGCTTATTCTGCGCCATATAATTCAATGTACGCATATTATGAAGCCTGTCTGCAAGTTTCAAGAAAATAACACGAACATCCTTTGCCATTGCAAGAAGCATTTTTCTAAAGTTTTCGGCTTGCCTGTCTTGAGTGCTATCAAATTGATATTTTCCAAGCTTTGTAACCCCTTGAACAAGAGTCAGCACGTCTTCTCCGAATAATTCTTGAATTTCTTCAGGTTTTGTTTCGGTGTCTTCTAAAATATCATGCAAAAATGCAGCAATGATTGTATTTTTATCTAATTTCAATTCAGCCAAAATTTTTGCAACTTCAATAGGGTGTACAATGTACGGTTCTTCAGATACGCGATATTGCCCACTATGCAACTTTTGAGCAAACTCAAAAGCCCTATCTATATCATCAATTTCATCATTCGGCCGTTTTTGGGATATTAACAGTTCTTTTAATTCTTCGTATAATACAATCAATGTTTATCTCAATAATATCTGCTATAATTTAATATATTACTACTTTTTACGAGTTTTTTCCAGTATGCTAAATGAAATTATAAAAAATTCCATAAAAAAAGACGAAGGTTATCTCATAAAAGTTAAAATCGTCGCAAATTCAAAAAAGAATTCTTATGAATTTGTGGAAACCGATGAATACAAACTCAAATTAAAAATTTCAAAACCTGCAGTAGATGGCAAGGCAAATGATGAAATTGTTAAATATTTAGTAGAACTTTTACACCTTCCAAAATCAAATATAAAGATTGTTAAGGGTGAAAAGTCAAGCATAAAGAGCATTTACGTAAAAGTGTAATTTTTAAACTTTAACAATTGTAAATAATATGTTATAATTTGGGTGGTTAGTGGCAATTTTTTCTCCAGACTAAACTTATACGTTATATATCAATAAATTTGTGATTAGGAAAAAGTGTGAAGTCTAATTATACAAGAAGTGGCAATGCGGTAGATATTGATGCATTCGATAAAAACATATCAAATGGCTTGATTTCAAACCCTATTGCAGGAAAACAAAATACAAGAACAACTGCAAACAGGCTTTATAGTGGCTATACGCAAAATAACCTACGCAGACTCTCGGTTTTGAACTATCAAGACATTATAAAAAGTGTCAACAATTGCTTTAAAACCGCCGAAAATTATCTTCAATTGGCGCACGCTTTGTATGATGTTTTATACAAAACCATGCAAATATCTTCCGTCGGTATGGGTTTTGTAAATGATAAAAACGAATATATTAACTTAAAAATTATAGACGAAAACAATTCGGCATATTCTACAAAAGTTATGTTGAATAATGATTCAAACCCTATTGCAAGATGTTTTAATGAAAATTCACCGCAATACACGTCAAATATGGATTTTCTTAAATTATCTTACCTGAAGGATTCGAAATTCTCAATTCTTCCCGTGGGGCACGGAAGAACGCCTCTCGGCGTGTTTATTGTCGGCGATTCTAATGTTGGGATGCATGATGATTTCTATCAATTAATCGCAAACTATATTTGCTTGTATTTTGAATGCGAAAAATTAATGGGAATGCTCAAAAATAATCAAGATATAGACCCTCTCACAGGGCTTAGAAACCACAAATCATTCCAAGAAGAATTACACAACCAAATTAACCTTGCTCAAAAAGAAAACGAAAAATTATCAGTTTGCATTTTCGACGTTGAAAATATCACTCAAATAAACAGAGAACAAGGGCACGCAAAAGGCGATGAAATAATTAAATCCGTTGCGGAAAAAATCAAAGAAAGTATGAGAAATACTGACTTTGCAGCACGTTACGGCGGAGATGAAATTGCAATCATAATGCCAAAAACAGGCGTTCAAGAAGCGAAGTATTTAGCAGAATATATTTGCTACGTTATCTCTTGTATTTATATGGATAATGTTGGCCCAATCAAAGTGAGCGCAGGCATTGCGGATTATCCAAACATCACTCGCGACCAAGAAAAATTACTCATTCTTGCGGAACAGGCAATGTGTCTTTCAAAAAGTAAAACTTGCGAAACAGGTCAAAGTTCAATTGTTGCAGCAGATGACTACAATTTCTGGGATGATGAAGCTCTTAAATCATTTGCAGATATCTTAATCAAAAGACATGCTCAAATCGGTATTGATTTTGAAGACGAGCTCGTTAAAAGATTTCATAATGAAGAAATTGTTTCAAGCAAACACTTACTCGAAGTTGTTACAAGCCTTGCAGGAACAATTGATGCAAAAGACACATACACAAAAGGTCATTCAACTTTTGTTTCAAAATACGCAGAAGCTCTTGCAAAAGAAATCAATCTTCCTGCAAACGAAGTTGAACGCATTAAACTTGGCGCAATGCTACATGACATCGGAAAAATCGGCATTCCTGAAACAGTGTTACGCAAGCCGGATAAATTAAACGATGAAGAATGGGAAATTATGAAACAGCACCCTGTAATCGGTGCAGAAAAAGTTCTCGCTCCAAATGAATCTTTGCATGATTTAATCCCTATGGTTAAATTCCATCATGAACATGTAGACGGCTCAGGCTATCCTTGCGGATTAAAAGGTGATGAAATTCCACTAGAGGCAAGAATTGTTGCAGTTGCAGACGCTTACCACGCACTTGTTTCAGACCGCCCATATCGCAAGGGAATGTCTTGCGAGAAGGCCTGTGAAATCTTAAAACTTGGCGCAGGCATTCAATGGGATGCAGAACTCGTAAGACACTTTGTTATGATTGCCCCTTCAATGACTGCAGTACAATAAAATTGTTTAAAATATCAAAAAAGCGTTTCTTGCCAAGAAACGCTTTTTGTTTGACCATATGTCAACTATTACATTCTTAAATTCCCAATTGAATTATAAATACTTAAAACCGATGTGCTGTTTAAATCTCTTACTGTTGTGAGTAAGCTTGCAGATGCGTTTTGAAGTATTTGTGCTTTTAGAAGTTCCATACTCTCTTCTGCAATATCAGCATCAACAATGCTAGAACGTGATGCTGTAATATTAATTTCAGCTACTTTATTTGCGTTTAATGCTGATTCTAATCTATTTTTTGAAACACCAATATCTGCCATTTTTCCTGTTAAGGTTTCAATCATTCTATCAATGTCTTCTAAACTTGCTCTTGCGCTTTCTGCGTTTGAAATATCTATATCAAGAGCAGGAAGA
>JAFVOZ010000049.1 GCA_017505585.1 bacterium
TTACTTCCATACCTTCTTTAACGATTGGTTTTTGAGTGATGCAAGTGTCTTGGTTACTTCTTGTGTATTTAAGAAGTGTGTGAATATGAACTTGTCCTTTTTTGTCTTTTACGTGAATTTCTTCACCAACAACTCTTACAACTGTACCATCTACTCTTGATACTTCAACCATGCCAGAGTCTTTTGCAGCTCTTTTTTCAAGACCAGTACCAACAACAGGTCTTTCAGTAATTAAAAGAGGAACAGCTTGACGTTGCATGTTTGAACCCATCAATGCACGGTTTGCGTCATCGTGTTCAATGAATGGGATAAGAGATGTTGCAACAGAGATGATTTGAATTGGTGATACACCAAAGTAGTCAACTCTTTTTGAGCTATCCATTGTGAATTCGTTTCTGTATCTAACAGGTACAAATTCTTCTTTTATTGTTCTGTCTGCATTTAATTTAACGTCTGCAGGAGCAATACGATAGTTTTCTTCTTCATCAGCTGAGAAATAAACTACTTTATCTGTCACTTTGCCGTTAACAACTTCAAAGTACGGAGTTTCAATGAAACCGTATTCGTTAACTTTTGCGTGTGTTGCAAGTGAACCAATAAGACCTGCGTTTGGTCCTTCAGGTGTTTCAACAGGGCAAAGTCTTCCGTAGTGTGAAGTATGAATATCACGAACGGCAAAGCCTGCTCTTTCTCTCATTAAACCACCAGGTCCTAAAGCAGAGATTCTTCTTTTGTGAGTTAACTCAGCAAGTGGGTTTGTTTGGTCCATAAATTGTGATAATTGTGAAGAACCAAAGAATTCTTTTAAAGACGCAACAAGTGGTTTTGTGTTTAAAAGGTTAAGTGGTGTCAATGTGTCGTTATCTTGAAGAGTCATTCTTTCTTTAACGATTCTTTCGATTCTTGAAAGACCAACTCTAAATTGGTTTTGCAATAATTCACCAACTGAGCGAATTCTTCTGTTTCCTAAGTGGTCGATATCATCCAAAACGCCTTCGTCGTATGTTAAGTTGATTAAATATTCAACTGCTGCAACGATATCTTGAATTGTAATTGTTCTTTGTGTTTCAGGTAGGTTTAAACCAAGTTTTTTGTTGATTTTATATCTACCAACTTTGCCGATGTCATATTTTTTGTCATCAAAGAAGCGAGCTTCAAGGATTTGACGACCGCCTGCAGCAGAAGCTGGGTCACCAGGACGAAGTTTTTTGTAAACTTCAATTAAAGCTTCATCCATTGATGTGGTCGTATCTTTTTCTAAAGTTTTTCTTAAAAACTCGAAGTGTGTAAATAAGCTTTCCATTTCTGGAGGCGTAATACCGAGTGCTTTAAGAAGTGTTGTAGCTAAGATTTTTCTATTTTTATCGATTTTTACGTAAATTAAGTCGTTAGAATCTGTTTCAATTTTTAACCATGCCCCACGGTTTGGAATAAGTGTCGCATTGTATAAACGTTTTCCTGTTGGAGATACTTCTTTTTTGTAGTAAATACCAGGAGAACGAACGATTTGAGAAACAATAACGCGTTCTGCACCATTTACAATAAAAGTACCTTTGTCGGTCATAGTTGGAATGTCACCGATGTATACTTCTTGTTCTTTGATTTCACCTGAATCACGGTTAACTAAACGCATCATAACTCTAAGTTGCTTAGCGTATGTTGCGTCATGGATTCTAGCTTCTTCAATAGTATATTTTGGGCTATCAAAAGTATACTGAGGAAGGAAGTGTAATTCTAATCTTCCTGTGTAATCCTTAATAGGTGAAAACGAGAGTAACTCCTCTTTTAAACCTTCTTTTAAAAACCATTCGAAAGACTTTTTTTGGATCTCAATTAAATCCGGCAAGTCATCCAAACGAGTAGCGGGAATTCCCATCGGAGTAACTCTTGGTGCATATTCTTGTGTTGCCATTCAAATACCTCTAATATGTGTTCTAATAATCAAATTTAATTTTAGAAGCGCAGTCACGCTAGTTTAACTTAATCAATCATACTTGCTAAAGATTTCTAGTCAAGCGGTGATGGATTAATATTAATAATTTTAAATATTTATTGATAAATTAAATTCATTGCATTGAAAATTGCTTTTACGTTAGCTCTTGCTGTGTCAGAGTCAACTGCACGTGCAATAATTTCCTCTTTTGTATCATCTTTTTCCATATGGATTACACTCATTGCGCGTGATGATGAGCCAAGCAAGGTTTCATCAAGTGCAAATTGTTCATAGTGAACAAGTTTTTGCTCAAAACCTGCGTTTTTAAGCGCATTAAGACAACAAGCAACAGGGCCGTTGCCTTCGCCTTCCGGATGATACAAGTTATTTTCATACATGAACTTAAGTTCATATCTATTTTCTGATTTCTTTTCAAAGTCAATAAAGTCAAATTTGCCTTTAACATCAAGCACATGATTTATATATAGCGCTACAATTTGATCAGTGCTTACTTCACCGATTGATTCTGCCATTTCTTTTGCTTTATGTGAAATTCTGATTGCTTCTTTGATTGTGATTGGGTAACCTTGAGACTTCACAATTTCAAAGATTGCAGTTTTGCCTGATTGGCTTGTGAATGCAATCTTTTCGTTATCATTTCTGCCGATAAGTGTTGGATTAATTGGGCGGTAAGCTCCCATCTCCATGTCTTTTGTTTTAAGTGCACCATCTTGGTGAATACCACTTCTGTGAGCAAGCGAGTCTGAGCCAATAAGAGGCGCTTTTTCATGGATTTTCACATTTGATGCGTGTGCTATATCAATTGCTGTTTCGTAGAATTTACTTAAGTCAAGAGGAACTTCAACTCCTGAATTATGGAGTGCGATTGCAACTTCATACAAGTTTGTGTTTCCGGTTCTTTCGCCAAGTCCGTTTAGCGAGCATTCAAGTTGAACTGCGCCTTTGAAGTAACTTTCAACGGTTGTGGCTGTTGCCATACCTAAGTCATTATGGCAGTGGACTGCAATTGTTACATGCTCAGGAAGTGCCTTTCTTACTTTTTCAACCATATTTAAAAAGCGCATCGGGCGGTATCTTTCAACCGTGTTTGGAAGGTTGATTGTAGTAGCCCCTGCTTCAACCACGTCTTTCAGTGTTTCGATTACGAAATCCAAATTCTCTCCGCAATCTCCAAAATGTTCAACCGAAAATTGCACTTCGCCATTTTTGCCAATTTCTTGAACAGCATATTTAACGGCTTCAACTGCAATTTCCCTTGTTTGTTCAGGAGTTTTATTTAACACATATTCCATATGAAACGGGCTGAGCGTAATAAATGTGTGAATTCTTGGTTTTGTTGCATACTTAATAGCTTCAGCAGCGCGAGCAATATCACCTTTTGTTGCTCTTGCAAGCCCTGAAATCACTACATCTTCTGGAGCTTTTTGCGCAAGGAGTTTACAAGCCTCGAAATCCATTTCGGAAGATGCTGGGAAGCCAACCTCAATTGCTTGAACCCCGAGTTCACATAAAAGATCAAATACATATTCTTTTTCTTTTATGTCCCAAGGTTTTTTAAGGGATTGATTGCCGTCTCTTAAAGTGATGTCGTAAAAAAATGGTTGTTTCATTGATAATTCCAATAATTCTGATTAATTCGGATTATATTATAAACATTTTGAAAGTTCAATTTTTATATAACCCCAATTAAAAATCTATATATAATATAGCGATTTGCAATCTAACATGTTTATATTACGATATTAATTAAGGAAATTATTCGTATGGTTTTATACCAGTCAAGCCTAAGATAGAAAATTTCCTTCAGTGTTAGAGAAAAAAGGAGAATAAAATGGCAACAGCAACATTAGTTGAATTACTCGATGCAGGGATGCATTTCGGACACCAAACTCAAAAATGGAACCCAAAAATGAAACCTTATATTTTTGGTGCTAAAAACGGTATCTATATTTTAGATATCAGAAAAACTTCAGATATGCTTGATGCAGCTTACAATATCGTTCGCGAATATGCTGCAAGAGGTAAAAACGTAGTTTTTGTTGGTACTAAAAAACAAGCAGTAGATGTTATTGCTGAAGAAGCAAAAAGAGCTGGTTCTTACTACATTAACCGTCGTTGGTTAGGTGGTATGATGACTAACTTTGAAACAATCAGAGCAAGAGTTAACAAACTTCGCGAGCTTGAAGACTTTATGAACTCAGGCGTTGCAGCAAAATACACTAAAAAAGAAGTTGCTCAATTTAATCGTCAATTATCAAAGCTTTCAAAAACATTAGGTGGTATCAAAGATATGAAAGGTATGCCTGACATTTTGTTTGTGGTTGACCAAAAGAAAGAGCTTATCGCAATTAAAGAAGCTAACAAATTAAATATTCCTGTAATTTGTCTTGCTGATACAAATGCTGATCCGGACGGTATTGATTTCTTGATCCCGGGTAATGATGATGCAATCCGTTCAATCAAATTAGTTGCTTCAAAATTAGCTGATGCAATTATTGAAGGTAAAAAATTAAGACAAAACAAAGCAACTGAAGGTAAAATCGAAAAAATTACCGCAGCTGATGCAAACGCAGAAGAAGTTGCTGAAGAAGTTAAAGCATAATTAACATAAGGAGATAACAAATGGAAATAAAAGCATCAATGGTTAAAGAACTCCGCGATTTAACAGGTGCAGGCATGATGGATGCTAAAAAAGCACTTGTTGAAGCTGAAGGAGATATGGAACGTGCTCAAGAACTTTTAAGACAAAAGGGCATTGCTTCTGCTGATAAAAAAATGGGCAGAATTGCCGCTGAAGGTCTTGTTGGTTCAGTTGTTGAAGGAAAACGCGGTGCACTCGTTGAAATCAACTGTGAAACTGACTTTGTTGCTAAAAACGAAGACTTTAAAGCACTTCTTGATAAAATTGCTAAAGTTGTACTTGATACAAATCCGGCTGATGTTGATGCATTAAATGCAACAAGCATTGACGGAACAACTGTTGAAGAAGTAGTTAAAGCAGCAATTGCTAAAATCGGTGAAAAAATTACTATCAGAAGATTTGCTCGCTATGATGATGGCAACTGCGTTGAAAGCTACATCCACAACGGTAAAATCGGCGTTTTGCTTGAAGTTAAATGCTTAGCTGAAGCAAATTGCGATGGTTCATTAGCTAAAGATATCTGCTTACATATTGCATCTTGTGCTCCTGAATTTGTTTCAAGAGCCGAAATTCCTGCTGAAGTTATTGAGGAAGAAACAAGAATCGAAATGGGCAAAGAAGACTTGGCTAAAAAACCGGAAGCAATCAGAGCAAAAATCGTTGAAGGCAGAGTTAATAAACTTATGGCTCAAAGATGTTTGCTTGAACAAGCATTCGTTAAAAACCCTGATGTTACAATCGAAGGTTTGGTTGCAAGCAAAGCTGAAATCGTTAAATTTGAAAGATACGTTCTTGGAGAAGGTCTTGAAAAAAGAAACGAAAACTTTGCTGATGAAGTTATGAACCAAATTAAAGGTTAATAACAATAAAAAGCATAAAAAATACCGCTCAAATCGGGCGGTATTTTTTATTATCAATTTTGCACTTGCTTTATTTTTCAAAAATATTTGAGCTTTCAATTTCTGTGAGTCCTGATTCGAGTTCAGGTAAAATTGTTTCAAAAATTTCTATTAATTTAGGGTCAAACTGACTTCCCGCAAGTTCCTTTAGTTCCGCTTGAGCTTCTTCTAATGAGGCTTTTTGTTTATATGCCCTGTTTGATAATATTCCGTCAAACGCGTCAGCGATTGCAATAATTCTTGAACCTATAGGAATTTCTTCGCCTTCTAAACCAAATGGGTAGCCTGTTCCGTCATAGTGTTCGTGGTGATATTTAATTATTTCAACAACCCCCTCTAGTTGCTTAATATCTTCAAGAATTTTTATGCTATGAAATACGTGTCGTTTGATTTCATTAAATTCTTGGGGAGTTAATTGTTCTGTTTTGTGCAGAATTTCTTCGGTTACGCCAATCATACCGATATCATGAAGAAGCCCAGCAAGTTCAATTTTTCCTGCTTCGGAGTTTGAAAAACCAAGTTTTTGAGCAAGTTTTGAAGCATAAAATGTTACTCTTCTGCTTCTTCCTGCTGTGTATTGGTCTTTAGCGTCAAGAGCTTCCGTAATTGCTTTAATTGTTCCGCCAAAAAGCTCTTTTAAGTCGACTATAAGTCTTTCGTTGTCTACTTTTAACTGGTAATATTCTGCACAGGTTTTTGCGACATAGAGCAGTTCTTCTGGCGCGTAAGGTTTTTTAATATACCTGTAAATTTTAGCGTTGTTAATTGCGTCTATTAAAATTTTTGAGTCAGTGTATGCTGTTACTAAAATTTTAACAGCGTGCGGAACATATTCACTTGCTCTTTTTAGAAATTCAACGCCATCCATATCCGGCATTTTGTGATCAGAGAATATGAGCGCAAAGTCTTGATTATTTTTTAATATATCAAGTGCTTGAAGAGGTCCTGATGCGCGTTCTATATCGTATTCGCGCCTCATTGTTCTATACATCAAATCTAAGTTATCTTGTTCATCGTCAACAATTAATATTTTATATTTCATCAAATATTTCCTTATGTTGTGCTATCGGTAATACGATAGTGAATTTTGTTCCTTTCCCGACTTCACTTGTGATGTCTGCATTTCCGCCGTGTGAAGTAATTACTTTATATGCAATCGACATTCCAAGCCCTGTTCCGACACCAACAGGTTTTGTTGTAAAGAACGGTTCGAAAACTTTTTTCAAGTCGTCTGCTTCAATACCAACCCCTGTATCTATAATATCAATTGCAACATATTCTTTGTTTGGCAAAGCTGAAGCATTGATTGTAATTGTTCCGGTTTCTTTAATGGCATAGATTGCGTTATCTAAAATATTCATAAATACTTGATTTAACTGTCTGCCGTACGCTTCAATTTTTGGCAAGTCTTCAGAATAGTTTTTAATTATTTCAATTCTGTTTTTAAACTTGTTGTGTAAAATATTTAATGTTGTATCTATTTCTTTTGGAATATCAAACTGAGTGAGTGTTGTTTCGTCAAGTCTTGAGAAGTTTTTAAGATCCAGAATAATATTTTTCGTTCTGTCTGCACCTTCTCTGCAACTGTTGATTAGGTCAACAAGGTCACCCTTTAGAAATTCTATGTCAATTTCTTCTTTGTATTCTTTGATTTCTTTGATTTTTTCTTCCGGCATAAACTCTTCGATTTTTTCGTATTTTTCAATTAAGCCGAAGATGTCTTTTGTGTAATTTTCAAAATGAACCATATTGCCATAAATAAAATTGATTGGGTTATTTATCTCATGCGCTATTCCTGCAACAAGCTCACCAAGAGAGCGCATTTTTTCCGAGTGCACCATCATACTTTGGGTTTCTTTTAATTCTTGGTTCACCATTTCAAGTGCTTCTGTTCGCTCAATTACTTTTGCTTCAAGTGAATTATATAGGTTAACAAGCTCTTCTGCCATTTTATTGTAAGAATCTACAATTTCGTTTAACTCTTTAAAAGGCGTGCGCTTTAAGCGGAATTCAAAATCGCCTTCACCAAATCTTTTAATACCTTGAGTGAGGTTATCGAGGGGATCTTTAAGAAATTTGCCAAGCAGTACTCCTGAAACGCCGCCAAGTAAAACGAACAATACAAAAGCTAAATATACCTGCCAAATAACAATATTTATTTCTTGAGATTTTTTGTTTCCTGAAATAAAAGCCATTCTGACATATTCTCTGCTATTGTAATCCTTAATAATTTCTTGCCTTTTTTGCTCTAGTTGCATTTCAAGAATTTTTTGCTCCAAGGGAATTCCAGGGTCAATATTTGTATTGCCGTCTGATGCCCAAGTTATTTTATCTGCGTTTCTGTCTATAATATAAACATATTGTAAAACTTTTGTTTTTTGCAGCATTGAAACAATTGAGCGCATATTGGAAATGTCGTTTTTTTTCTTGCCTTCAACATAACCTTGTAGAATTATATCTGCCATTGAATTATTAAAAGATTCAATGTTTTGTGCATTGTCTTTGATAACAATTTCCATAAAGTGGTTAAAGAAGTACCAAATCAATATGATAATCGGTATAATTGTTGATATGCTCAAAAACGTAAAATAAGTCGTCAGTTTTTTTTCGTGCATCCAATTTTTTAAGTCGATTTTCATACTAAACACCTCCGATTGTGGTCGGATCGCCTTCTTGTTGCGCGCCAAATATCATAGGGTCTTGTGTTTGTCCTTCTCCAAACATCGAGCCAGTGCCTTCCAAGCTTGCTTCACCTTCAGGGGCTGCCGAGAAAATACTGTTTATTTGATATGCACTTGGGTCGCCCATTGTTTGAAAATTGCTAATTATACTTTTCTTTTTCTTTGGTTTAGCTTCGACCACAATTCCTATCATATATCCGATATAGCCAAGAATAACTGCGGATGGAATTGAAAGTTTGAGAATAAAAGTAATTAGTTCTGTTCCTATATTTAGCCCGCTTACAATGATGTGGTTTGCAACAGCGATAAATGAAAAACAAATTGCAGCAGTTGACCCAAATAAAAGGGCAAGTTTTTTTCTATACACTTTTCTTGGTGAATTCTTAGCCATTTAATTTGTTTTCTAGTTCCATTAATTCTTTGAAAGTATATTGCACAATTGCAACTCTATCTATGCTTTTTAGATTTTTGAATTTTGAGCAAACTATGTATTTGTTTCTTGTTGCTTCTGTTTGATATGACCTAATTGGCACCGTTTCGCAATTTATTGTTAGATTATTTTTTAGCTTTATGCTGGTTTCATATGCTTTTCCGATAACTAAGTTTTCTGTTGAAATGAATTTTATTCCGCCTGCAGAAATATCAACTGGGTGGGTTTTAATTCCGTCTTCTTTTATTTCAATCTCGCCGTCAAATTCAATTCTTGAATATTCTCTTCTTTGAACTTTTGTAAAGTCTTTTGGAATTGCAATTTCAAGCTTAGTGCCGTTCACAGCAATAACTTTGCCTTTAAAATAGATAAGACCCTCATCTGTTGAGCCAAAGACTTCAACAATCTCTTCTTTGATGTATCCTTCAGCAATTTCTTTTTTGGATAAATCGAGTCGTAAATTCAATTTTTCACCCTCAATGCCAGTGACTGTGCAAATAGAGGAATGTTCCACTTTGTTTGGGATAATTCTAAAATCTTTCGCGCTTTTAATTAATTCTTCCATACATATCCTTATATTATCGAATTCATATTGACTTTAATAGTGCCTATTGATCTTGCTTTAATATTGTTTGTTACTTCATTATACGACATTATAGCAATTTGTGGGTAAGTTCGCTCTATTAATTTCCTAAAAATCATTCTGATAGGCGATGAGCACAAAATAACAGGTTGAGAGCCGGTTTGTTGAATTGCTTTTTCGAATTCAAAATTGAGGCTATCCATAAGTTGTTTGACGAAATCCGGGTCAAGAGTCAAACTTTCGCCATCAGGGTTCACGCCTTGTGCTATAACTTGTTCAACTTCTTGAGAAAGTGTTATTGCAAGAAGCTCTCCAGTGTCAGATAAGTTTTGGTTTGCAATATTTCTGGCAAGCGCCAATCTGCACTGTTCTGTTAAGTAATTTGGATTTCTGTTTTTCTTAATTTCCAGACTAATTGTTTCGAGAATGGTTCTTAAGTCGCGAACAGATACCTTTTCACGAAGAAGATTTTGAATAACTTGTTGAACATCAGATGTTGCAACATCTTTCATTAAGTCATTTACATAATCTTCGGAAACTTCTTTTTTAAGGTTTTCAATCAATTGTGCAATATCATGGCGAGTTAGAATGTCTGCTGCATTTTTTCTTATTAATTCAGTCAGGTGTGTCGAGATAACCGCAGAAGCTGAAACAACAGTGTAGCCCACCATTTCGGCATATTCCTTATCTTTTTCTTCAATCCATATTGCCGGCAGATGAAAAGCTGGCTCAATTGCCTTGATTCCTATAATATTTGGGTTATCTTCTCCGCCCATCGAATTCATTGCAAGACTTCTATCAGGGTATACATCACCTGATTCAAGAGCCACGCCTTTTAGTTTTACTTGATAAGTATTTGGTGCAAGTTGAAGGTTATCTCGCACGCGAATCGAAGGAAGGACGATGCCGAAATCAATTGCGGTTTGCCTTCTAATTTGCCCGATTCGCTCAAGTAAATCTCCACCCCTTTGAACGTCAAGAAGGCTCACAAGCCTGTAGCCAATTTCAATTTCAAGAGTTTCAATGTTAAGGAGCTCCATAACGCTTTCTCTTGTTGCTTTTTTGCGTTTTTTGGCAACCGCTTGAGTTGTTTGCTCTTCAACTTTTTTAATTTCTTCCTGTTTAACTTCTTCGATATCAGCGTTTCTTTTATACCAGCCATATCCGCCAAGAGCAGCGGCCACCAAGAAAAACGGAACTGTTGGCATGCCAGGCACTGTGCCCATAGTTAGAAGCAATCCTGCAACCAAAAACATTACTTTTGGGCTTGAAAACATTTCAGTTGTGATATCAGCAGAAAGTGACTTTTCACTTCCTGAAGACCTGCTTATAATCAAACCTGTCGCAGTTGAGATGATAAGAGCCGGAATTTGAGAAACCAAGCCGTCCCCAACTGTTAATATTGTATATGTTGAAACAGCTGCTGCAGGATCCATTTTAAGTTGCATAATCCCAATTATTAAGCCGCCTGCAATGTTAATAACGGTGATAATAAGCCCTGCTGTCGCATCCCCTTTGACAAACTTTGAAGCACCGTCCATGGTACCGTAGAAATCAGCTTCTCTTTCAAGTTTCTTGCGGCGGGCCTTTGCTTCTTTTTCATCAATCAAGCCTGCGTTCAAGTCGGCATCAATTGAGAGTTGTTTACCTGGCATAGAATCCAATGTGAAACGTGCACTAACTTCTGCAACCCTGCCTGCACCACCTGTAATTACCATAAAGTTGATAATTACAAGAATAACAAAGATAATGCAGCCGACAACATAGTTTCCGCCGACTACAAATTCGCCGAAGCTTTTGATAACTTCACCCGCATCACCAAAAAGCAGAATAAGTCTTGTACTTGTCACGTTTAAGCCGAGCCTGAAAAGTGTTGCTATGAGGATGATTGTTGGAAATGAGGAATATTCGAGCGGCTCTTTTGTATATAAGCAAACAAGAAGTACCAATACAGATAGAGAAATATTAAGAGTGAGTAGTAAGTCAAGAAACTGCGCAGGAATAGGGATAATCATCATTAAGACGATTACAACCAAACCGATAGCAAGAATTATGTCATTATTTCTCAATAATTCCGCGAGTTTCCCCATATTAAATTAAAACTTCCTCATTATTTTGTTCTGTTTTTGAATACAAAGCTCAATACTTCAGCAACTGCCACGTATAGCTCTGGAGGTATTATACCATCAATCGGAACTAATTTGTAGAGGCTTCGTGCAAGAGGTTTATTTTCGACTATCGGAATACCGTTTGCTTTCGCTACTTCTCTTATCTTAAACGCAAGCAGGTCAACGCCTTTCGCCATTACCTTAGGTACGGGTTGTTCTGTTTGGTCATATTTTATTGCAACTGCGTAATGTGTCGGATTTGTTACAACTACGTCAGATTGTTTGACTCCGCCCATCATTCTCTGTTGTGCAAATTTCATTTGAATAGAGCGGATTTTACCCTTAATTACAGGGTCTCCTTCTGCGTTTTTCCACTCATCTTTCACTTCTTGCTTTGTCATCTTGATTGATTTTTCATATTCGTAATCTTGAAATTTTTTATCAATAATCCCGATTATTAGCATGATGATACAAACTGCAATTAAAATTTCCATTATAACCGAGCCTAAAATTGTAAGAGCGGTTTCCATATCAACGCCCAAAAGCCCAAATAAATCTTCTTTTCTTTTGATTATCACATTTGTTCCGACAATTCCCACGGCAATTAATTTTGCAATTGATTTTGCAAATTCAACAAGAGTTTTAGGAGAAAATATATTGATTTTTTGCCACAGGGCACGAAGAGCGTTTGCAGGTAAAAGCTTATCTATTTTTGGCTTCAGAACTTCCTTTGCAAATAATGCCCCAACTTCTGTTCTTTTAACAAGTATTGCTGCAAGTGATATAAAGAAAAAAAACGGAAGTAAGACTGCAATTGTTGTATACATTGAAGGTATGAAAAGTTCAAGATAATCTTCTTTTGGTAAGGTTGCAGGATGAAGATGACCAAATGTTTCAATCATTAAGTTTTTTAAATGTTGAAGCATATTTGTTGTTAAAACGTATAAGCATGCAACACCAACTGTCAAGGTTATCGAAGATACGAAATCTTGACTTTTAGATATATTCCCTTTGTCTCTTTCCTTGTTTCGCCTCTTGGGGGTGGCTTGTTCGGTTTTTTCGTTTGCCAATTCTTAACTCTTATTTTTTGTCTTCTTTGATGTCAATAATTCCTAAAATTCTCTCAAGAGAGGCTTTTAGCTGTCCTAAATCTTCGCATTTTCTGAGTTCACCGTTTTCCGCAATTGAAACATCGCCTGTTTCTTCGGAAACAACAATACAAGCACTTGACGAAACTTCGGTAACCCCGATTGCTGCTCTGTGGCGCGTTCCGTGTCTCCAGCTTAATTTTGGGTTTTCCGTAAGCGGAAGAAGGACTCCTGCGGATAAAATTTTGCTGTTATATATCACAACTGCACCGTCGTGAAGCGGTGTGTTTGGGTGAAAAATAGTAAGTAGTAATTCTTGGGAAACATCTGCGTTAATGTTGGTTCCAACGTCTGAGATGTTTGTAAAACCGTCGTGTTGAAGTACAATCAAGCCGCCGATTTTAAATTTTGATAAATATTTTATTGTTTCAATAAGTTCTTTTAGAACTAATTCTTTTTTTGAACCTTGTTTTTCTTCGTCTTTTGCAAGGAAAATTTTTCTGAAGAAATCACCTTGACCCATATAACTTAAAAATTTTCTGAGTTCAGGTTGGAAAATAACGATAAGCCCAAAGGTTACAACACTTACCAGAACTCTTAAAAACCAGCCAAAAATCTGAAGATTGATTCTGATTAAAATTTCTGACAAGCTCCAAAGAACAATTAAAACAAAAATTCCCTTAACCAAATATTCAGAATTCGTGCCTTTGATAAATTTTTTGTAGAAGAAAAATAAAATAAATGTAATCGTAATTATTTCAAATAACACAACCGCTATGTTGAACCCTGAAAAATTAAACATACTTGATGCATTCTCTAAAATGATATTAAAAAGCGATTTTTCCATTTATTTTCCTTATAAATTACAAATCATTTTCAAGTAATTGTTCGTAAGTTTGCCTTGATACTATCATAGCAGGTTGCCCCTGATTTACAAGTACCACGGCAGGTTTTAATATGCGATTATAATTTGATGACATGGAATAATTGTATGCACCAGTGTTATAAATGCACAAAATATCACCTTTTTGAATTTTTGGAAGTTCTGTGTTTTTGATTAAAATATCTCCGGATTCACAATACCTTCCTGATAACGTAACTGTTTCAAGCGGTTCACCAACCTTGTTGTTTGCAACTTCTGCAATATATTCTGCTCCATACATACTTGGACGTGGGTTATCCGCCATACCGCCATCGAGTGCTACGTATTTTTTCCCATTTGGAACTTGTTTGGATGAACCTGCCTTGTAAAGTGTTACTCCTGCAGTTCCCACAATTGAGCGACCCGGCTCAATAAATAATTTCGGTTTTTCAATTGAGTATTTTTTGCAATTTTTATCAATCGCTTGTTTAATAATTTCTGCAATTTCGTAAACTGAAGGCGGCGTGTCAGCTTCAGTGTATGTAATTCCAAGCCCTCCGCCGATATTTATTTCATTAAGGTTCAAGTTGAATTTTTTATTAAGTCTTACAATTTCTTTTATTAAAACTTCAACTTCGTCTTCAAAAACTTTTGTTTCAAAAATTTGTGAACCAATGTGCGCGTGAAGCCCCTTGAGCTCAAGGTTTTTGTGTTTCAAAATTTCTTCAACCGCGCTATCTGTTTGGCTTAAATCAAACCCGAATTTTGAATCAAGATGACCGGTTTGAATATATTCGTGCGTATGGCATTCAATCCCGGGAGTTATGCGCAGGTGAATAGGTTGGGTTTTATCTGAACCTTTAAGTGCATCTGCTAAATCCTCAATTTCAGAGAAATTATCAACGCTAAAGTGACCTATTCCAACCTCTAATGCAAACTTAATTTCATCCGGTGTTTTGTTATTTCCATTGAATGTAACTTTGCTCATATCGACACCTGCTTTGTGCATAGTGTATATTTCGCCGCCTGAAACTGCATCAAAACCAAAGCCTTCGGAGTGTAAAATTTCAGCTATCTTTTTTGTCATAAGGGCTTTAGATGCGTAAGTTGGTTGAAAATTCGGATAATCCTCAAATGCGTTTTTAAAGCTTTGCGCCATATCGACAAGAGTTTCTTTGCACATAACATACAGCGGTGTTCCATATTTTTCTGCAAGCTCTAAGCAATCACAACCGCCAAGTTCAAGATTGCCTTTAGAATTTCTTTTCGCTGTTTTTGGCATTATAAATTGGTTTATTGTCTTCATATAGTATATACACTCCAAGCAGTTTTGTATTATAATAAATTTAGCATAAAAAAGAAGGATAAGTAACTCATGCAAATTAATGAATATTTTACATTTAAAAACATTGCCTTTGCTCTAATGCTCTGTATTTTTATTTATTTTTTATCAAAAATTACAGACATCGCACTTATGATTTTTGCTTCTTTTGTCCTTGCATCAACTTTACTTCCGCTTGTAAATAAGTTGAGTAAAAAAATGCCCCGAGCTGCCGCAAGCGGGCTCATTATGGTTGCTTTGATACTTGGAATATTCCTTGTGTTTATCCCGCTTACTGTTTTTACGCTTGAACAATTCGCATTGCTAATTAAAAATGCGCCATATTATATCGGTCTTTTGCATAAAGTCGCAAGCTTTAAAATTTTTGGCTATTCGCTTGCGGGTGTTCTTGAGCCAATACATTTAGCTGATGTGCTCAATTCCGTTTCAAGCACTGTGCTTGAAAAAACAATTTCTGCAACGGCTGCAATAGCAAGTTCTGCTGCAGGAATGATTGCTATTGCAATTATGACATTTTATATCTGCGTGGATTATGATGTCCTTAAAAAAGGTTTTCTAAAATTATTCCCACAAAATCTGAAAGATAAAGCAAGAGATATTATTGATTCTGTTACTCAAAAAGTAGGCGGATACGTTTTTGCTCAACTTGTCTCAATGTTATTTGTCGGCGTGTTTCTTGGGCTAGGACTTCTTCTTATGGGTCACAAACACGCGCTTATGCTTGGGTTTATTGCTTTTGCGTTTGATTAAATCCCTGTGCTTGGTCCTGCTCTTGCAATAGTGCTTGCAATTGCAACAAGTATTTCGTATGGCGTTCCTTATTGTATTGGCGTTCTTGTGATATTTGGGATTTCTCAAGTTGCGGAAAACCAATTCTTGCGCCCATTAGTGTTTAGTAAATTTATGGACATAAATCCGCTTGTTGTCATTATTTCACTCCTTGTCGGCGCAAAGTTCTTAGGGCTCTGGGGTGCGATTTTGGCTCCAGTTGTTGCGAGTGTATTTATTGTCTTAATTGATGAACTTTATATTAAAACTATAAATCAAGAGGAGCAATAATTGGAGAGATTTTTATACGACAGACCCATAAAGAAAAATCCGAAAATTAATGCTTTATTTGCTTTTCCTGCAATTGAAAACTTTGCAATGTCTTCTCTTGGATATCTTTCCATATTTAAACAGCTTGATTTAATGGAAGATGTTTATGTTGAAAGATATTATTCCAACTCAAAAACAACTCAAATTATGATTGAAGATATTGACATAGTCGGTTTTTCAATTTCTTTTGAGATGGATATTTTTCAAGTTATTAAAATGCTTGAAAAGCTAAATATACCTCTTTTTGCGCGAGATAGAAACGAATCACACCCGATTGTTTTTGCAGGCGGTCCCGTTCTCACTTCTAATCCTCTTCCGTATCAAGAATTTTTTGATTTTGTAAATATCGGTGATTCGAATATTGAAAATGTTTTTAGTGAACTTGTTAAAAATCCTAATCTCTCGAGAACTCAAAGACTTGACGTAATCTCGAGTATTTCAGGCGTTTGGTGCCCTAAAAACGGTGCCGAACACAACATTGTGCCAACGGTTGAGCGCATTAATGAGCCCGCATGTACCCCGATTTTATCTGATACCTGCTATTTTAAAGATACTTTTATAGTTGAAATTGCAAGAGGTTGCCCCAAAATGTGTAATTTTTGCCTTGCAAGTTGGCACAATCTTCCGTTTCGAACGGTTGCAGTTGATAAAATAATCAGCAGTATTGATTTTGCGCTTCAATATACGAATAAAATCGCGCTTTTAGGTGCTTATGTTGCAGGGCATCCTGATTTTGATAAAATTCTAGCTCACATAAGTGATAAAAATAAAGAAAATCCGATTGAGCTTTCTATTTCTTCTCTTCGTGCAGATTTGACAGATGAGAAGACCGTCGAAACACTCGTTGAGTGTGGAGCAAAAACTGCAACAATTGCAATTGAAGCAGGTTCTGAACGTTTGCGTAAATTAATCAATAAAGATTTGTCTGATAATGATATCTTAAGAACTTATGATATAGCTCAATCTGCAGGGCTCAAAGGAATTAAAGCCTATATGATGATAGGTCATCCGACGGAAACTCAAGAAGACATTGAGGCAATTGTGAGTCTTATGGAAAAAATCAAAAAAGCACACAAGGGTTTTGAAGTTTCATTGAGTATAAATACGTTTATTCCAAAGCCTCACACGCCTTTTGAATGTGTTAAACGCGAAGATAAAAAATCTTTGGAAAAGAAAATTAATTACCTTAAAAAACATCTGCACATAATTGGCGTAAAAACTGCTTTTTCAAGTGTTGATTGGGATGGTGTTCAATCCTTAATTTCAAGATACGATGCTCCAATGGGCGAATATCTGATTGATGTTTTGAATGCGGGCGGCAATCTGGGTGCATTCAAAACTGCTTGGCGTAATTATTCCAAAAAGCATAAACTTCCGAAATATGAAGAAATTGTAAATTATCCTATGCTTAACGCGCTTTCTGATAATACTTTTAAATGGGCGTTTTTGCACTCAAATAACAGGCAGACTCTTGTTTGCGCGCAAGAGAAATTTAAAAAATCTATATAAAATTATACATTTTTAATTTTTTATATTAGAATGTAATTAAGGACTTTGGGAGTTTATTTTAAGTGAAAAAAGTTGCTAAATTATTAACTTTTTTAGGTATATTTTTTATGTCAACGCTTCAAAGCTATGCGGCGATTGGTTTACCTACTTTAAATGTCGGTATGAAGACAGCAACTTCAACTCAAGAATTTACTCAAGGTGTGCAAATTTTAATTTTGCTCACAATCTTGACACTTGCGCCAAGTATCTTGATTATGACAACGGCGTTTATCAGAATCGTTATTGTGTTTGCACTTACCCGCCAAGCACTCGGTACGCAAAACTTGCCACCAAATCAAGTTATAATCGGTCTTTCTTTGATTTTGACTTTTTTTGTTATGAGCCCAACATTCTCGAAAATTAATGATGTAGCATATCAACCCTACATTAAAAATCAGATAACTCAAGAAGTTGCACTGTCCAAGGCGGTTGAGCCTCTTAGGACGTTTATGTTTAAACAAACACATGAAAATGAACTTGCACTTTTTGTTAAAATTTCAAAAATCCCAAAACCAAAAACACAAATAGACGTCCCGACCTATGTTCTAATTCCTGCTTTTGTTTTAAGCGAGCTTAAGACAGCGTTTAAAATCGGGTTTATTATATTTCTTCCGTTCCTTGTAATAGATATTGTAATAGCAAGTATTTTGGTTGCAATGGGTATGATTTTCTTGCCGCCAACCACTATTGCTATGCCTTTTAAGTTAATAATGTTTGTTTTGGTTGATGGTTGGTATTTAATTACAAAATCACTAATAGAAGGGTTTATTTCTTAATTTATGGATGAGGCGGTATTTTTAAATATTTTTCAA
>JAFVOZ010000050.1 GCA_017505585.1 bacterium
ATATTTAATTTTCTTCCAACCTGCTTCAACTGAGGCAACCGTTGCGTTTAGAATTTGCTCTGTTGTTAAATTCTTTTTAATTATATCTCGAAGCCTTTGAGTACCTGCCTCAGGCGCAATTGTAACAGCCGATTTTCTAACTTCTTGCATAAGATTTGCAAGGCGCAAAGAGAATTTATCTGCCCTTTGACTTGGAAGCGAAACGCTTACATCGGTATTTTTAAAATAATCATTAAGTTCAAAAATTATATCTTCAATTTGCGTATGATCGTTAGATGAAAGAGAAAGCAAGGAATATTCAGAATATCCTGTGTTTTTCACATAATCTTTCACAAGAGAAATCACATCTTCTTTTTTTCTTTCCCGAATCGGAAGATTTGTGTGCGCACTTTGACAAAATCTGCACAACCTTGAACAACCTCTTCTTATCTCAACTGTTGCTCTATCATGTACTGATTCAAAGTGCGGAATTGGAGATTTTGTTGGCGCTGTGTGATATTCTAACTTTGCAATTCTTTTTTTAACTTCCTTGTGGTGCGCAGGCACATAAACACCTTCTATGTTTGAAATTGCTTCAATGATTTCAGCTCTTGTTGCGCCTTTTGATTTCATTTCACGATACAAATCCATAATTTCGAGAGTTGAATCTTCGCCATCGCCAATCAAAAAAGCGTCAATGAAATTTGATATTGGAAGCGGATTATAGGCACATGGGCCACCTGATAAAATTATAGGATGATTTTCTTTTCTATCCTCAGATAGAAGAGGAATTCCCGCAAGCTCAAGCATTTTAAGAAGCGTTGTATAGGATAATTCATATTGAAGTGCAAAACCTATAAAATCAAACTCATTAAGCGGAACTTTCGCCTCAAGTGTGCAAAAGGGCAAACCTGATTTTTCAAAATTTTCTAAATAATCAACTTCAGGTGCATAAATTCTATCCGCCATAAAGTTTTCTCTATCATTTATAATTTTATATAAAATTTTATGACCGAAATTACTTATCCCAATTTCATATTTATCAGGGAAAGCAAGCGCCATCGTAACTTCGGCACACCCAAAATCTTTATTTGCACTTAAAAATTCGCCCCCAATATATCGAGAAGGCTTTGTGCAATTTTTTAAAATGTAATCATATTTTTCAAAAAAAGTTTGTTTATTCAATGGTTTATGCCAAATTTTCCGGATCTAATTTTTCTACTTCGATAATTTCACCTTCTATTTTACCATCAAAATAACATTTGAAAAATTTTGATAACTCTTCGTTTTTAACAAAATAATTATAAATATATGTTTTATTTTTAATTTTTCTCAAAACACTTATTGCGTATCTGTTTTTTTCGCCATAGTTTTTTAAATGTTCAAAATTAAGCGAAAAACCATTTACATCACGGGTTAATTTTGTGTATTCAAAACCTTCGCACAAAGGGTTATCTGCAACGTTTTTATTAATTCTACCCTTCTTTTTTTCGTTTAAAACAACGATTTTTTCACTTTTCTTGTCCATATAATCATTATAGCGATGTTTTGGCACATTAAAAAATTATTTAACAAAAATTGACAATGCGATAGCAAGAATAATAAAAAGCACCTCTTGATTAAGAGGTGCTTTTTATTATTTTAAATTTAATTAATTGTTAACTAAGAAACCTAAGTATTCGTTGGCACGGGTTGCACCTTGTTGAAAAGGAGCAACTGCTGCTCTTGCAGGGTCAGCTGGCGCAACAAAGTTTCTTCTGATTTCAAACACAACAACATCACGGGATTTCACATCGTCTCCACCTACAAGGTCATTATTAACGGTGTTGTTCGTAATTCCAGCAGCACCATCGAGGTCGACTACGATTATACAAGGTACGGCATTTGTGCAAGCTGTCGCATTTGTTACATCGTGATACAAAATACCATCTGTTGTGAGATATCTAGTTCCAGCATTATTCGATATTCTTAAAACTGCAGGAACCGTAGTAACGCCAGAAGGATCAGTTTGTGCCGTTGCAAGCCAACGCAATATGCCGGCATTGCCATCCATTCTGTTTGTTCCAACAGCAGCATCGCCCATCTTGGTATCAATTGCTTGTTGAAGTGTTGTTTGCGCTTTTTTAGCTAACGCCACATATTTTTTGTCCATATTTGATGTTACAAGGTTTGGAACGGTAAGTGCTGCAATAACACCTATTATTGCAAGAACCAATAAAACTTCCGCTAAAGTAAACGCTTTTTTCATAGTTTATTTTCCTTTTTTCCTAACTAATGCCGTGTTGTTACTAAAGTATAATTTATTTTTCAATTCATTTCAAGGTTATTCCTGGATAAGATTTAATACACCAGTTTGAATACTGATTGCCGTTGTTTGAAAGGCTTCATTTTGGTTTCTTTCCATTTGCATATTTTCTGCAGCATAATGAGTATATGGATGAACTTGTCCGTCTTTTACCATAAAGACAACGATATCAGGGTGCCCATTTTGTGGATCCATTGCAGCAAGCGACCCCGCTGTTTTAAATTCTTCAAAATTTTCATCTTCAATCATTTCAGCGACAGATAATTTGGTCCTTCCTCTGTTTTGGCCGTCCATATCAACCACAACAAAACAAGCATTTATGTGACAATCATCACCCCTAAACGCGAAGACCATGCCGTCTTGAGTTTTAAAACCTCTACCATCATCCGTGAAGCTTGCAACTCTTATTGTACCTGCTATTTTTTTATCTTCGTCTACCAAATAATCCACTAGATTACTTGCATCAGAATTCCCCACCATTCTCTCTTGGGTCAATATATATTTTGCACGGAGTCCTTCAGAAAGAACTGAATATGCCTTGCCTGTTTTTGCTCTGAATATCCTATTTTCTTTTTCTTGGTTAAATGTGTTCACAGCCGGCGCGAGAGTTGCAAAAACAACGCCGAAAATCGCAAGAGTTACAAGAATTTCTGCAAGAGTAAAAGCTTTTTTATACATTTTTTTTGTTTTAATTTTCATGAAAAATATCCTAAATTAATCTTCTATACCAAGATGTGCTCTTGTTCTTTGAGCCGCGGCTGTTTGCCCGCCAAGTGCCGCGTCTCTAAGAGGGGGCATAATGTTATTATTTCTGCAGTGGAAGAGCATAATATCTGCCGCACCGTCAAGTGCTATAGGATCATCCAGAACACTTATTGTCGGCCCGCTTGCCCCGTCAACATCAACAGCTATAATACATACATTATTATCATTACACGAATTACACTCATTTAAATCTTGAATTATCATGCCATCTGTCAACTTAACAGATGCCGTGCTCACACCAATCTCCTCATCTATGGTTCTGAGACTTGGTTCGTCCTTTACAAAGCCACCAATATTCATCGACGCGAGCCAATAAATTATACCCATGTCATCACGTACGCTTCTGATGTTATCGTCCATTATGGTTGATTCAATTGCTTGTTGCAAAGTTGAGTGTGCTTTTTTTGCTAAAGACTTATATTTTCTATCCTGATATCCTGCTTGAAGAGTTGGGATTGAAACTGATGCTATAACACCTACAATTGCAAGGGCTGCAAGAACTTCAGCAAGCGTGAATGCTTTTTTCATAACTAATCCTAATTGTGTTTGCTTACTTTACTATTATATAATATTTTACCCTTTTTTTGAATAGTTGTAACAAGCAATTTGAAAGATTTTTAACGTTCGAATGCCTGACGAAAAAATCATCAGGCACTCTCGCTTTATATTTAACACACACCAAATTTTAATGGGGACTAATCACATTTCTTGCAAGGAGCCCAGAAACATTCTTCTCCGGCACAAGGAAATCTAAACACAGAGCAATTCTTTGCAAGTTTTCTCATTTTTCTGCATTCTTGTCTGTTAAATTTTCTGAATTCTCTTTTTTGCTCGGTTGTAAGTTCGGAATTTACATTATCTTTAAATGCTTTATATTCCGCTTTCATACACTTTTTAATTTCTTTAATTGCTCGTTTTTTATCTCTGATTGCATCATTTGAGGCGCATTTTTCAATCATCGCGCAAAGTTGCTTTTGCTCAATATTTTTCTCATATTTCAAATCAAGCATCTTATCTTTAAAATCGCCATAATAGCAATCAATTCTTCTTATTTGGCTTGAGTCCAAACAGAGTTGTTTTTTAAGCTTTGCATATTGGTTATCAAAGAAACAAATATTTTCTTTATCTAATTCTTTGCAAATTTTACCGTCATCAGGATTTTCACATGGGTTACAGCCCGTTTTTGGAACATTGCAAGGTGTTTTTACTTCACATTCTGAAGACGCGCAATCAGCCTTGGCACAATTATCTTTAGGAGGACATTTTAGCTTCATGCAATCATTTTGAGGCTTTGCACATTCTGTTTTTGTGGTGCATTTCGGCTTGGCGCAATCATTTAAATGGCAATCTGCCAAAACTTCACCCACGCCAATAAAAATCATAGCCACTGTGGCAAATAAAATTCTAATCATTTTTTATCCCTTTCTTGTATGCGTTTTTATGATACTAAAAGATATAAAATGAAAAAACTCCACTTGGGTAAGTCAAACGGGGAATTTTGAATTATCTAAAAGCACAAATTAAGATTAATCTTCATTAATGCTCAAAACTGCCATAAATGCTTCTTGCGGAATTTCAACTCTGCCGACAGATTTCATTCTCTTCTTACCGCGTTTTTGTTTTTCAAGCAGTTTGCGCTTTCTTGAAATGTCACCGCCATAGCACTTATCAAGCACGTTTTTGCGAAGCGCTTTAATGTTGGTTCTTGCAATAACCCTACCGCCAACTGCCGCCTGAATTGCAACTTCAAACATTTGACGCGGGATAATTTCTTTTAATTTTGCAGCCAACTTTTGCCCGATTCCGTATGCGCTATCTTTGTGGCAGATAACAGAGAGTGCGTCTACCACTTCACCTGATAACATTATATCCATTTTCACAAGGTCTGAGCGTTTATATGAAGCAAACTCGTAATCAAGGCTCGCATAACCTTTAGAACGAGATTTTAGTTGGTCATAAAAGTCTGTGATTACTTCGCTTAATGGAATTTCATATTCAAGATTTACGCGAATTTTGTCAATATAGTGCATATTAATAAAATCGCCTCGTTTTGTTTGGCAAAGCTCCATTAATGAACCAACATAATCTTTTGGCGTGAAAATATTCACCTTCACATAAGGTTCTTCGATATAATCTCTATACTGCGGCGCAGGAAGATTTGAAGGGTTGTCAATTTCAATTATTGAACCGTCTGTTTTATAAACTTTATAAATTACACTGGGGGCAGTTGTAATAAGGGATAAGTCATATTCGCGCTCAAGTCTTTCTTGAGCAATTTCCATATGCAGCATGCCAAGGAAACCACAGCGGAAACCAAAACCAAGCGCAGATGATGTTTCAGGCTCAAAAGTGATTGAACTGTCATTTAATTTTAATTTTTCTAAAGCCTCTTTTAAATCATGATATTGGTCATTATCTACAGGATAAAGCCCCGAAAAAACCATTGGTTTCGCTTCTTTGTACCCTGCAAGAGGTTCTGGCGCTGGGTTTTCAGCGTTTGTGATAGTGTCCCCCACAAACCTTGTAATTTCTTTAATAGAGCCTGCAAAGTATCCAACTTCCCCGGTTTTTAATGTTTTAACAGGGTTTCTGTTTGGCGTTAAATAACCAAGCTCAACAACTTCAAATTCTCTGCCGGATGCCATAAAGCGAATTTTATCACCAAGATGCATCTCGCCATCCATAACTTTAAAATAGCAAACCGTACCTAAATATTGGTCATACGCACTATCAAACACAAGAGCACGAAGCGGTTTGTCTGATGTGTCATCTGGAGGTGGGACATGTTTTACGATTGCTTCCAAAACTTCTTCAATGCCGATTCCTTCTTTTGCACTAACAGGAATTGCTAAAGAACCGTCAATTCCAAGAATCTCTTCAATTTCGGCTCTCACTCTTTCAACATCTGCTGAAGGCAAGTCAATTTTATTAATTACAGGTATAATTTCTAAGTTTTGCTCCATTGCAAGGTAAACATTCGCAAGTGTTTGAGCCTCAACACCTTGAGTGGCGTCAACTATAAGCAATGTTCCTTCACACGCCGCAAGTGACCTTGAAACCTCATAAGAAAAATCAACGTGGCCTGGGGTGTCAATCAAATTGAGCATATATTCTTTGCCGTCTTTGGCACTATAGTGCATTCTCGCAGTATTCAATTTAATTGTGATACCACGTTCGCGCTCAATATCCATTGTATCCATTAACTGATTTTGCATGTCGCGTTCGGATATTGTTCCGGTTGCCTCTAAAAGCCTGTCCGCAAGAGTGGATTTACCATGGTCAATATGTGCTATGATACTAAAATTTCTGACTGACTCAATTTTTTTCATAAAAACATTATATTATAAAAATTTTATTTTAATATACGAGAAAGCAAGACTCTTGTCTGATTGAAATAAGGAAAATATATTGATATAATTTCTCATTATGCAAAACATTTTAGAAATAGAAAATTTAAATTTATCTTTTCTGATTGATAATAAAAAGTTTAATTGTATAAAAAATTTAAATTTAACTTTTGAAAAAGGTAAAATGCACGGTATTGTTGGTGAATCTGGTTGCGGAAAAACAATGCTTATGTCGTCCGTGCTTGGAATTTTACCTAATAATGCGCACATCGACACAGGAAAAATTTTATTTAACGGCGAAAATTTGCTTGACAGTAACACAAATTTAATAAAATTCAGGGGACGCAAAATTGCATACATTCCGCAAGACCCAATGACAAGCCTAAATCCTCTATATACAATTGAAAACCAGCTTTTAGAAGTTGTTAATTTAGACGGGAAAAAGCCACTTGATGAAGCGCGTGAAATTATTATTCAAAAACTCGAAGAAGTAGGGATTCAAAATGCCAAGGAAAGGCTAAAATCATACCCGCACGAGCTATCAGGCGGTATGCGCCAAAGAATAATTATTGCAATGGCACTTCTAACAGGTGCCGAATTAATCATTGCAGATGAACCTACAACGGCACTCGATGTTACCATTCAAGCACAAATTATGGAAATTTTAGTGCGCATTAAAAATTCAGGAAAAACAATAATTTTAATTACGCACAATTTAGCACTCATTTGGCAATATGTGGACACTGCAACAATTATGTACCTAGGAGAAATTGTTGAACGCAACAGCGCAAAAGGGCTATTCAAAAACCCTCAACACCCATACACGAAAGCTTTAATTCAGACTCTACCCAAAGGCACGGAAGAAAAATTAAAAAACATAAAAGGACAACCAAGCCCAATCACGGAAATTATTACAGGTTGCGCTTATCATCCAAGGTGCGATTTTTGTATGGAAAAATGCACAACGGAGCACCCGGAATTTAAAAATAATGTTATGTGCCACATGTATTAACTAACTATTTTGGCACCCAAACACTAATAAATAAAATGGGCAAGTTTCCTTGCCCACTTACACGATATGATAGTTTAATTTTTATTATGCGCTGAAGCCTGTATTTGAGTTTGCAACGCTTTTAAGATATTCATTGTACATTTCGTATTCGCTGTTTGCTTCTTCTAGGTATCCTGCAAGAGCCACATAACCTGCGTCTTTCATTTGCCAACCGTTTGCTTTTGTTGTTCTTGTGAAGTTGCCTACTGTGCTCTTTGTGAATGTTGTTTCGCC
>JAFVOZ010000051.1 GCA_017505585.1 bacterium
GTTGCAAGAGATAATTCACAAGTAAGAGTCGTTATATGTGATGTTGAAGATAAACCAGGTAACGCTTCAAAGCTATTTAATCTACTTGCTTCAAACAACTTAAGCGTAGATATGATTATCCAATCATACGCAAGAAGCTCAAATAACACAAACGACATAGCATTCACAATCGCATCGGAAAATCTTAACAGATTTAGAGCTCTTGAAGAAGAAATTAAAAGCATTTTAAATTTAAGCAATATATTTATTGATGAAAACATTTCTAAAATCTCTATCGTTGGCTCGGGCATGATAGACAGACCTGGTATCGCTGCAGGAATGTTCCAAACCCTTGCAAAAGCAGGTATTAACATCAAAATGATTGCAACAAGTGAAATTAAAATTTCATGCCTTGTTGACCAAGAAGATTCAGCAAAAGCGGTGGTTGAACTTTGCAAACATTTTGAACTTGACGGTCTTGAAGTTGCTGAAGTTAAGGGCAACTTGCCATCAGATGTACTTTAATCAAGCATAAAATTATATGAAAAACGCTATCAAAAGCTTTATTTTGAATTGCAAACTCGAAAATTCAAAAATAATTGTCGGGTTTTCAGGTGGAGCAGATAGCGTTTGTCTTTTGCATGTCTTACACACTCTTAAAGATGAACTCAACCTAACAATCATTCCGGTTCATCTAAACCACAATTGGCGAGGAGAACATTCAAAGGCGGATGAGGTTTTCGCGCAAAATTTTGCACAAAAACTCAATTTGAAATTTTACTCAGAAACACTGGATAATTCCGTTCAAAAAACAGAAACCGCAGCCAGAGATGCAAGATATAATTTCTTTGAAAAAGCAAAAGAAAAATTCGGTGCAGATATCATTATGCTTGCACACAATAAAGATGATAACATTGAAACCGCAATTTATAGAATTATCAAAGGCACAGGTATCGAAGGACTAAAGGCAATTCCTGAAGTTCGAGAGGATATCTTCCGCCCGCTTTTAAATTTTGAAAAAGCGGAAATTTTGGAGTACTTGAAAAACAATAACCTTGAACACACAGAAGACAGCTCAAACCAAGACACAACTTACGCAAGAAACTATATAAGACACAAAATTTTACCTGATTTTGAAAAAATTAATCCAACATATAAAAATAGCATTTCAAATCTTATTCAAGTTGCAAAAGGTGAAAGCGAAATTCTGGATTTTGTGCTTGAGGAAACCAAGAAAGATATTTTTGAAAATAACAAAATTAACACTCAAAAATTTTTAAAATTAATATATCCGCTTCAATTGAAATTGATGTATAATTATCTCAAAGGCGATTTAAAGTTTTTTGACTACAAAAGATTTCAAAGGATAGTTGATTTCGTTGTTGAGCACGCAAATAAAAAGGATAATTTCAATTCAAGAAAATATGTAAAGTTTTCGATTAATTCAAAACTTTTTCTATATATAAATCAAAAAGAAATATTTAAAGGTGAATAAATTATGACAAAAATGGAAAATTTGAAAGTATTAATCCCTGAAGAAAAACTTATGGCAAGAATCAAAGAAGTTGCACAAGAGATTAATGCAGTATATAAAGAAAATGAAGAACTGACTCTTATTTGTGTCCTGAAAGGCGCATTGATGTTCTATACGGAACTTGCAAAACATTTGAAAATGCAAGTTAAAATGGAGTTCGTATCGCTTTCAAGCTACGGGGATTCAGAAAAATCTTCAGGCAAAGTAAATGCGCTAAACCTGCATTTACCCAACCTTGAAGGCAAAAAAGTTATGGTTGTGGAAGATATTGTAGATACAGGATTGACTTTGGATTTTCTTATGAATTTCTTAAGAACAAAATGCAATGCAAAAGAAGTGAAACTTTGCGCTCTGCTTGATAAAAAATGCGCCAGAAAATTCCCTGTTCACCCTGATTTTTGCGCATTTGACATTGATGACAAATTTATAGTTGGCTTTGGGTTAGATTACAAAGAATTATACAGAAATATAAGCTACATCGGTTATCTTGAAACTTAGAAAATATTTCTTAAAACAAAAACGATAAACGCAAGATAGAATAGCCCGCCAAGCAAAAACATTTTGGCTGACACTTGTTTTTTGCAAACAAAAGCAAAATATAAAATTACTGAGGATAAAATAACGCAAACGATATTCACAAGCCCGTTAACATCAAACACCCAAGGCGTAAATAATATCCCGATCGACATTGGAATCGCGCTTTGAAAAACCATAGCACCCGTAATGTTCGAAAGCGCAAAAGTATCTTTTTCGTGCTTTAGCCAAAGCAAGCTGTTTACATTTTCAGGTAACTCGGTTGCAATCGGCATAATTATAAGACTCAAAATGAGTGGTTGAATATGAAGAAAATCCGCAAAAAACTTGATTTTCAAGACAAATAAATGCGCACACAAAATAAGTAAAATCAAAGAAAGAATTACTTGAATAAATATAGCCGCGCGTTTGTTAAATTTGCATATCTTGGCCAAAGCAAGCTCTTCAATTTCAGTATCAATGTCGTCAGAATTCTTCGCTGAGCTTAGTGTTTGAACAAAATAATAAACATAAGAAATAATCAAAAACAAAAGTGCAAGAAATTTAACAAGTGGAAATTTCACAAAACTTGCACCAATTGCAACAAAATAATTAACAAAAAAGAATTTAAAATCCCTTATGATATAGCGATTATTAACTTCTAAAATTATACTCTTTCTTGCTTTTGCCCATTTGAAAATATAAATTCCAACACCCATAAAAAAGAATGTAATAGTTGAGAGCAAAAACGGCGAACCAAGAATTGCGCCAACACCAATTTCACACGCAACACTCTCATCCCCTGCAAGAATACCGCCTATTATTGCAACAAGCGGAACTATGGTTTCTGGTGCAGTTGTGCCAAGTGCAGCAAAAATTGAACCTATGGCATTTTTTCCGAATTTAAATTCCAAACCAAAATGCTCAACCGCATTCGTAAAAAGAGAGCAGGCAAAAACTATAAGAGCAAGCAAAAAGAATGCGCCGAAAAACTCAAAACAAACTTGCATTAAATTTCAATCTCCTCGTTATAAGTTAGCACCAAAGGAGTTGCGCCTTCTTTTTTGACACCTTCTTTAAAAGTTTCCACATCCGCCTTAATTAAATCAAATGTATTATAGTGCATAGGGATAACTTTCTTTGCTTCAAGCCAACGGGTGGCAACAATTGCCTCAGCTACACCCATTGTATAGAATCCGCCAATAGGAAGCATTGCAAGTTCAATTTCATTTAGCTCTTTAAGTGTTTTGTATTCTTGAGTGAGTGCACTATCTCCTGCATGAAATACTCTTTTACCTTCAATATCTGCTAAAATTCCTGCAGGACAGCCTGCATACGTGCCATCTGCAAAAGAGCTTGAATGAAATGCGGGCGCGAAATAAACACGACCGAAAGAAAGCTTCACCCACCCGCCAAGATTCACACCAATTGCTTTTGCACCGCGTTGCGCGCAATAATTTGCAAGTTCGAACACACCAACAATTGTGGCACCTTTTATTTTAGATATTTCAATTGCAGAGCCCAGGTGGTCAGAGTGCGCGTGCGTTACAAGAATATGTGAAATATTATCATCTTTAAAATTATAATCTTTATTTGGCGCAAGGAAAGGATCAATTAAAATCACTTCATTTCCTGTTTCAATTCTAAACGCGCTATGCCCTAAATATCTAACCTTCACCCAAATTCCTCCATTTATAAAATGAGCATATATCTTTTATTTTAAAAGGTCAAGGGCTTTACGCTCTTTCTTTGTTGCAACTTCATAACCCAGCATTCCATATATTATCGGAAGTAGTCTGCCTGCTTGAATTTTCCTTGCAAAAGGAACTTTTGCAAGGATTAAAACGGCAATAATATCATCTATATGAATAAAATAATCCTTGAGTTTCATTTCCCTGTGCTCAGAATTCTTATCAATTTTTTCATTTATCCAATTAGAACTTTCATGTGCTATTGGCATACCGGCACCAACTCCAACAACGATGGGAATTATTTGCCCTAATGGTTTATTTCCAATTTTTGTTTTGCCTAAAATTCCTATAGTTGCGGCAGTCAAAGCCGTCGGCACACCAAAAGTGGCATAAGCATGTACGGTTTCTTTTAACTTTTCTTTGTTTCCCTCAAAAGTTTTGTCTTTGTTTTTTGCAAATCCATAAATCAAACCTGCGCCAATCGCGCCTGTGGCCATGGTAAATAAGTCTTTTACATCATAATCGATGTCAAAACTTTTCCAAACTTTGGCGATTTTTTCAGTTATTTTTTTACCTTTTAAATCCCCGATTTTAATTCCTTTATTTTTTTGAATTAAAGCTAAAGAAAGCGCAACGCCGGCACCAACTGCAAGTGCCCCGATTGCTTCAAACTCTTTTCTTTCCTTATGTTTTGGTGCAGTTTCTTTCTTTGGAACAAAATGCCCGAAGGATTGAATTCTCATGCTCATATCAATATAAAACACTAAAAAAAATTTTGTGACCACTGGGTTTATATGAACAAATTTTATTTTTTTGGATTTTTCTACGTCTGGGGAACGGTTTCAAGTCAGATTATGTGCTATCTCGCGCATAATCTGACTTTCACACACCTTTGGTCGAGCATAGAAAAATCTCCTAAAATTGTCATTTTAAGGATTTTTCTATGCTCTCCATTTGCGAAAAAATATTATAGTCGTATAATTGAAGAATATAGCGGAAAATTAAGGTAGAATTTATGTTAGACATCAAATTAATAAGAGAAAATCCTGAAAAAATTAATGAACTTCTAAAAAGAAGAAACCCAGAACTTACAATCAATAATGTTTTAAAGCTCGATGAAGAAAGAAGGAAAATTCAATTTGAAGCAGATAAGTGTCGCGCTGAGAGAAAAAATATTTCTCAAAAAATCGGCATTATGAAAAAAAATGGTGAAAATACGGATGAAATTCAAGCGCAAACTCGTGCACTAGGCGATAAAATCAAAGAATTAGAAGAACAAGAAATAGCACTTAACGAAAAACAAAAAGAAGCACTTTTGTACATTCCAAACACTCCGGATGAAACAACACCCGTTGGCTCAGATGAAAACTCAAATCCGGTAATTAAAGTTGTGGGCGAAGTGATTAAACCTAATTTTGAGCAAAAAGCTCACTGGGATATTGCTTCTGCAAAAGATATCGTTGATTTTGAAAGAGGCGTTAAGCTTGCTCAATCAAGATTTTCACTCTACAGAGGAAAAGGTGCGGCACTTGAGCGCGCTATCATCAATTTCTATCTTGATTTACACACCAAAGAACACGGTTATGAAGAAATTCTTCCTCCTGTTCTTGTAAATTCTGCAGCAATGCAAGGTACGGGGCAACTTCCAAAATTCAAAGAAGATATGTACAAGTGCGTTGATGAAGATTTATTCTTAATCCCGACAGCCGAAGTGCCCGTAACAAACATTTATGCAAACGAAATTTTATCAGAAGATGAACTTCCAAAATATATGTGTGCATACACTCCATGTTTTAGACGTGAAGCAGGAAGTGCAGGAAAAGACACAAGAGGTTTGATTCGTCAACATCAATTTAATAAAGTTGAAATGGTTAAGTTAACTCATCCTGAAAAAAGCGCAGAAGAACACGAAAAACTTACACAAAACGCAGAAAGAGCACTTGAGCTTTTAGGTTTACCTTTCAGAAGAGTTGAACTTTGCACGGGCGACATTGGCTTCAGCGCTAAAAAATGTTATGACATCGAAGTTTGGTTGCCTTCTTATGATAGCTATAAAGAAATCTCGAGCTGTTCAAACTTTGGTGACTACCAAGCAAGAAGAGCAAACATTAAGTTCCGCTCAAAAGAAACAGGAAAACCTGAATTTGTGCATACCCTAAATGGTTCAGGTCTTGCGGTCGGCAGAACTTTTGCTGCAATTCTTGAAAACTTCCAAACAGAAAACGGCGACGTTATAATCCCTGAAGTTCTTAGAAAATACACAGGTTTCGACAAAATTTAAGGAGAAATATGGAACTTAGAGCTCACGGTTACGAAGGTTTGTTAATCGTTGTTGAAGGAACAGACGGTGCAGGAAAAAGCACCCAAGTTAAAATGCTTGATAAATTTATTCAAAACCAAGGCTTTGGCTGTATGATATCCGAGTGGAAAACTTCTCGCTTAATTTCAGAAGTTATAAACAACGCAAAAGAGCGCAATCTCTTGAATGCAACAACATATAGTCTGCTCTATGCTGCAGATTACGCAGACAGACTTGAAAATGTCATCATTCCGGCACTTAAAGCAGGCTTTGTCGTTATTTTGGACAGATACACATACACCGCTTACGTACGCGATAGTGTTCGCGGACACGACATAAACTGGGTTAAAAATCTTTATGATTACGCCCCAAAACCTGACCTTGTTTTCTACCTTAAAATGCCTGTCGATAAACTCTTAAAAAGAATGATTGGTGCAGATGGACTTGATTATTTCGAATCAGGAAGAGATATCGGGCTTTCAAGTGACATTTACAACAGCTTCGAAATTTATCAAACAAAATGCCTTGCGGAATATGAAAAACTTGAGAAAGAATATAATTTTACCGATGTAGCCCCATAGCCTATGTAATCGGGCATAATCACCAGTGAATTGCCATTTATGAAAGACTCGA
>JAFVOZ010000003.1 GCA_017505585.1 bacterium
AAACAAGGCTGCATTTTGGTCACGGTGCCAAAATATTCAAGCTTTAAACTGGCAAGAGAATTTGCGATTCATAACCTGGATTTGGCAAAGGCTAATTTTAAAGAAAACGAACGCACAAAAAAGGAAACTTCTGATTTAAGAAAAAAAGCTCGCGAAATTCTTACTGAAGAACTAGATAATTGTGCGAAAAAATATGGCTTTAAATATCGAAGCCTTAAAATGTCCAGTGCGAAAAGACGCTGGGGAAGCTGCTCTTACATCAATAACATCAATCTCAACATTGAGCTTGCAAATATTCCAAAACACTTGCGCGAATATGTTATTTTACATGAACTTTGCCACACAAAAATTAAAAACCACAGCGAAAAGTTCTGGAATTTGATGGAAAAATATATGCCGGACACAAAAAAAAGGCGTACCGAATTAAGACAACTCAAGCCTTAAACGCAAATAAAATTTGAAACAGCAACATTTTACTTGTTCGCTATTTCCAAAGATAGCTTATCGGGGCGGTTTTATCTTTAAAAAGTCGAGCCGTGCCCCAAAGAATTGCCATCCCGATTCCGATTGTTGCAAGCATTCTTGGAAGATAATTTACATTTTTTTCTTTCCCGCTTGTGCTTTCAGGATGAATTGTTGATTTTTCTGCACCCAAAAAATCAAGCCTTACATGCTTCTTTGCTTTGTTTAAATTCAAATTTCTAACAGCACTTACTCTCATAAACAACACCTGTGTACTAATTCTAACAAATCTTACGCATTTCAACAAGTGTTATTTTGAAAAAATTTACAGTTTTCACGATTTATTTAAAATGTCGTGAATTATTGCTCAATTTAGTACATTTTTTTGTTAATCTTTGCTTAAAATTAAATAAAAAGTTGACATGCCCTGCAATTTTTAATATCCTTAATATGTAGGCAATTTGCCTGATATATTTGACACGGAGAAATGGCCGAGTGGCTGAAGGCGGCACCCTGCTAAGGTGTTAGGTGGAGTAATCTGCCTCGAGGGTTCGAATCCCTCTTTCTCCGAATTTTAAAACCACCCGACAAGGGTGGTTTTTATGTTTATAGTAATTATATTTATAAATTTAAACTAAATCGAAAAACTTTCAGCAGTTTGGATATCGATTGCCATATTTGCAGGAAGACTTGCTTGCCCACCCTTAACAAAACCAGCTAAAGCCAGAGGAAACAAGAAAAATATGCTAATTGTTCCTAGAACAATAGGCCAAGTTTTTTCTTCACCTGTTATTTTTTATGATACTCAATTCTTACCATTTCGCCTTTTGTGTTTCTTGCGTTCCCGCCCATAAGAAGCATATGTCCTGGTCTTCCCCAAAAACGAGCTTTTTGAACATCAGCCACGGATAATGTTGCACTATCACCCTTTTTAAATATTTGTTTTCCAGAAACGTAAACGTCATCCGCAATTTTTGCATTTAATCTTTGTCCAACTTCCACATTTTTACTATCGTAAGAATCAGTTAAAGTAATTGTTAAATTAGTTCCTCTTTGCACATCAAGCGCTAATACTGGGCTTAAACCAGAATACGCAAACACAAAAGAAAACATAATAAAAAAAGTAAAAATTTTTTTCATAGCTCAACCTTTCTAAAATTCCAAACCATTTTTTGCACGCATGCAAAATTTATAGAAATAATAACATTAAAATTGCATGTATGCAAGAAAACAATTTGGCACTAATAAAACTCGGTGAGCATATAAAAAAATTACGCAAAGCAAAGAAATTAACTCTTGAAGCGCTTTGTTATAAAAATGGATTAGAACCCTCAACAGTAAGCAGAATAGAAAAAGGGCAAGTTGAGGCAAAATATTTGACACTCAAAAAACTTGCAGAAGCACATAATAAAACTGTAAGCGAGCTTTTAGATTTCAAAGAATAAAAGCACTCCTTTAGGTATTTTTATTCTAAGAAAATAATCTTCATCGCAACGCAAGAATTTAGCACTTCTTCCTATGGTAATAATAGGCGTCGATGTTCATTAAAAGCTCGTCTTTATATTTGCCGTCAGAGTAGCCTTCATGCTTTTGCGAAATGGTTTCTTCTTTAGGCCCGAAAAAATCACAACCCTTGTCATAAAAAGGTTTAACTACGACTTTATCATCTTCGGTTAGATATTTTGTTCTTTTGGTGCTTCCAAAACTGAGCGAACAAGGTTTTATTCTGGGAAAAATTGGTGTAATTTTCATATTCATACAAAAAAACAATATTTTATGCGAAATTATAGATAAGTAAAAAATTATCACATCTACAACAAAAGCTGTTTTTTAAGTTTAAGTACAACGAGTCTTCCGCCAATCAACTTTCAATTACATTTGCTATGAAATTACCAGCTTTTCTACAATGCTATAAATTATTTCAAATAAGACTGCTTAAATGTGGATTTTTTGGGCATAAAATCATTAATTGAGCGAACGTCAATTTCATCGTTATTATTGATTGTTACAACCAAAGATTCATTATCTTTATCTATCGCTTTTATTCTGCCAAGTGTTCTTATGCTAACTATACCATCATCCACAACGGCGTTCTCGCATTTAGTTTCATTATCGCCATAATAAGCAATAATTTCAGGTGTCACAAATTTATTAAAATCCTCGATTGATTTTGCAATCGCGAATTCAACAGGCTCAACAAACCAACGTTTTGACCAATCAACCTTTGAAGCAGTGTAAAATTTGCCGTTTACCGAAATTCCCGCACCAATTTTTTGATTTGAAAAAGAGGTGAATTCATCTTTTGTGTAAGCATTTTTTGCCTCTTTTAACGTATTTAAAATATTTTCGTTTGTTATACCTTTTTCATCCATAATTCTTTTTGCATCATCCGTGAAAACAAAAGGCATTTCATCGAGTTCAATATCTGCTTTTGAGTCAATTAAATCAATCCCTCTCATTGGCAAAATATCTTTTAAGGTTTTGAACTCTAAAAAGAGTTTGTTTGTTTCTTTATCTTTTGTAAAGAATGCAATTTTTGTTTCATCATCAAGAAAACGAGCGGTGTTCAGCCAACTGAGGCAATCTGCGCAAGGCAGCGAAGCATTTGAATCTTCACCTATATTCTTTGCGCTAGACATAGCTAAATATTTAATTTTAAAATCATCTTGCGTGGTTTCTGTGTCGTTATCTTTGATTAGTTTTTTCAAAAAATCATTATATGCAACAACAATTGCAGACCTTTCTCCACATATTGAAGAGATATCATTTCTTGTGTTATTGAAATTTGTTGCTAAATGCCAAGTGTTATCAGAAAGACATAAATTACTTGCAAAACCAAGCTGCACAATGTTGCCTGTTTCAACATTTTTCTTTGCAAGCTCATGCGCCTCAAGCAATTTTTCAACAAAAAGAGCTTTTTGCTTGTCGCTTATAGCAATTGGGTTTGTAGATTTTACCTCAATATCTTGAATATTCAAACCATATTTTTTAGTTAAAGGAAATTCACAAGGTACGCTTTTCTTCTCAAAAGAGTCCTCTGTTTTGCCACTTCCGCGAAAAATCGGAGAATTCTTTAGAGAATATTTAAAATTATTTCTATTAGGTTGAAAAATTTTTATCGGACTTATGTTCATATATGATATGAAACATGAACAAAAATATTATTGCTAATTTTTAATCTTTTTGAAATTCTGACAAGCTCTTAACCCTTAACGCTAAAAAAGGATTTTCTTTTTCTTTATCTATAAGAAACATTACAAAAGTTTTATCAAAATTAAACTCTCTTGGCGGTTCGTTTTCGCTTGGAGATATCATATTGCATTTTGACATCAACAAAGCTTCCGATTTTACTTTCCCGCCTTTGTTATCAAGCTCAAGCTGAAGAGTTTCAATCGCTTCAGAAAAATACAAATTCGCAGTTCCTTCAATTGTTCTGTCTGTTAAAGTTGGATATTTTCTTATTTCATTAATTTTTAAATTCGGAACTTTAATTGTGTCCTTTACATTAAATTCTCTTTCGCCTTCATATTTTTCTGTTTTAACTAACATTTTTTCGTAAATCTTATCAAACGGAGCACTTGAATTTGTTCTGTATAAATAAATAATATCCCCGCTTACAGTCAAAAGTTGAACAGCGTAATCATTTTTATTGTTGTGGAACAAAACTTGAACATTGTTGTCCAATGTTTCTTTTGATTCATTTGTTATACCGAAATATTTGAATTCACCTTTATTATTAAAAGTGCCTTTTTCTAGTTCTTCAAACTCTTCAAGAAATTCAAATTCTTTTTTAAGCATAGCATATGCGTAGTATTTTCCCTCGCCTTCAGACCAATCAGCCATATCTAAAACATCTGATTTTTCTTCAAATTTCTTATAGACATCTTTTTTGATTTTTTCTTTTGCAAAAGGAGATGTTTTGCCATAGCTTGTATAATAACTTGATTTATTCAACATAGAAGAATTAAATTCCTCTGAATTTAAACCAATTAGTTCGCTCGTTGGTTTTTCACCTCTGAAAATAATATCGTGCCCAATAATATTATTTTTCATATCATTCCAAACAAGCTGAAAAGTGCCTACCCAAGCTTTATTTGTTGAATGAGATTTTGTTGAAAAGAGTGTTAAAACATCTGTCTTATCTTGTTCCCAAAAAGCGCAGCCGCTGAGCAAAAACGAACAAAGTATTGCAGATATTATTTTTTTCATATTAAACCCCTTTTTTAAACTTATTTTAACAGAAATTTCATCTCAAGAAAACTTACGACATTTTACCTATCTTTATAGCAAAAAATGAAACAATAATATATAATAACTTTATGGCTAATTTCTTTTACAAAGTTAAGAATTCAAAAAATGAAATCATCGAAGGTGCTTTTCATGCTGAAAGTTTATCCGCAGCAGCTGCTATTCTTGAACAAAAAGGCTATGTTGTCCTTGAAGTCAAAGAAGAAAGCGGAAATATTCCTGTTGATTTTTTAAGTCTTGATTTTTCAGGCAAAATGACACTAACAATCCAAGAGAAAAAAGATTTCTTTAATTCATTTTATTCTCTTTATAAATCAGGGCATTCAATACTTGAAATTTTTAACTTGATGCACGGCTCAACAAAATCCGCAAAAATAAAAGTGCTATGCGGAAAAATCTTGCAAGGCGTGAGCCAAGGGCAATCTTTAAAAGAATCCATGAAAAATTGCTCCGAAGCACTTGGCAAAGCATATTCAATGCTTATTGTCGCGGGTGAAGAATCAGGAAAATTAGAAGAAGTTTTATCTGATATCAATAAAAATGTACTGATGCAAGAGAAAATCAAAAACGATATAATCTCAAAAATAACTTATCCTATAGTAATGATATTCCTTGCGATATTTGTTGCTCTTTTATTTAAAACGTTTATTATTCAAGTTTTTAATGCAAGCATAATGGGTGCAAAGGTTTGCTTGGTGACTCTTGCAATCAAATCCATACTGCAAATAGGCGCGGTTTATGCAGTAATTGGTATTGCGATTTTCCTAATGTATAAAAATAAAAGTCTTATGGCAAAAATTATATCTAAATTTACTGCGTTTGCCCCAATTGGCAATTTAGTAAAAAGCTATACATACGCAAACTTCTTTTCAGTGTTGTCGCTTGCATATTCAGCAGGAATTTCACTTGCGGAAGCCCTATATCTATCAAGCACCGTTGTTAACCTGCCTGAAAACACAGACAGATTGAGACAAGCAACATTTAGGGTCCAACAAGGTTGCGAATTAACAACTGCGCTTAGTGCAACATCACTATTTTCAGAATATGCAATTTCCCAAATTGCAGCAGGTGAAAAAGCAGGCGAGCTCGATAAAATGCTTCAAGCAGTAGCCCATGATTATGAAACAAAATTAAGAGTTGCGTTAGATGTAGCATTAAAGCTTTTAGAACCAGCTATGATTATTTTTGTCGGAATTATTGTATTATTTGTTGTGCTGAGCGGTTATAAAGCATATTATTCTTATTTATTCTCTTTTTAGGCTAAGTCTATCACAATAAACATTTTTCAATATCATCTTCAATTGCATAGATTTCGTCTTGTTTGAAACCGATAGCGTCTTTAAAATAAATTCTGTTGTTAAACTCCGGAGTCCCGCCAAGAAGCCCGTAAACCCTAAGTAGAATTTTAAATTCATCGGGCGTTATTGAACATTCATTTAAATCTTCGTTTATATATGTTGTTTTTATAGAATACAAAGCATCGTCCGTTTTTTCGCTTTTACAAACACCAATCACCCCTTGCCTCATCATAGAGCCAACTTCTGCAATATATTCGGTTGCATTTGTTGCAGCGTAAACCGAAACTTTATCCTCAATTAATTCTTTTAGTTTCTCGTCTTTGATGACTATATTTTCGCCATCTTTTTCAATTTTATCCGCAAGAATTTGACCATCGCAGTCGCGCAAAATTTTATTACCGCAAATAAGTGCTAACCCAGAATTAGACTGCCCCAAGGACTTCCCTGTTAAATAATCTTTTTGGTGCTGGATTTCATGATAAAGTCTTCTTGTGAGAAAATCCTTATTTTTTGTCGGTCTAACAACAACTGCATCACCTTGGCAATATACGCCCTCTGTGTTATCTTCCAAAAAATTAGTAACTAAAATTGACTGCGGTATTTCATTGAATGGAGTTTCTTCGAGGATATCAATACAATCCAAAATAATTTGAGGCTCAACATTGTGGTCAACATATATTTTTTTGCCTTCAAATTTTGCTTCGTATTCTTCCACTGCGGCGCGCAAATTTCTTGGCATTTTACCATACACTACATTGTTAATTGAGTCGAAATGGTCCAAAATGTGCCCATCTCTAAATTTTCTTGAATTAATGTCGCCAATTAAAATACCTGTATTTAAATCAAAATCACTCGAGAGCAAAAATGCCTTTTCAAAATCCGGTGATTTTGTATTTAACTTGATTTTTTTGCCATTCAAGACATAAGTCGCACCAGAAAGTTTTTCCTTATCAAAATCAAGTTTCAAAGATTTTGTATCATCTTTTGAATTTTTTATAAACACATGTTTTAGATTTTTATCCTCGTCAAGCACCATTTCGGTTTCTTTATTGAGAGTATAAATATCAAATTTCGTAAAAAGCGAATCTCTTTCAGCACGCGTTACTTTGTGCTCCTTGCAAATTTCATCAAATTCGCGGTTATATCTGTGAAAAATTGTGTTTTTTGCACTTAGCCCACCCGAGGTTTTAAGAAATTTATCTCCTGCATAGTTTTTAAGCTTGTTTGCGCCAGATATAAAAGGGTTGGTTTTGCGCGTTGGCTTTTTCTCTGTGCCTGTAAAATAAACTGGTGCAACTGAATAACCAGATAACACAGAAAGCAATTTAGTAGAATAAAATTTTGCAGGAGTAATTTTCACAACATTATAAAACTTCTAAAAAATAAATTTTCACAAAAAAATCCTATTCTTGTTTTATTCTCTAGTTGAATAAATGGCTGTATAATCACAATGAGAGCCACAAAACAAAAGAAAGCTTGCATGATAATTTTCAATCTTGATGAAAAAAAGTTATTTAAAAGCATTGAACTACTTCCAGATGCTATCAAGATTAATTCTAACTATCGCTCGCATAATCTTAGCTATTCTTATTCAGAAATTGAAAGTTTTAGACTAGATATAGAAACTGTTTGGTTTCAAGGGCGCTACAGGGGCTACTATGTTTGCAAGAAATTTATACTGCATTTTAAAACAAAAGAAGGCAGAATTTTCACAGTTGAAAAACATCCGCTCATCAGGGTTATAAAACCGATTTATGATATTATAGACGCCACAAGAAAAATAGAGAATTTTGAGTTCCAAATTGTTGGAGGTGGCGAACCTTATGACCTGAGTGAAAAAATAGAAAAATATAGAAAACTTGGATACAAAGACTCTCTTGGGGAAAAGGCGAAAAAAGAAGTACATATAACGAGCTCAATTATTATTGCACTTCCGTGTCTGCTATTTATAACATCTCACATATTAAAACTTTTCGTTTTAGAATCTGATTTCTCTTATGTGCTAACACGAGAAGGCGCACAAGCTACGAGCTTCTTTTTGCCTATAGCATTAGCTGTTGAAGCCTGCGTTTTATACGACACAATACAAGATAATGTTATTCAAAAAACAGTTTACGAAAACAGGGTTACAATTCGGAGTGCAATGCTTGAGTTTTTAATTAAAATTATTGTAAGCATTATCACTTACGTAGTTGTGTTTTAATCTCCCATCTCTTCTGCACACAGACAGTGGATACCGCCGTTTCCATTTCCTAAATAATACATTATACTGTTACTTTTTTTCTCGTATTTGCCACCATCAACATAATGGATTCTTTTAATTTTAGGATATTTTTCAAATAAATCTTTTTCGAAATTCTCTTGCATTGCCGCGTATATTTTTGCGCCATGTTTTGTTGAATTTGTTATATAAACCAAATCTTCACCATTTTTGTGCACTATCGCATTTATGAAATTGACAGGGTTTCTGCCAAATGCGCCCGCAATTTTAATTGGCACAAAACCGTTTGCTTCAAGCTTTGCGCAAATATCATCAGATAAACAATAATCCTTGCGATGATTTTGAAGAATCCCTTTAAATCTTTTCAGTTCATTTCTTTCTTGAATATTGAATTTAAACTGTTCATCCAATTTTTCAACAAGTTTGTCGACCTCTGTATCATCGTTTACCAAAACATAAGGGTATTCCAAAGGGCGAATTACCATATCAACATGAAAGTCAGCCTCCGGCAAAAAAATCATATTTTCTCTTTTGACATCAAAATCTTCAGATGCTATTTTTATTGCTTTCTTTGTCCAATATTTCCAATTGTCGTCATACTCTTGCTCATCAGCAATTAATTCACCTTGCTCGTTAAAGTATTTACCTTTTTTGAAAAACTCTTCCAGCGCACTATACTCCGCTTTGGTTTCAAATTTATCTTGAAAATACAGATATTTCCCGCAAAGATACATATTTGCGGCAGAGGTTATAAAATAGTTTTCGCCATTATCTTTTTTACCAAGAAAAACATTTCCGCCCTCAAACATTAACTCCGAAAAATATCCGTCCATTTTTGTCTGTTCGCAAAAATCAGCAACTTCTGCAAGTTCAGGTTTGTTATAAAATTCAGGAGCAACTGCAACAGTTCTGCCTTCTTTTTTAATTAACAATTTATTGTCTTGCGCCCAAATACCCCAAGGATTTTGTTTTTTATTTACTTCAGTCAGCTTTTCACTTTTGATGTCTTGATTATCATGAATAAAAACGTCAAATCCTTCGCTTTCGCCAATTGTTTTCATTTGGTTATAAATATGGACTTGAGTCGGATAATTTGAATTTTGCATATAAAGGGCTTTGATTTTACCTGCATCGTGTCCTTTAAAATTAAAATTTTTGATTGGGGATGTTTTCATATTTTCTAAAAACTTCTCAAAGTTTTTTTTGAACAATTCAAGACTAATATTTATTAAGAAAATTCAATAAAGCATGCAACTTTTATTCTTCAGTTGTTTTGTAGCTTTGTAAAGATTTTGGAGAAAGAAATGGAAATTAGATTTAACACAAATATCTATGCAAAACCAAGTTTTGGTATGGCGCAACTTACCGAAATAGGTGAAAATGCAGTGAAAGATTACCAAGGTGAACTCAAGGAGTCAAAGCAAGGCGGTCCATATAGCACAAAGAATATGACACTTGAAATTTTAAAGGAAGCAACAGACCCGAAAGATAAAAGTGCCGACGAAATTCTTGATAATTTTTTCAAATATGGTTCAGGTCCTTTTGATGGTGATAATGCCACTTTTGTTGAAATGCAGATTTTGCCCACAACAAGTTACCATTCGCTCAAAAAATTCTTAAAAGGCCAACACGAAGACGCTGTTAAATTGAAAGAAGGAGCTGACTACAAAGCACAAACACCATTAGGTGAAAAAGTTATTGAAAATCTTGTCAAAATATTCGACCAAAATATCAACAATATGCATCTTTCCAGAAAACAATGTAAGGACATTTTAAGCCTTGCGGAACCTTATATGGAGCCTTCTGCTGTTGCACCAAGAGCTTTGGTTGTTTCTGGTAAACTTTACTCAAAATAAAATAACAAACGTAACAATTTTAAAACTCCAGTTTACAAATATATTTAAAATGTAATAAAATATATGTGGAATAATTGGAGTTTTTATTATGAAAAAAGTATTAACAGTAGCACTTTTAGGGGCGATACTTTCAATGACTGCACCATGTTTTGCGGGAACTCACGGGAAAGCCGGAGAGGTTTCAAACAGAAGTATTGGAGCTTCTCTTTGCTCACTCATCATTTGGCCGGGAATCGGTCAATTTGTTAACGGCGAAAGCACAGAAAAAAATGTGACACATGCTGTTCTTGGGCTTACAGGTGTCTTCAGATTTTGGTCTTTCTATGATGCACTTGTGGATAGAAAAGGCGGAGTTTGGCACAACAGAATTTAGCACTAATTACAAAACCTAAATTTTAATTCAAAAATAGCTATGTTGTTTAAACATAGCTATTTATATAATTTAGATTTATTTGTTTGTAAGCATTTGCCGCTGATTTTTGAAAAAAGGATTGAGTACTTTCTTTGGTTTCCCCAAAGGGATCTTCCTTGTTTAAATTAATTGTTTGAGCAACATTCGAAAGTGCCTCATCAGCGTTTTGTGCAAAATATTCTGATGTGTATCCCGAAAGAATTTCCTCGTATGCGTTTGAATTTATTTCATTAATATTTTCTTGTGTATAATATTCGTCTTCATCTGCATTAGAATTACTTACTTGTGTCGGATTTGGGAAAAAATCAGCACCGCCCAAATTTACGGTAATTTTTGCAGGAGTTTCCGCCATACCGCCTATATCAAGCCCTGTTGGCATGCCAAGTTCATTGCTCACAGCCCTGTATAACCAACGAGAATCGCTTTCTGTCGAACTCTTGAGAGGTTGGACGGTATCTGAAACACTATAATAAGAACTTGCAATAGAGGAAAGTTCCCTCAAATCTTCTTGAGGAGAAGTTATCTTCTGGGTGTTATAAACGCCGGAAGTTGGTTGATAATGGGAAAAACCGCTAATTGCTGATATCACGTACTCGACCTTATATTATTCCATTCCTACATTATAAGTTTCGCATTTTATACTCGTTTTATCATCATACATGTAGTTGATTAAGAGTTTTTGATAATATCTGCAAGTTCTTTAAAACTATAAAAATCTTTTATAACAAAAATTTCAACTCCGCACTCGCTCTTTATATCAGAAATATCAAGCCCATCAATAAATTGCTCCGTGCCTTCTTTTAGCATAACAGAAGGAAGCACGATGTTTTTCGGTGGGTTTTTCATATTTTTTAATGTATAGATAATATCTCCTGCCGTGATTAAACCTGTTACTGTTATTCTTTCACCAAAAAACCTGTTTTTAATCTCAAGTACGGAAAGTTCAAGATTTTCAATTTTTAAATCACACGCAATATCATCAAAAATAAATTTTGAAATTGAACCTGTAATAATCCCAAGTTCAAGTGGTTTTTTTAACTTTTTAGGCAAAGTTTTTTTTCTTTTTGCAAAATCATCAAGATAAAGTCTTATTGCCCCAACTCCGTCTTCTATTTGCAAAAACTTGCCATAATATTTTTTTGGCGGAATTTCTTTTTCAGCAAGCAAGAAAATTTCATCTGATGCCATTGCAATATTTTTTTTCATATCAGAATTAAATTTGTCCAACTGCTCAATAATATCAATTGCACCTGCCTTATCTAGCTTTTCAAGCTGATTTGCATGATGCATCGATATTCCAACAGGAACAACCGCGAGAGATTTTAAATGTTTTTTATATTTTTTAAGGTCAGATAATGTCCTTGTAAGTTCTTCTTTGTCGTTAATTCCTGGACACAGAACAATTTGCGCGTGAAAATCTATCCCGATTTTTGAAAGCCTGTCTAAATTTTCAAGAATTTTACCTGCATTCTTATTTTTCATCATAGAGATTCTAAGCTCTGGGTTTGTTGTGTGAACCGAAATAAAAAGCGGCGAAAATTTAAATGTTTCAAGCCTTTGCCAATCTTGTTCGCGAAAATTTGTGGTCGTTACATAAGTCCCTTGAAGATAAGAAAGACGCCAGTCATCATCTTTTACGTACAAACTATCTCTTAAATTATCAGGTTGCCCGTCAACAAAGCAAAAAATACACTTATTGGCGCAAGGTATAACTCTGTCAAAAACGGCACTTTCAAACGAAAGTCCAAGGTCTTCTCCATAATCTTTTTCGAGCTCAATAACTTCCTCTTCACCATTTTTCTTTTTAACAAGAATTTCAAGTTCCTCGTCTTGAACTAAAAAGCTATATTCAATAAGGTCGGATGGCACACTTGAATTTATCTCAAGAATTTCATCACCTGCTTGAAGCTCAAGTTCGTCTGCAATTGAATTTGGAACAACAGAGGATATAACAGCGCCCAATCTTTTCATTTCACCTCATCCAATTGCAATATAAGATCTTGAACATGGGTTTTTATCGAAGACAAAACTGAAAGCTGGCTATTTGCAAGCGCAAGGTATGGATTATCCAACGTTTCATTTAGCTTGTTTCTTAAAACCAAAAGATTATCCTTTAGCTTTAATTGCAATTCTTTTTTGTCTTCGCCCGTAAATGCTTCTGCCATAATCATAAAAGTTGAAACTTCCCTGATGACATTTGCAAGCCCTGTAAATTTATAATTTGTTATTGATTCTCTAAAATACTTCAAGCCTTCTTGTGTTATAGAAAACTTTTTAGATAACATTCCGCCTTTAGAGAGTTTCTCGTCGCACGCGAGAAAACCTTTTTCCTGCATTTTGTCTAAAATTGGCGAAAGTGAACCAACGGAAGGTTTATAGTATGGAAAAAATATTTCCTCTATCGCTTTTTGCAAGCTGTAAATTGTTAAATCGTGCCTTTTTAAAATATATAAAACCAAAATCTCGTTCATAGGCACTCTTCTCACAAAAAAAGGAGACACCCAGATTCGAACTGGGGATAAGAGCTTTGCAGGCTCCTGCCTTACCACTTGGCCATGTCTCCAAATACATCTATTATAATATATAAGACAAAGCTTATTGTCAATTAAGCTCGTCCAAAATTGTTTGTTTAACTTTCCTTCTTGAATCTTCTCTTTTCTTTGTTGAAATTTTAGGCGCAAATTTCCCTTGGTGTTCTTTGAAATTCGCCTCTTTTTTAATACTTATGGTTTTAATTTTTTCCCTATATTCAAGTGCTTCTTCAAGGAATTTCAAATAGCTTTCATATCTTAAAGTACCGATTTTATCTTTATTTTCGATAACCGCGCAATTAACTTCATTCCTATGCAGACAATTTGAGAATTTGCAACCGCTTGTATAAACATATATATCATCAAAAAGTTTGACCAATTCTTCAGGTGTTAAAAAATCAAAAGGCACTTGTGAAAACCCAGGAGTATCAACGATTTTCATATTGTCTTTTTCAACAATTTCAACATGGCGAGTTGTGTGCGTGCCTCTTTTTGTTTTGTCACTCACAACATTTGTTTTCCTTAAATTTTCACCCGTTAAAACATTTATTAATGTTGATTTTCCAACGCCTGATGCACCCGCAAACGCCGTCAGCTTCCCCTTTAGATATTTTCTGAGCGGTAAAATCCCGGTTTCTTCTTTGGCGGAAGTGAAGAAAATATCATACCCAAGATCAGAATAAAGTTTCATTATATCTTTTTCAAAACCTAGATTTTCTTCTAAATCTTCCTTATTGAAACAAATTGCCGTTTGAACATTGTAATATTTTGCAAAAATCAAATATCTATTCAACTGAATCAAATCAAGCTCAGGTTCTTTAAGAGCAGAAACTACAAGCAGAGTGTCAATGTTTGCCACGTGTGGTCTTCTAATTTGATTTTTTCTTTTAACAAGTGAAGTTATCGCGCCGTCTTCAAATTCAACATTATCACCCACCCAAACATCAATTTTTTGCTTTTTGATGTTTTCTCGAAGTTTACATTCATATGTAGTATTATTGCTATTCACATAATAAAAATCAGAATGTATTTTAAAAACTTGCCCCTGCATATTAATACACTTCTCTTGTAAGCACTTCAACGCGTTCCAGTGCGTATGAATTATGTTCTTCAAGCTGAGTGTTTTTACTCAAAAATGTTTCAAACGCCTCTAGTGCTTTTCTTTTTTGATTTATTTGCTCATACAAAATACCAAGCCTGTAATACGACATTGTAAATTCAGAATTTACTTTAATTGAACTTTCGTACTCCCTAATTGCAGATAGCAGCTCACCTGCATCTTCTTTGTTTTTACCTTTAAAATAATAAAGCTCGGCATTATCAGGAATTTTTTTAAGTCCTGCTTCAATTATTTCATCTGCTTTTTTGTAATTTTTTAAGTCATTTTGCTCAAATGCAGCGTTTAAAATGTCATCTGTTTGTTTTTGAACAACAAGATTTAACAAAGTTTTTGCAGGGACATTTTTAGAATCAATTTTGAGTGACTTTTGAAGATATATGCGAGCATTATCTAAATCGCTTTTATCATAATAAGCCATTGCAAGAGCGTATGTTGCAGCAAAATTATTTTTATTTATCTCAAGTGCTTTTTTATAATTTTCAATCGCAAGCTTATTGTCACCTGCCATTTTCATGCAATTTGCCATTGCAAAATAAATTTCATCTGTTTTCGGGGCAATTTGATTATATGTATCAAATGCTTTTTTATATTGTTTTTCGTTGATATATACAAGTGCTTGCGCCACTTTTTTGTCAATCAAGCTCTTGTTCGCAAGTGCATAAAATTCAATAACTTTTTTATCTGTCGGATAGAGAGAATAAGCTTTTTCAATAAAACCTTCAGCGATATTGTCTTTGCCTTGGAGTGCGTAGAAATTATACATTTTAACAAGCACCTGCTTACTTTTTTCATCAACCGAATATGCAAGTTTGTAATATTTTTCCGCTTCGCCCATTTTCTTTAAAATTAAAAGTTCGTCAGCAAAATTTGCAATAAATTCAGCACTCGGACGGAAAGCATTATTTAATGGATAAAAAGCGTGCATAATTTGCAGCGGCTCTTTTTTATCTTTTAGAATTTCATAAATTCCATATTTTGCCTCGAGCGAATTTGGGTAAAACAAAAGAATTGATTGATACTCTTTCATCGCTTCTTTTTGTCTGTTTAATTTCACAAGACATTTAGCTTTACCTGCCCGAATTTGTTGTTCGTAAATATCGTTGTCTAAAATTGAATCATAAATTTCAATCGCGCGTTCAGATTGCCCAATATTATGCAAAAAATTCGCCAAAATATATCTCAAAAAAACATCATCAGGCTTAATTTCAAGAGCCTTAGAATAAAGAGAATAAGTTTTTGCATTTTCGCCAACGAGCGCGTACGCCGTGCCTAAAATTTCGTATGCATTTTGATTATTTGGTTCGCGCGAAATTTTATCTTCAAAAATAGAAATTATGGTTTTGATTATGTTTGCATCTTGCGTGGCAACAAGTGCTAATCTATATTGCTCGCAAGCCTTCGCTTGCTCGCCTCTAAAATCATAAAAAAGTGCAAATTTTAAATTCAAGAAATTATTTTTATCATTCAAAGTAAGTGCTTTGTTGTAGCTTTCTTCTGCTAAATTGTAATTTTTGATTGCAAAATTAACATCGCCTGAAATTTCATGGAATTTATAATTATCCAGTTGCGCTTCGCTTATTTTAGACAAAACATATTTTGCAGGATAGTTATTATTCTCTTTATTTAACACCCAAGCTAAGTTTAATTTTGAATCGTCCGTATCAAAAATTATATCCGCCTTGCTTAGTGTTTCCTCTAATTTTTTTTCATATTTTATATATTCACGAGTATCTGGTTTCATAAAAGCTAAAGCACCCATAAGGCTTTTTACGGCATTATCATAGTCACCTGCTTTTTTATAATATGAATATTTTTTTAAATACAATTTTTTACAATCATTTCTATATTTTACAAGTTGTGCATTATCTTCAGCTTGCATAAAGCCATCCTGCGCAACTTTTAATTGTGCGTCATATTTTGTTTGTGCAAAAGCAGTGTTTGTGCAAACAAAAAACGATATAATAAATGCTATTTTAAAAATCTTACTCAACATAGATTAATTATATATGAAAAAACAAAATAAAAAAAGCAGGGAATTAATCCCTGCTTTTGTCATCTTTGTTAGTTTATTCAACCACTCTTATAAGTTCTTCAACTTCTTCGCCGTCTTCATCGAATGTGATTGCTGCCGCTGCTGCCACCATTCCAACTGTTGGGTCTGTAATTGAGTTTGTAATTGGTTCAGGAAGCCCGTGGATTTCGGTTGGTCTTGGGATTTTAATTACATCGATGTCATTTGAAGTCACATCAGGTGATACACCAGGGTTTGGATTTGGGTCTGGAAGAATCGGAGCCGGTGGTACATCATCAAATCCGTTGATTTTTGTGTAAACTAATAAGAATTTTTCATTTCCAGTTTGACCTGCCAAGTCGATGAAGTGTTTTGCGTGAGCATCAGCACCTTCGTATGTTGTTGGCAAATAGCTTGCTGTATAGAAACCTACATAGTTGCCATTTTCATCGATTGAGTATGGAGTTTTATCTAAGTTGAAACCGTCAAAGTCTTTAACTTCGATATATGCTCTACCTTCAGCATTTCCGCCAGGTTGAGTTTCAGGGTTAGTGTTTTGAGCAGGTTGGTCAAGTCCCGCGATATCATCAGCTGTAAGAGTTGTTGCTGCAGCGATGAATTTATCATTTGCATCAAGATTTAATTTGTTTGATACGATTCTTGAGATTGAAAGAACATCATCTTTAGCGTCAAGTGTAACAACTTTACCACCAATGTTTACGCCTGCATTGCGGTTAGCAACATTTGATAATTGAAGGTTAACATTATTGTTGAAGTTTTTAGTTGCAAGGATTTCTGCATCAGTTTTGCCTTCACCAACACCAGCGTATGCCAAGAATGCACCGTTGTTAGTGTTGATATCGCCTTTAATATCGCCTGCTTCAGTGATGATTGTATTTGCTTTTGAGTTCATTGAACCATTGTTCATTGTAACTGCTTTTGCGCCGTATACTCTAACAACGCCGTTTTTAGCTGTTAAGTTTGCGTTATTTAAAGTTAGGTCTTTTGTTGCATTAACCTTGATGTTTGCTTTTTCAGAGTTTAGTGCAAGTGAATTTGTGTGTTTAATTGCTTCAATTGGTTCTTGAGCAAATTCGATGTTACTTGCATCGCCTCTTGTTGTGATTGCAACATTTTGAGCGTTCATTTCAGCAGTTGAATCCATTGAAATACCTGTGCGGTCTGCTGCATTTTTAGCGATGAATGCATTTTTAATATTTACTGCAATGTTGTTTGCTGCATTTAATTTAGAATCAAAGAAGTGGAAACCTTCGTTTTGAGAAGTGATATTGATGTCTGATTTTGAAGTTACATTTGAATTATTAATTACATCAACATCTTTTGTAGCAACTAAAGTAAGTTTGTCTTGATTATCAGCTTCAGCTGCCCAAGTGCCTGTTCCTGCTTCTGTAACAACCGCTTTTTTCATTGTTGCTTTATCAAGAGTTAATTTACCTCTTACATCAATTGTTACGCCTTCGCCTGCTGCTGCGTTTCTTTTTTCAAATGTAGAGTCATCTTTAACTGTTACATTGTTTTCAGCAGTTGTGTCTGCGTCATATAAAGCTAAGTTGTTGTAGCTTAAGTTTGTATTTTGGATTAATGTATCTTCAGCAAGTAAGCTGATATCTTTTCCTGCATACATAATTGAACGATTACCGTTAACGCCGTTTGCATCTCTGTATACATTAAGTTTTTTAGCTGCTTTAACTTTAATATTACCCATTGCAGCATCAACTAAAGTGTTGCCAATATTAACATTATTGCCTGATTCAATTGTGATATCTTTTGCAATGTTTGCTTGTGGGTTAGAAGCAATCATATTAGAGTTAGTAACATTTGAATTAAGGGCAGATTTAACTCTGATATTACCTCTTGAGAAAAGGTTTGAAGTGTTAATATCGGTATTGCCATATACTGAGTTAATTTGGATGTCACCAGGTTTTTGAGTTCTGCCGATTGCAGCTGTGTCTTGTGTTGAAAATGCTGTTTGAAGAGTTGATTTTTCAATCAATACATTTCCGCCACCGATAATGTTAATTTCGCCACCTTTTTGGTCGTTAGTGTTAACATTTGGATTTAATTCTTCGTGAGTGTTATATGTTTTTAATAAAGAATTTTTGATTTTTACATGGTTGTTACCTGTGATATCAATGTCACCTGTTGCATTATTTAATAATTTATTACCAACAAGAGATGAGTTTTGAACTAAAATATTTGAACCTTCGGTGCCAGCCGGAATTTCCATTGTTTTGTCATAAGTTACACCGCGGTTTTTAAGCAAAATGTTGCCTGATTCAATGTAAGTGCCATCTGCTACATCAGTGCTGCCAATCGTGATATTGTAGTCAACACCGTCTAAACCTTTAGCAACTGAAAAATCTTCATTGTAAACATAACCATTTAATTTATAGCTAGCTTCAGCACCACCACCTGTTGCAAGTTTTACGTTGCTGAATGATTGGTTGTAGTCAAGCGGTTTGTTTGCTAAATCTGAAGAGAAGTTGTAGTCAATATTTGTAATGATTTCAGAACCGTTTACAACTTCAATATCCTTAGCGGCAATGATTGCTGTTTTATCGATATTAAATTTAGCATTATCCAATTTAATTAGCGCGCCGATTTTGTCATCAGTGCTTGAGAATTTAATATTAATATCTGGGCCAAAGTAATTTTTAAGATTATTTGTATATGTATTTAATTGAGAAGATGTTAAATCACCAAGATTTTTAAGTTTTTCAGGCTTAAATGTTGTTGCGGTAAATGCATTTAAATTAACATTTGCACCTTCGCCAAATAAAATACCATTTGGGTTGATTAAAAATATCTTACCTGTACCTGCATAATCTTTAGCAGCATTTGAAGATGTTTGTTTCAAAGTACCATATATTTGAGATGGGTTTTTATCTAAGACATTGTGGATAAAAGTTTGAGACCAGTTTGTAAAAATATGGTTTACTTCTTTATCTGAACCCAAGTTGAACGAATTCCAATCACCTTGAACAACGCCATTTTTACCTGAAGTTGCTTTAATGTCTAACCCGTTAACAGTATCTGTTACTGTACCACCTGTAATTTTGTTTAAATTAGGAACTACTCCTTCAAGTGCAGCAAATGTTGGAAGCTGGCATGACATGAAGGCGGTGATTAAAAATAGTCCAAAAATCCTTTTTTTCATTGTTTTCCCCTTCTTTATTTCTTCTAATATAATTTGCGTGAGATTAATTCTACACTAAAAAAACAGGTGAAGGCATTTTTTTGCCAAAAAAGAACAAAAATAGTTACAAAGTTTAACATTTTGTTACGGGGCTTGCTTATTTAGCATGTGTATTCTATTATTTATATTAAGAAAAACTATTCCAGAAGGGAGAAGGAATTGAGAAATACGCGTTTTAAACTATTATTATGCGCTCTTGCGCTAGGCGTAAGTGCCCATACATCAACTACTTTAGCTGCTCTTACTTCACACTCAGGCGGTGGCATAGGCGCATTTGACCCAGGTGTTATTGACCAAAAAAACGTTATTCAAATGCAACAATATGAAGAAAATAAACGTATCGAACAAGAGCAAACTGCTGACGAAGCAATAACAATGGAAAAGAAAGTTTCAGACGAAATGGATAATATTCCAAACGCCGAAAAAGCTTTTATTCTCAATTCTGTTCGTTATAAGGGAAACACTATATTTACAGAAGACGAACTTCTTCACCTTGTTTGCGATATTATCGAAACTGAAGTTACATTATCAGATGTTATGCAAATTGCTGCAAAAATTACAGATATGTACCATTCAGCAGGATACATCACATCTTTTGCTTATGTTCCTCCTCAAAGAATTGATACAGGCGACATCGAAATCAATATTATCGAAGGTAAATACGGAAACGTAACACTTGATGGCAACAAATGGGCTCGCGATAAATATATTACAAAGCAATTCCTGGAAGACAATAATATTATCCAAGGTAATATATTAAATATTAAGGATTCTCAAAACGCATTAAGCGAAATTAACTCTATCGGCTACATTAAAGGCGCGGTTACCCTTCAAGATAACGAAGAAAGCGTTGAATATACCGATATGAATTTTACCGCAAAAGATAGATTCCCGCTCGATTTTGGCTTAAGATTCGACAACCAAGGGCAATCATCAGTTGGTTTAAACAGATTTACAATCTTTGGCGGCCTATATAACTTAACAGGTTTTGGCGACCAATTGCTATCAATCACTTCACTTGCTCGCAGAACAACAAGCCAAGCTGTTTTATACACAATCCCGATTGCTAAAAAAGAAACTAAATTAAACCTTGGCTACACATATTCAGGCACTCGCTTGGGTGATTTTTATGGAATCGAAGATATCAAAGGTAAGTCGCACTCATTCTTCGCAGGTATTTCAAGAAGATTAATTGAAACAGAAAACTACAAAATGTACGGCGATATTTCATTTGATATGAGAGACGTAAAAACAACCTTCCTTAACGCAGGGCATAGAGAAAAACTCGGCAAACCTTATAAAACCAGAAATATCCGTTTGAGTTTATCAAATATCAAGGATGATTTTTACGGAAAATGGTTAGGAAACGTTGGCGCAAGCTTTGGTGTACCTTGGTTTGACGCTGAATCAACATATTACAATTATGAAGATGACAAAAGTTCACCATGCAACAAGGCCATTAAGTTAACAGGTAATTTAACAAGACTACAAGTACTCCCATGGCGTTCTCTTGGTATCCTCCAACTTAACGGACAATGGGCAAACAGAGATATATGGTACAGTGAAAAATTACAAGTTGGCGGTATAGCTTCAGTTAGAGGTTATCAAGAAGCTGCATTACTTGGCGATTATGGTATTACAGCATCAGCTGAAGTCAGATTCCCGATTCCATTCTTAAGAAGAATACTTCCTGAAAAAGCGCACTTTGTAGATGACGCGATAAGACTTGCTGCTTTCTATGACCTTGGCTGGTATGGCGACAGATATTCTTCACTGGATTCAGACTACGTAATGAGCGTTGGTGGCGGTTTGGTATTAAAACTCACTAAATACTTATCAGGCAACGTATACTTCGGTGTTCCCATCGGACAAAAACCTGAAGAGCACTCAAATATGAGAGTTCACTTCAGTATTACTTCAAATATATTATAGATTTAAGTTATATTACAAATGTGCCAATCGGCACCATGACGGATAGAATATAATTATGTCTAATATATTTATAATAACCGAAGAAACCAAAAAGCTTTTTAATTGCACAAATTCTCTTGAAGATAAGGGGCACTGCTGTCTGTTTTCACACGGAAGTGATAATTTGATATTCACGCAAATTCAAGAATTTATGCCTGATATCATAATTATCGATACAAAATTCCCGCAAGCAGGTCTTATCACAAGAAAAATTAAGGCTGATTTCAAAGGCTTTAACATTCAACTTCTTCTTGTAATCGGAGCTTTCGATGAACCGGATTACTTAGACCAAGTGGATGGCTTTGTGCTTGAACCCATAAGGGAAAACATACTGGAAGGCACGATTAATTCTCATTTGAAAATCAAAAATTCACTCGACGAACTTGATAAAAACAATAAGGAAATTTCAAGAAACTTATATTCGCTAAATGCGCTGTATAACACAAGTTCACAACTTGCAGGTACCTTGAACAGAGAAAAATTATGCAAAATCATGCTCGAAGGCTTAGAAAAAACTCTAAATTTCGATGTCGCTACCTTACTTGTATTCAATAAAGATAAATTTGCAGATATTTATATAAATTCCCTTCACCAACCAACAGAAAGCCTGAAAGACGCACTTCAATTAAGATTATTGCTTGAATATAAAAACCTATATTCAACAGACTCCCTTCCTTATGAAATCGAATTAAAAAATGTAAATTTAATTCAAAACACAGGGAATTCAGCACAAATTTACGACCTCAAAGTATTTAACTTTGATAAATTAACATCTGAAATTAAAGTTGGGGAAGATTTCTTTGGGATTATTGAAATATATAGACAAAAACCATTCACAACAGAGGATAAAACCTGTTTTCAAACAATTGCAAATCAAATTCCACTACCACTTCGAAGTGCGAAACTTTACGAAGAAATTATTGAAAAAAATGCAATGCTTGAAAAGCTGGAAAAAATTAAATCAGAGTTTGTTTCGATTGTATCCCATGAATTAAGAACTCCGCTCACGCCGATTAACAACAGCTTAGCAATTGTACTCTCCGGTGAAGCGGGCGAAATAAGCAAAGATGCAGAAAACTTTATCAAAATGGCAAAAAGAAATATGCTTCGCTTATCTGATATCATTGAAGATTTGCTTGATTTATCAAGAGTACAAACGGGGAAAATGGATATTGATTTCAAAAAATGCGAAATTCTGCCTTCGCTCGAGCTCGTCAAAGAAACATTTACTAAAAGTGCAGAAACTGCAGGAATTGAGCTTAAGTTCCATTTTGAAGAAAACTTGCCAAAGCTTTACGCTGATTCAAGAAGGATAGAGCAGATTTTATCAAACCTTTTATCAAATGCTCTTAAATTCACTCAAAAAGGCGGCAAAATTGAAGTTAGCGCAAGCAAAATAAACGCAAATTGCATTGACAAAAATAATTTGATAATGCCAAAAACAAAAATTATCAGAGATTATGTAAAAATCTCCGTAAAAGACACAGGGGTCGGCATAGAAAAAGAAAATATTGCAAAAATCTTCGATAAGTTCTCACAAATTGAAAACACATTATCAAGAAAAGTTGGCGGAATCGGGCTTGGATTATCAATTTCGAAACACTTGATAGACAGCCACTTCGGCGCAATTGAAGTGATTAGCGAAAAAGATAAAGGTGCTGATTTTTGCGTATATTTACCTATAATGACAGATATTTTAAAATTTGAAATTGATACAACACGAGGGCTTCAAGAAGCTAAAAAATATTGTCTTGCGTATTTTAAAGAAACAAAAGATTGTGGCTTTTATGATGAAATTACAAAACTTGGTTTCATCAAAAATACAAAGCAAACAACAAGCCTAACTCTTGAAGATGAAAAATTTATACACAGGTGGTTTTTCACACCGGAAATTGATAAAAATGTAACAATGTTTACACAAAAAGCAATTGAAAATGAACTCAAAAGCAATTTTTCAAAATGGGAAAAGTGTGATATAGTGTATAAAAAGGCTGACTTTGAAGACAGCAAAGATGATTTTGGAAAAATATTTAATTTAATTAATAAGATTTGGGAGTTATAAAATTGGCTAAAATTTTAATCGTAGATGACGAACAAGATATTGTTGAAACAATGGTATTTATGCTCAAACAAAAAGGGTATGACTGCATTTGGGCGTATGACGGAGAAGAAGGTTTAAGGCTTGCAAAAGAGGAAGCACCGGACCTTATCATACTTGACGTTATGATGCCAAAAATTAATGGTTATAAAATTTGCAGACTTTTAAAATTTGATGCAAGATACAAACAAATTCCAATCATTATGATTACTGCTCGCGGTCAAGAGCAAGATAAAGCAATCGGCGAAGAAACCGGAGCAGATGAATATATCACAAAACCATTTGAGTTTTCAACAGTATTTGAAAAAATAGAACAACACTTAAAGGCGGTTTAATTGGATTTTGTCAGCAATAAAACAATCGAAAAACTAAAATATGATTTAGTTCGAGATAAATATGTAAGCTTCGAAGATATTGAGCATGCTCAAGAACTTGCTTACGCGCAAAATATTAACATTGGTCAAGCTCTCATAAACTCAGGCCTTATGAGCGAAGAAACCCTTTTGAAGTTCTTGGAAGATAAGCTTCATATTCCATACGTTGACCTTGACGGGTATGAAATTGACAAAAGATGTTTAGATTTTATCAGCTTTAAGGAAGCACTTGCATACAAAATTTTGCCGTTATTTGAAATTGAAGACACTTTGACGGTTGCGATGAGCGACCCGCTCGACCTTTTTGCAATTGAAAATATAATTGAGCGAACCCAAAAGGTAATCGAACCCGTAATCACAAGTGAAAGTGGAATTTTAAGAAAAATCAATGAATATTATGAAACATCAAGCAAGGTAAAAGACATTGATTTTGCGGGCGACGCTGATTATGATTGGCGAGAAGAGCTTCATGCAAACGACCTGAGCGAAGAAAACATTCAAAATATTTTAAGAGCAATTCTAAAAACTGCAATCGTGAAAAATGTTCACGAGCTTTATTTTGAGCAAAATGAAGAAAATTTAGCCGTGAAAGTTAAAATAGGATATGATTTTCAAGATATCGGGGCGATTCCAAACCTTCTTGCAAACTCGTTTATCACAAAATTAAAAACAATCTCAGGGCTTGACCCGACGGTTAACGAAATTCCACAACTCGGAAAACTAAATTTTAATGTAGATAATAAAACATTAACAGCAAGCGTTTCAGCTTTCCCAACAATTGCTGGCGAAAGAATTGCGCTTAAAATTTACCACCCGCCAAGAAATATTGGCACAATTTTTGAACCAGAAAAAGCAAGCTACATCAAAGAGCAATTAAATAAATCCGGTATCGTGCTTGTTTGTGGCGGCTCTTTAAGCGGAAAAACACACTTGATTTATTCAATGTTGACAGATTTAATTCCTGAAAACAAAACCGTTATGACGCTTGAATCCATTGCAAAATACAAAATTCCAAACATTTATCAGTGCGAATTAAGCGAAAACATTGGCTTCAACCTTGATAAAGCAATGCGCTTCATTGAATTTCAATCACCTAATATTATTTATTTTGAAGGCATTTCAACAAAAGAAGGTTTTGACTATTTCACCTCGCTTGCACTCAAAGAAAAAACTGTTCTTACAGAGTTTTACGCAGAAAATATTGAAGATTTGAGAACAAAATTCTCGCACCCTGAATTTTCTTTGTTTAAATCCGTTATTAACACTTTAATCTTTATCCACAACAAAGATAGTATTGAAATTTTTGATAAAGAAAATTTAAAAAGGTATTTAATTTAATTTAATTTGCATAAATTCTGATTATTTCTTTTTGCAAATTGAATTAAAAGCTTCTTCACCTGCCATTTGAACAAGCACTTGCCTTGCGCTCCAAAGTTCTGTGCTCACAGAAGTTAAATCATTTTGCGCATTTCTTAAGTAAACATCTGCAATAATTTGTTCTTCTCTTGGAGCATTTTTTGAGGCTTCGAAAATTTGTTCTCTTTTTTTCAAATTATCCAATTGCATATTATAAGTTTTTTCTTTTTTCTTGTAGTCAAAATAAGAAATAAGCAAGTTTTCCTGCAGTGCATCTATTTTTCTAACAAGCAAAACCATTGCGGTATCTGTTACTTTGGTGAATTTATAATTTGCTTCATTAGGGTTTTGAGAAAGCGCGTTAATCAAACTGCCGCCCGCAAGTGCGCCTGACGCTAAATACGGATTAGAACTGAATGCGGTGCCTGCAATTGTTGAAAAACTTGCAATCGGCTTAATTATTTTTTTAAGCATTGTGTCATTAGGTTTATTTTCATCAGGGTTTGAAAGCTTGTAAATCGCATATCTTACTGTTTCACTTTTACTTGCAACGCCATGCCACAAGGTTTCTAAATCAGAAAGAACAACATCTTCTTCAAGTTCTAAGTCATATAAAATATCATCGGCAATTTTTTTCAGACTCAAATCCGCATAAGTTAATGAATTATCTATTTTTTTATCAGAAACGGCTTTCACCTCTTGAACAGTTTTTGCAGTGCTCTCAATTGGCGTTTCAGGAGTGTCAGATAACCCCATTCTGTTTTCAGGTGACATCGGGTAATCAAGTTCAGTAGCAAAAGCGCAAGTAGCAATAAACATCGACAACAAAACTGCAAAAAACTTTCTCATTTTTGCACCTCATTTATGTTTTTTACCTTGGTTTTTAAATCTTTAACATCAACACCTGTCATATCCAGATTATATTGAACAAGTTCAAGCTCTTTAACTGTTTTTTGACCCGCATATCTTTCGAGCAACGCCTGATATTTTTTAACATTTTCAATCTCAGCAGCTTCTTTTATTTTAACGCTGTCCCAAAGGGCTGACGCGACCGCAATTTCCAAAGTGTCATTCATATTAAGCGCAGTATTGTAATTCTTATTGTAAAGCAACATCTGGCTTCTGATTTCTTTTAGACGAAGCAGACTCCCCTTGTAACCATAATAGCTGTTTACAATATTATCTTGAAGTTCTTCAATAAGCGTCGCAAGCTCAAGCATTTCGGTGTCCGTAAGCGGCGAATCTTTTAATTTATTATAATTTTCACGGTTTATTAAATTGTTTGCAAGTCTTGCGCCCGCATAAGAAGCTGATTGAATCGCATAATTTGACCCCATAAAAGAAGGTAACATTGAAGCACCCGAGATAAGCGCGGACAAACTTTTTGCCATTAAAGAAGAATGAATTCTTCTTTGCTCCTCAGGAATTGCAAGCTTTTGGAGTGAGAATTTTATAATTTGATTTTTCTCAGCTGTTGCAGCCCATAATTTTTCCAAATCCTTTACGTCGGATTCTTGCTGCTTATTTATTACCATCTGAGCATCTTCGGCATTGTTTATAAAAAGGCTACCCGTAATTTTTCGAGGTTTTTCGGAATAAATAATCTCGGGTTTTTGAACATTTTCGTCAAGCGTAATTTCGCCTTCAAAAGCAAATGCGGGCAAAGCCAACGAACAAATTAAAAATGTCGCAAAAAACCTCTTCATAATAATTTTATAGCACAAGCAAGCCTAATAATCGAATGAAGATTGATTATCTTCTTCATCATCTAAAGATGACAAATCTTTCGCGTAAGTTGTATCGAATTCATCGGGCAATTTATCGTTATCAGGCCAAATTGTACCGTCATCAAATCTTGTTGCATTCAATGTTTCGCAATTTGAAAAATCGCTATCAGTCAAGTCCGCTTCATTCAATTGTGCGCCGGTCATATCAGCTTCTGAGAAATTGCAATAATTAACAACAGAATAGCTTAAATCTGCGCCGGTTAAATTTGCACAAGTAAAATCGCATTCGGTGAAATTTGCTCTTGAAAAATTCACGCCTGATAAATCAGCTTCCGCAAAATTAACTTCAGTCAAATTACTTTGAGAAAAGTCTGAACCCGTTAAATCGCAACCCGAAAAATCTGCTTGCGAAATTTCAGCATCACCAAGTTCAAGCTCAGATAAATCAAGGCTTCCTTGTGAATTTTTAATTTCATTAAATTCAGGAATATTAGTTAATAACAATTTAAAAAGTTCATCTTTTGAATATTTAGCCATATCTTTTCCCTTATAATATACCAATTTGTTGAGCAAGAAGTATTGCTTGCACCCTATTTTCTACATTTAATTTTTTATAGATGTTATTAAGATGTGATTTAACAGTCACTTCTTTTATAAATAGTTTAGCAGAAATATCAGCATTTGTTGCGCCCTTTACAAGTAATTTCAAAATTTCCGTTTCTTTATTTGTGAGCGAATTGGACATTTCAAGCGTCGCTTTATTTGGGGCTTTTGGTTCTTTTGCACTTTCTTTGCCCCATTTAGTGCGCCTCAAACATGCCTCAATTCTTGCAAGAAGATTAGGGAGAACAAAAGGCTTCACTATGTAATCATCTGCACCAAATTTCAAGCCAGAAATTTGTTTTTGAACTTCATCAACCGAAGTTAGCATAATGATTGGAATTTTGTTATATTTTTCCTGACTTCTAATGAGTTTCAATGTTTCCCAGCCGTCCATAATCGGCATAACAACATCAAGCAAAATAATATCAAATTGAATGTCTGATTTAGCAAGGGTTTTAATAGCATCTTTGCCATTTTCTGCAACGCGAACTTCATAGCCATACATAGGAAGTGCATCCGCTAAAAGCTTTGCATTATCATCAACTATCAAAATATTACCTAAACCACTCATTTTCCACCTTAAATATTATCGTTTATTGCCTTAATTGCCGCTTGTGTTCTATCTTCAACGCCTAACTTTTGAAGAATAGAGCACACGTGAACCTTTGTTGTATTTACTTTTATATTTAATTTTTTTGAAATTTCGTTATTTGAATTGCCTTCTTTTATAAGCTCGAGCACCTTTTTCTCTTTTGCGGTTAAGTTGTAAACATTTTTATTAACTTTTAGCTCGCGCCCGCCATTAACCGCACGCATTGCCTGTTGTACATATTCAGAAACAACAGGGTCAAACCACATAGAACCATCCCGAACATCTTTAATTAATTCGATTAATTTTTCCGGCCTGATGTCTTTAGAACAATAAGCACTAATCCCTGCTTCCAGACACTTTGTAACTTCAACTTTTTCACTGTGCGAAGTGATGATTATAACCCTTATATCTTTATGGATTTTCTTGATTTCTTGAGTAGCACGAACCCCGTTTATTCCTGGCAAACCCAAATCCATAAGAACAATGTCAATTTTATGGTTATTTAAAATATCGTACCCAATTGACGCATCAGGTGCTTCAAAAATCTCGCCGATAAAATCTTGATCACGAAGAGATGTTTTAAGAGCAAAACGCGTAAGTGCGTGGTCTTCAACTATGAGTACATTAATTTTTTCCATAAAAAAATTATAGTCATATTGTGCCCATATTGCAAGCGTTTTAAGTTCTAACGAACAGAAATTCCAGAGCTTTTCAATTCTGCCTTAAGTTTTTCTACGGGCAAAGTATTGTAATGAAAAATTGAAGCTGCAAGAGCAGCCGAAACATTTGTTTTTTCAAATACTTCAACAAAATGCTTGTAATCAGCCCCAGCACCACCCGATGCAATAACGGGAATTTTAACAATATCTGCCACAAGTTTGTTCATCTCTATATCAAAACCCGAGTTTGTGCCATCTTTATCCATTGAAGTAAGCAAAATTTCGCCTGCGCCCAATTCTTCAACTCTCTTTGCCCAATCTGCAAGTTTTAACCCTGTGTTTACCTTGCCCGCGTTTATAAAAACATAGTAATCACCGTCAATAAATTTTGCGTCGATTGCAACCACAATGCATTGCGAGCCAAAATAAGAACTTGCTTCTTTGACCAAATCAGGATTTTTAACAGCCTCTGAGTTTATTGAAATTTTATCTGCACCAGAAGCCAAAATTGCCTTAATATCCTCAACTGTTTTTATGCCACCGCCGACGGTGAATGGGATATGAATTCTTTGAGCAATTTTATCAACAAGCTCAATAATTGTTTTGCGTTTATCAATTGTTGCCGTAATATCAAGAAAAACAAGTTCATCCGCGCCTTGTTCGGAATACTTTTCAGCAAGTTCAACCGCATCACCTGCGTGTTTGAGGTTTAAAAAATTAACCCCTTTAACACAAACTCCGTCTTTAACATCAAGGCAAGGTATAATTCTTTTTGTTATCATTAGAAATCCAAATTCATTTTAGAGAATTGCACGATTTGGTTTTTGCCTTTTTGTTTAGCATTATATAGCGCGTGCTCTGCATATCTGATGATTGAGTTTGCATCTTCTTCCATATTGTCCAAATATGGGTATGCGCTAATTCCGCCTGAAATTGTAACAGGGTGCGCTTCTTCTTCGTTTGCAGGAATAAATTCCATTTTTTCAATATCTTTTCTAAATCTTTCAGCAAAAATGAAAGCATTTTTCTCATCTGTATTTGGCAAAAGAAGCATAAATTCTTCATCGCCATAACGAGTAAGCACATCTTCTTTTCTTATTAAACCTTCAAGCATTTGAGCAATCTTTTTAAGCAACACATCGCCCCAATCGTAGCCATACATGTCGTTTACGGTCTTGAAGTAGTCAATGTCAAACAAAATGCAAGAAACTGAACCACCATATCTTCTTGCGCGAGAAATTTCACTTTCAAGCCTGTGGTGAAGATATTTTCTGTTATATAGCCCTGTAAGCTCATCTGTCATCGAAATTTTCTTCGCAATGTTTCTGTAGCGAATAATTTTAGACATCGCCTTAACGCGAACCTCAAGTTCTGTTTCATTAACAGGTCTTTTAATAAAATCATAAGCTTCCGCCCTAATTGTCATATTGGCAGGAATTTCATCCACAACACATAAAAGCGAAGTTTCGAATTTAGTAACTTCTGTCACTTGTTTAATTTTATCTATGCTTGTGTCTAAAATCACAACCGCAGGATTTAATTCTTTATATCCTAAAATATTATCATCAGAAAATACTCTAACATCAAAATCATCGAGATTTGAAAGAGCATCTACTAAGGTGCTTTTACCGTCGCGTGCATAGATTATAACATTCATAACTTACTCCTTCATAAAGACACTTGTCATTATACCATATTTTTATAAAAAAAATTAGAATATATCCTCTATTTACACCATTTATTTCACTTTCAAAAGTTTTAAACTAATAATACAGAATTTTCCCCATAGGAGACAATAAATTTGGCAACCCCATTAAGAAGCCAAAGTTCATTGGAATATTCTAATGTTCGCACGCGAAAAAGTGCAATTATTAGAAGATTTCCAAAAAAGAAGGTAGTAAAAAAGAAGAAATTCAGCATTCTTGGTGCAGTAAAATTTTTAATTAGCACTGCGTTTGTTGGTGCCGCTGCGTACTATACAATCCCGTATAATTATTATCATTTTATTGAACCAATGTTTGTGAATCACGTTTTAAACGCAAAAATAAACTATGACGTGGCTCCGCTTGTTGCGCCCACAACTTCTTACATATCAAATGCAGTGATTAACCAAACTCCGATTTTGTTGCCGATTAAGCACGCTTCATACGGACTTGCCCCAATTATTCCTATTGCACAGAATGTTAAACTTACCAAACATCTGGAAAATATAATTAAAAACTATCCTCAGTTTGAAACTTCGGTTTTTGTTTTTGATTTCACAACCGGCACAACAGTTGAAATCAATTCAGACAAAGCAATTCCATGTGCCAGTATGATAAAAATCCCGATTTTATTTGAATTATTCAGACAAATTGAAAACAATAAAAATATGGAAATAACTGACAAAGTTATTTTTGAAAAACTTTATAAAACCTCAGGCTCAGGTAATCTTCAATATTATCAAGATGATTTTGAGACCACGTTTAATAAAATGGCAGAACTTATGATAACAGATTCTGACAACAGTGCAACAAATCTACTTCTTGACTATATTGGCGGGAAAGATAATATGAACCGCGCTTTCAGATATTGGGGTTTAAAAAATTCCGAAATGCCCCATTTTCTCCCTGACCTTGAAGGCGGAAATAAAATGAGCACAAGGGACTTGGGAACTCTAATGTATAACCTCGATAACCCTAATTTTTTAAGCGTCAGAAGCAGAGAATACATAAAAGATTATATGGGAGCAGTTAAAACCAACACACTTCTCCCACAAGGGCTTGAAGAAGGTTCTATCATCTACCATAAAACAGGTGATATCGGAACATACGTGGGTGACACCGGCGTTATCTATACAAAAAACGGTAAAAAATACATTGCTTCAATTATCGTCAAAAGACGATATAACGACCACGCAGCAAAAGGCTTTATACAAAAAATATCGAGCACAATTTACAAAAACATTGAATACGGAATTTAATTTTAATGTTTGAAATCAGGAAATAACATAAGCTCGCCGTTATCAGTGCGCCAACGGAGCCAGCCGGTTTTTTGCACATTATCATAATTTAATAATTTCACCATAACAAAATTCCCGCTAACATACCAAGGTGAAATATGTTTTGGATATTCAAACTTATCAACAGACTGCGAACCCGAAAAAGGTTGTGCAAAAAGAATTTTATCTTTCTTTTTCACATCTTTAAACAAATAAAGCCCGTGACGCCTGCCAAATAAATTCAAAAACTTTGCCCAAGTGTAAAAAATAGTATCTTCATTAAGCTTCACCCAACCAAAGCTACTATCGGGCTGATTACAATAAACTTGCGCCCAACCTTCTTGCTCATCTTCCGCCACCAAAAAAGCGTATTTCTTTTCAGGGTAAAAAGCAACGAAGGGACTGTTTTCACACTCTTTGGAGTCACATAAAATTTTGTTGCCCTCTGTTTTTATCTCAAAAATAATCTCAGAAAAAACATTTGGCTCGCGGTGCACCAAAATTTCACCAGGCACTTGCACAACCCCAATCCCCCAGTGCTTTTGCGCAAGAGAAGTTGTCGGAAGTTGATAAAAGGCACTTGCCACATTTTGGAAAAATAAATAAATCAGGAAAAACAGAGCTATTTTTTTCATACAGACATTATAACATTTTTTCTAATTTCTTCATCAACCATAAATATTTCATCTAAAGTCGGATTTTCAATTAAATTATGTTTAGACATTTCTCTTTCAACAATGCAAGCAATATCTAAAATATTAATCTTTGATTCTAAAAATAAGCCTACCGCAACCTCGTTTGCAGCATTCAAAACAACAGGCATTGTGCCACCTATTTCTCCTGCATTAAACGCAAGGCTAAGACAAGGAAATTTTTCTAAATTCGGCTCAAAAAAAGTAAGTGTCTGATTTAAGAAACTGAAACTTTTGCTCTCAATTCCTTCCAGGCGAGTGGGGTATGTAAACGCGTATTGAATCGGAATATGCATACTTGGATTGCCAAGTTGCGCAAGGGTAGAGCCGTCTTTATACTCGACTGCGCTGTGGATTATGCTTTGCGGATGAACCACAACATCAATTTTATTGTAGGGAATACCAAACAAATGATGGGCCTCAATCACCTCTAGGCCTTTGTTCATAAGGGTTGCACTGTCTATTGTAATTTTTTTACCCATAGACCAATTTGGGTGGTTAAGCGCGTCTTGCACTCTTGCGGTTTCAATTTTTTCTTTTTCCCAATTGAGGAAAGGTCCGCCACTTGCAGTTATTACAATTTTTTCAACAAAATTAAATTTGCCGTCCGAGCACTGAAAAATCGCACTATGCTCACTATCCACAGGAAGCACTTTAACATTGTGCTTTTTTGCAAGCGGCATAACGATATCGCCTGCCATAACAAGAGTTTCTTTGTTTGCAAGCGCAATGTCAATTCCACATTTAATGGCTTCAATTGTTGGTTTCAAGCCAGCCTTGCCGTTTGTTGCAGTAAGGAGCATATCTGCTTCTTTGTTTGTTGCAATTTCAAGCAGACCTTCATCTCCTGATACAACTTTAATTTCAGGAAATTCTGATTCCAAAACTTTAGCATCTGAATAATCCGAAACACAAACCATTTTAGGCTTAAACTTTTTAATTTGTGCTCTTAATTTTTCGATGTTTTTAGCACAAGCAAGCCCCAAAACCTCAATTTCACCTTCAAGCTTTTCAACAACCTCAAGCGCTTGAGTGCCGATTGAACCGGTTGAACCCAAAATTGTAACTTTTTTCTTGAAATCCATAAGTTTATTTTATACCAAAAACTTTGACAGAAGGCAAAATTTTTGGTTAAATGAGGGTATGGACTTGAATGCAAATTACGAAATTATAACTTTTTCAATTGGGGACACAAAAGCAGGAACAAAGATGGGCAAGATGCAAATTCGCAACCTATCTGATAATTCCACACTAAATTGTGTTCTTTGGGAAGAAGCAATAAACAGAATTGATGAAAAAAAATTCCGCACGGGAAATATTATTAAACTAAAATCAGCAACGTTTAATGAAAAGTTTAACAATTGCAACGTTGTTTCTTTTGATTTGGTTGAAGAAGCAAAACTCGGCGTCCCCGAAGATGTACGGGAAAAAATGTTTGCGGATTTAATCTCTGAAATTGAAAAATTTAAAGATGAAAAAATCAGAGATTTTGTGAAAAATTTACTCACTCAAAACGCAGAATTATTCAAAATTATGCCTGCAGCAAAAGCAATGCACCATAATTATTTAGGCGGGCTTTTAGTGCATACAACAGAATGCTATGAATTTGCCAAAATGCTTTATCCAAAATTAAAAAACATCAATGAAGATGAGCTTTATGCAGCTTGCATTTTGCACGATTTAGGAAAAATATACGAATATTCAATCAACACCGAAACAGGCGCGATTGAATATAACGATAAATTCAAAAAAGATTGGATAACACACTCGCAATACGGGTTCACAATTTGTATGTCAAACGGTTTTGATAAAATTGCAAAAATGATTGCAGCTCACCACGGAAGAGCGGACTGGGGTGCACTCATCGACTTGAACGAAAAAGATTTAGAACCGTTTTATTATATAGTGCACCACATTGATGACTTAAGTGCAAAATTCGGAAAAATTAACGTTAAAGACATTTAGAGAGGTTTTTTATGAAAAAACTTTTTGGAATAATTTTATTCGGCTTACTTGCAACAAGTAGCGCATTTGCATATCAATTTCAAGCAGGCACCGGAACGCAAAGACTGGAGCGCGGAACAATTATCGAGCTTGAAATGGCAGAACCTATTACAACAAGAGATTATTCTACGGGAGATCTTTTCACGGCAACCGTTGTTGAAAATGTTAAACAAAACAAAAAAACAATTCTTCCCTCAGGAACACTTGTTCGCGGAAGTATTGGCGAAGTTCAGCCTTCAAAAAGACTCTCTCGCGCTGCAAAAGTGGCATTCACTTTTGATCACATTGTAACACCTCAAGGAAGACAGCTTCCAATGCGTGCAGCATTATGTTCTTATTTTAAAATCACACCTGAAGGTTTTGTGACATCAGGCGGAAACTATGGAACAGCAATTGCTCATAATTGGGAAAAAAGCGGAGAATACGTTCAAAAAGCAACCAAATGGGGGCTAAACTCTGGTGAAAAATTATTCACAGGGGCGCAAATTATAACCGTGCCCGTGGGCGTTGCAGGTGGCTTGGTTTATAGCGCAGGCTATTTTGTGTTCGAAGCAATAGCAGACCTTATCAGAAAAGGTGACGAAGTCATTATTAACCAAGGTCAAAGGTTTAACATCATGTTGCTTGATTATTTAGACGTGCCTGCCAATGAATAAAACCAAAATTAATCTAAAAATTAAAGAAATAGGCGAGTTTATAAATTCAAAAGGACTAAAACTTGCAATTGCAGAAAGTTGCACGGGCGGGCTCATTAGTTCGTATTTTACAGATGTTTCAGGTGCTTCAAGCTATATTGAAAATTGTTTTGTTGTGTACTCTGAAAGCGCAAAAAACAAAATTTTAGGGGTAAAACCCGAAACACTTGAAGAAAATGGAGTTATAAGTGAAGCTGTGGCACTTGAGATGCTAGAAGGGTTAAAGGAACGTCACGGCGCAGATTACGCCATTTCAACCACAGGAATTTTAGGGCCTGATGATATTTTATTTAAGGACAAACTCTTGCCAAAAGGCTTGGTTTTCATTGGACTTATGACACCAAACAAAACAACTTGCATTAAATATATCTCAAATTACGCAAGCCGTGAAGAAGTTAAAGTTAATATCGTCTGCAAGGCTATTCAAGAGTTTCATAATTTTATTTCAAAATAATTATTCTCTTTTCATTAACTTTTGTAACAGCTATTTCAAAAAACCTCAAGTTTCAAAAAAAAGAAACGATATAGGGGTTATTGAAGGTTACACATTTTTTTGAAAGGAGACAATTATTGTGTCGGTTGGCGAAAACATTAAAACATTTTTTCAAGGATTTTTACATCATGGTTTAAAAGCAGGTAAAGCTGCAATTCAAACAGACGGGATTATTGGCGGAAAAGCTGCATTAATCAAATCAAAAGAAGCAAAAGAATTAGCGGAAGCCAAAACCAATGAAAACGAACAAGTTGAAGTCTCGCTCGAAAAAGAAGTTATAGACACAAAACTTGAAACAATCAATGCAAACCAAAGCTCGTCAATTGTTGCACCGCAGAAACCTGGCGAAGATAATACAGCTATGGTCCTAGAAGAAATCGGAAAAGAAGTAGGAGAGCTACTAGAAGAGAATACAGCCGCCGAAAGCACCACAAAGGGCCCAATAGGTAAATTTTTAAAAGGTGTAATAAACTTCTTCAAAAAAGCTGAAGAAACAATGCCGGATATAAAATTAGAACCACCAGT
>JAFVOZ010000052.1 GCA_017505585.1 bacterium
CATTGTTTTCTCCTTTTAATTGTATTATACACTTATAATTTTTTTCCCTATCATACGATTTATCCATTTTTTCGACTTTTTTATAGTATTTTCGTGCTATATTTTTCTTATGACTTTGGACAATATCTTTATTAATGGTAATTTCGAATATAGCAATATTATCTCTTGTTTATCCTCGGATGACGAGGATTTAAAACCTTATGCCTTGCTTGAATTAAATGAAATTAAAACCAAGGATGATTTTAAGGCTTTGATTTCGAATTTGACGGGTCATGACGGCAGAATTCGCGAGCTTGTTTCTTCAAAGCTATGTGAAATTTCATGTGCAGATTTTGCGCAGGATTATTTTTCGCTTTTAGTTGATGCTTTGTGTGATGTTAATCCTAATGTTTCAAGGAATATTGTTAAATTTATTTCGTTGAATGAACTTCCTTTGAACGATGTTTTAATTGATAGAATTATGCTTATAATGCAAGAAATCGAAGCTAATTCTAAACCAAAAAAATGGCGTACTCAAAAAAATCACCTTTTGAATAAAATGTATTTTAAACTTTATTGGTGCTTGGAAGCATTTTCTGAGAATTTTAATCAACCGTTCAATGAAGATAAGCTCTTGGAAATATTATCCGAAAACGCGGAATGTGTTGATTATACGATACGCGAGAAGGTTGCAAAAATTTTAGTAAAAATGGATAATCCTCCCGAAGATTTGTATCAAAAAATGAAGAATGATGTAAATTATTATGTAAAATTGAATTTTCATGATAAAATCTAACAATAATTAATAGTGAAAAGAGGTTTAGATATGATATCAACTAACGATTTTAAAACAGGTCTTACTTTAAAAATTGACAACAAACTTTGGTCTGTTGTTGAGTTTTTACATGTTAAACCGGGTAAAGGTTCTGCATTTGTTAAAACAAAATTAAAAAATGTAGAAACAGGTCAAGTCGTTGAAAAAACTTTCAGAGCTGGCGAAAAAGTTGAACGTGCATTACTGGATAGAGCCGAAATGCAATATCTATACAAAGAAGGCAACGATTTTGTTATGATGAACACTGAAACATACGAACAAATTAATGTTTCGGCTTCTGCAATTGGTGATGGCGTTAAATATTTGAAAGAAAATATGAATGTTCAAATTTTAATGCATGATGGTAATATTATTGGTGTTGACCTTCCAAACCATGTCGAACTTGAAGTTGTTGACACTGCTCCAAATGAAAAAGGCAATACTTCAAATGCGGGCACGAAACCTGCAACACTTGACGGCGGTGCTGTTGTTCAAGTTCCTTTCTTTGTTGTAAATGGCGACGTAATTAGAGTAGACACCAGAACAAATGAATATCTAGACAGAGTATAGGTATATTATGGAATTTAGTATTGAATATATTGAAAAACTTGCAAAAGTTATCAATAAACATGAACTTGAAGAAATTACACTTGAAGACAATGATAAAGCAATTGTAATCAAAAAGGGCAGTACGGTTGTTGCTGCGCCTGTTGTACAAAAAGTCGAAGCACAAGCTGCAGCACCTGCTCCTATTGCTGCTTCTGAAGAGACACCAGCAGTGTCTGAAGCTCCAAAGAAAAACAGGACCCCAATCACATCTCCTATGGTTGGTTGCTTCTATCCTGCTCCTTCTCCAACTTCTGCACCTTTTGTTAAGGTTGGTGACAAAATTTCAACAGGGCAAGTTGTATGCATTATTGAAGCAATGAAGCTTATGAACGAAATCGAATCAGAAGTTTCAGGCACGATTGCTGAAATTTGTGTTGAAGAAGGTCAAAGCGTTGAATACGGTCAAGTCTTGATGTACGTAGAGTAATTTATTATGTTTAAGAAAGTTTTAATTGCCAATAGAGGCGAAATAGCTCTTAGGATAATTCGAGCTTGCAGAGGGCTTGGCATTGCAACTGTAGCAGTTTATTCCCAAGCTGATGCTGATAGCTTACATGTTACACTGGCTGATGAAGCTTATTGTATAGGACCTGCTGAGGCATCGAAAAGTTATTTGCATATTCCTGCAATAATCTCGGTTGCACTTACATCAGGTGCTGACGCTATTCATCCGGGGTATGGGTTTTTATCTGAAAGAGCGGATTTTGCTGATATTTGCGCTCAACACAATATTAAGTTTATCGGTCCTTCTGTGGATTCTATGAAACTTTTGGGTGACAAAGCAACTGCGCGTGAAACAATGCAAAATGCAGGTGTACCAATTATTCCCGGTACTCCGATTGTTTCTGACCCGCAAGAGATTATTGATTTTTCAAAGAAAGTTGGCTACCCATTAATTATTAAAGCAACCGCAGGTGGTGGCGGCAGAGGAATGCGCGTTGTGTGGGAAGATGCCGACGTTGAAGATGCTTTTAATCTTTGTTCGCAAGAAGCCCTTTCAGCTTTTGGAAATGGCGATGTCTATTGCGAAAAATATATTCAAAATCCTCGTCACGTTGAGGTTCAAATCCTTGCAGATTCAAAAGGTAATGTAATTCACCTTGGTGAGCGCGATTGTTCTTTGCAAAGGCGTCATCAAAAGCTCCTCGAAGAAGCACCGTGTCCTGTTATTAATGATGAAATCAGGAAAAAAATGGGTGAAGCAGCAGTTCTTGCTGCTCGTGCTTCAAAATACGAAAGCGCAGGTACAATTGAATTTTTGCTTGATGAACATGGACTAAAAACTCCCGAGAACCCAACTGGCAAATATTTCTATTTTATGGAAATGAATACAAGGGTTCAGGTTGAACATTGCGTTACTGAAATGGTTACAGGAATTGACATTGTTCGAGAGCAAATACAAATTGCTGAAGGTAAAAAACTTTCATACAAACAGCAAGATGTCAAAGTGTTTGGTCATGCAATTGAATGCAGGATTAACGCTGAAAATCCGGAGAAAAATTTTATGCCGTCTGCAGGAAAAGTTGAAGGTTATATTACCCCCGGCGGATATGGCGTAAGGGTTGATTCTCATATTTACACTGGTTATAAAATTCCGCCAAATTATGATTCAATGATAGGTAAACTTATTTGTTTCGGAAAAACCAGAGAAGAAGCAAGAATGCGTTCCCTTAGGGCACTTGAAGAGTATATTATTCTTGGTGTTAAAACAACAATTCCATTCCATAAACGTATTCTTGATAGCGAAGAGTTTCAATCTGCTGATTTTGATACAAGTTTTATCGAAAAGCTTTTAAGTGAAAAATAATTTTAAAAATATTATTGCATCTAAATTTAATTCGGATATTTTGCATTTAATTTCCGAATTAAATATTTGTGCGCAAAAAACTTCAGTAAGACTTTATTTTGTTGGCGGTTTGGTTCGCGATTTAATTATGGGTTCGGATATCTCTGATATCGACATTCTTGTTGAAGGTTCGGCGATTGATTTTTGTTCTGATTGTGATATTTGCGAAATTCTCTCAATCCACAAGGATTTTGGAACCGTTAAAGCACGTGTTGGAGGGTATGATATTGATTTTGCATCAACAAGGCGTGAACATTATCCGCAATCAGGCTGTTTACCTGTAGTAACTGAAATTGGCGTTCCTCTCGAAATTGATGTTAAAAGACGTGATTTCACAATTAATGCGATAGCCCTTTCTTTGTCTGATTTTGAGCTTGTTGATTACTATAATGGCGTTTCGGATATTCAAAATAAGAAGTTGAAAATTCTACACGAAGATAGTTTTATTGATGACCCCACAAGAATTTTAAGAGGGTTAGATTTTGAACTTAGATTTGGTTTTGAATTTGATAACTTTACAAAAACTGCACTAAAATCTTATCTTGCCGATGCTCAAAATTTAAGGGATGGACTAAGTATCTCCAGAGTTGAGCTTACTTTAGATAAATTATTGCAACAAGGTGAGCCTGCTTACACTTCTATTCTTTCAAAATCTTATTATAAAATTTTCAAGGATGCAGTTTCAAAAATTTTATACTCTACAATCGAGGATGCTTCAAAGATATTTGGTGTTTCAGCAAGCAAACTTGCAAAATTTGCACTTCTGAATAATCTTTTAGAGCCATATATTGACACTTCTTCGGACTATAATTTATATCTTTCACTTAAAAAATATTCTGATTTTGAGCTTGCGACATTCTATATTTTTGGCTTTCATAATGATTTACTTTTAAAATATTTTAATTCCCTTAAAGATATTTCTTTAAATCTCTCGGGAGCGGATTTGATTTCTCTTGGGTTTGAACAAGGTAAACTTATTGGAGATGTTTTAGATAATCTTCTTCGATATCGTATAAATTCGAAAATTCAACTCACTAAAGATGAAGAAATATCCTATATTTTGGAGAATTTTAAGAAATAATTAATTTTTCCAACTTTAGTTGGAGAATTTGCCAACTTTGGTACAATTTACTTTTATTGAAAATACGATTAATATAATATTGCTAACAATATTAGATTTTAGATGACAATAAAATCTGCGTAGTTAATTGAATATTTTTGATTGTGTACAAACTTGAGTTTGCGAGATTTGTCATATCCCCTAATTCATGTTTCCCCATTAGTCAAAATCCAAGAAATGCTAAGCGGCACAGTCTGCATTGGTGAACTTCGCGGATGTTATTTTCCTTTAATTTCTGATTGGAATTATGCCAATTCCATAGCGTAAAGTACGGATACTTTAGTAAAAAAAGAAAAGGAGAAAACAAAGATGGCACTCGTAGTTAACACAAACGTTACGGCTCTTAGAACACGTAACGCCCTCAATGCAGCGACAAATGGCGCATCACAAGCAATGCACAGAATGTCTACAGGTTACAAAATTAATTCAGCCGGTGACAACGCTGCAGGATTTATGATTTCAAAAGGTTTACAAACACAAATTTCAGGTTCTGACATTTGTGTGGACAACGCTCAAAATGGTATTAACATTTTGCAAACTGCAGAAGGTACTCTTGATACAATTCAAGACAACTTGCTCAGAATGCGTGACCTATGCTTGCAATCAATGAACGGTGGTTATTCTCAAACAGAAATTCAAGCACTTTCAGATGAAGCTGCTGCTCGTGCTTTAGAAATTGACAGAATTGCGGATAGTTCAAAATTTAATAATTTCCAAATTTTTGATAAAACAAAAACAGCAACTGCTTCAAAAATGCTTCTTCAAGTAGGTACTGGAGCAGCTGAGGCAACAAACACAATCGGAATCGAAAATGTATTTTACGGTGCAACTCTTTCTTGCTTAACAGGTGATACTAGCTTTGGTTCAACTGCTTTGACATTTGCTGGCAAAGACAGAGCTGGAATGGAAGAAATTCTTACAAAACTTGACACAGCTATTCAAAATGCTTCTGCAAGAAGAGGACAAATTGGTGTATCTATCAACAGGCTTGAATCTGCAATTGATGCTCAAACTGTTCAAAAAGAAAACTTAACATCTTCATATTCAAGTTTGGTTGACGCAGACATTGCTGAAGAATCTGCTGAATATACTAAGCAATATATTCTTCAACAAGCAACAACTTCACTGCTTGCTCAAGCTAACCAAACTCCATCTTTAGCACTATCATTAATCTAGTAATTAATAGAGGACTTCATGGCGATTAAAATTAACACAAATGTCTCTTCAATAAAATTAACTGCACATTTGAATGAAGCTTCGGATAAAATGAATGCTGCTATGGAAAAACTCTCAACCGGTGTGCGTTTGAATTCACCAAGCGTTGACGCGGCAGGTTTTCAAATTGCTCAAGGATTAAAAACGCAGTTATCAGGCTCATTGACCGCAGTTGCAAATGCAGAAATGGGCAGGAGCCTGATGGAAACTGCAGAGGGCGTCCTTACAACGGTCAATGACAGCTTAATGAGGGTGCGCGATCTTGTTCTTGAGGGTTTAAATGGCGGTTATTCCGCAAAAGAAAGAAAATCTTTAGAAACGGAAGTGAAAGCTCGCATTGAAGAGATAGATAGAGTTACAACAAGCGCGAAGTTCAATGATTTTAATGTTTTTGATACTTCAAGAGGTGCAAGTGATTACGTCATGTTCCAAATCGGAAGCGAGGCAGATAGTGCTCAAAACACCTTAAAAATTACAGGGTTATTCTCAAAGGCAACCTTTTCACTTCTCTCCGGAAGTACATTAACCGCTTCCACGATTGAATTTAAAGACCCTTCAGACCCTGCGGGCAGAACCCACATGGAAACTTTATTGGATCAAGTTAACACGGCAATAGATAACGTGACGGCTCGTGCCACTTTAGCGGGTACGGGTATCAACAGATTGGATTCGGCAGTTAATACGCTAACTGTTCAATATGAAAACCTATCTGCAGCATATTCTTCAATTAATGATGCAGATGTTGCAAAAGAATCTTCTGAATACACTAAGCAGTACATAAGACTTCAAACGACTTCGTCACTTTTGGCGCAAGCTAATCAGGTGCCCAGTCTGGCGTTGTCGCTTATTTAGATATGTTAACTACGTTATATGCTCCCGCTCGGGAGCTTTTTTTTGAGAAATTATAAGCTTGCTATGTATTTCCCATAATCATTTTTTGCGAATTTTTTTGCAAGTTTATTTAGTTGTTTTTTGTCTATGAAGCCCATTCTGTAAGCAACTTCTTCTATGCAGGCAATTTTTTTGTCAGTATTTATCTCCATTGATTGAACAAAGTTGCTTGCTTGCAAGAGAGATTCGTGCGTGCCTGTGTCAAGCCAAGCAAATCCGCGACCTAAAATTTCAACATCTAATGTTTTTTTCTTGAGATAAATGTTATTTAAGTCTGTTATTTCAAGCTCGCCGCGCCATGATGGCCAAAGAGTTTTTGCGTATTTTACAACATCGTTATTATAAAAATACAAGCCGGTTACTGCAAAATTTGATTTAGGGTATCTTGGTTTTTCTTGAAGTGAGATAACTTTATTGTTTTTATCAAATTCAACAACACCGAATCTTTTTGGGTCTTTTACCTGATAGCCAAATACAACGGCTTCTGCTTTTTTGGTTTCAATAGATTCGCACACGTTTTTGAGCATTGAAGAAAAACCAAAGCCATGGAAGATATTATCCCCAAGAATAAGTGCAACGGAGTCTTTGCCGATAAAATCTTCGGCGATTATAAAGCTATCCGCAATTCCTCTTGGCACTTCTTGGACTTTGTAGGAAATTTTAATTCCTAGTTCTTCTCCTGTTCCTAAGGTTTTTTTGAAATTTTCAAGGTCGCTTGGGTTTGTGATAATTAGAATATCTTTAATTCCTGCAAGCATAAGAGTTGTAAGCGGATAATAAATCATTGGCTTGTCGTAAATCGGCAAAAGAATTTTTGATATTGGAAGGCTTGCAGGATAAAGCCTTGTGCCTGCGCCGCCTGCAAGAATAATCCCTTTCATCTACTCTTCCCCTGCTTCTGTTTCGAGTGCCTTTGGAGCGTGCCTTTCTGCAAGTTTTGCTCTTACGTCCGCTTCAATTTTTGCTAAGAGTTCTGAATTTTCTTCAAGAAGTTCCTTACTTTTATCCCTGCCTTGTCCGAGTTTTTCTTCGTTATAGCTATACCACGCACCTGCGCGTTTTACAATATTTAGGTTTGTTGCAACGTCAAGGATGTTACCAACTGCACAAATGCCTTTGCCGAAAATAATATCAAATTCAGCAATTCTAAACGGTGGTGCTACTTTGTTTTTAACAACTTTAACTTTTACTCTGTTTCCGATGTCTTCACCGTCTTTTTTCAAAGTGTCTGTTTTTCTGATATCTAAACGAACTGATGAGTAATATTTGAGTGCGTTTCCACCTGTTGTTGTTTCAGGATTTCCATACATAACGCCAATTTTCATTCTTAATTGGTTGATGAAAATAACGGTTGTATTTGTTTTACCTACAATTGCGGTCAATTTTCTGAGTGCCTTAGACATAAGTCTTGCTTGCAAGCCCATTTGTTGTTCATCCATTGCCTTTTCAATTTCGGCTTTTGGAACGAGTGCTGCAACAGAGTCAACAACAATTACATCAACCGCACCAGAGCGCACAAGTTCTTCTGTAATTTCAAGAGCTTGTTCGCCAGTGTCAGGTTGCGAAATAAGAAGTTGGTCAACATTCACACCAAGTGCTCTTGCATACTCAGGGTCGAGCGCGTGTTCTGCGTCAATAAATGCTGCAATCCCACCTTTTTTTTGAGCTTGTGCGACGATGTGTTGTGCGAGGGTTGTCTTACCGCTTGATTCAGGTCCGTACACTTCAATAATTCTTCCTCTTGGAATACCACCTATGCCAAGAGCTAAGTCAAGTGCTAAGGCGCCAGTTGGAATTGAATCGACGTTAATTGCAACTTTATCTCCTAGGCGCATTATTGAGCCTTTGCCGTAATCTTTTTCTATTTTTTCAAGCGCAAGCTTAAGAGCCTTATCTTTTCCGCTTTCTTCCTTTTTTACCTCAGCCTTTTCGACCATAAATCCTAAAACCCCCATTAACATATTTGTCTAATTCTTGTTTACATTATATAATAAAATCCATGAAAAGACTAAAACTTAACAATTTTGAAATAGCTGGAGATAAACTAACAATTTTTGCGGGTCCGTGTGCAATTGAAAGCCGAGAAATTGTTTTTGAAACTGCTGAAAAATTAAAACAAATTACATCGGAGCTCGGAATAAATTATATATTTAAAGCGAGTTTTGATAAAGCAAATCGTTCATCAATAACATCCTATCGCGGGCTTGGAATTGAAGAAGGTTTAAAAATCTTATCTGATGTTAAACAAGAATTTGGATTGCCTATCGTGACAGACATCCACGAGCCCAATCAAGCGGATATGGCAGCAAAAGTAGCGGATGTTATCCAAATCCCTGCGTTTTTATGTCGCCAAACAGATTTACTTGTGGCGGCTGCTAAAACGGGCAAAATTGTAAACATTAAAAAGGGGCAATTTTTATCTCCTCATCAAATGAAAAGCATTGCGCAAAAAGTTGTTCAATCTGGAAATGACCAAATATTAATTACTGAGCGCGGAACGAGTTTTGGTTACGGCAATTTAGTTGTAGATTTTCGCTCTATTCCAATTACACAAGATGAATTAGGTTACCCTATTGTTTTTGATGCAACACACAGTGTGCAACTTCCTGGAGGGCATGGCGGAAGTTCATCCGGCGAAAAACAATTTGTTTCAACACTTGCTAAATCTGCAGTCGCAGCAGGAGCTAAAGCACTCTTTTTTGAAGTGCATCCTGACCCTAAAAATGCTCTTTGTGACGGCGATAATATGCTTTCAATTGCTGAAGCAAAAGCTGTTTTTAAAACATGTAATGATATTTTTAAATTATTAAATTCATAATTTTCTTTTACGAACGCTAACAAAATATAATATTTTGGCGTTTTGTATTATTGTCGCATTTGATTAAAAACTTTTTTATACTAAAATGTAGATGACAATAATAAGGCGCAAAAATTGAAGTATTCTAACTATTCAGTTCTTATAATAGGCGGTGGCGCAGCAGGTTTATTTCTTGCTCACAAGCTCTCTTTTTCAAATAATTTGAAAGACGGAATTTTACTTGTGACAAAAGGTAAACTTGGCGAGTCTAACACAAAATACGCTCAGGGCGGAATAGTTGGAGTTATGCCTGATAATAAAGAAGACTCAACAGAACTTCATATAAAAGAAACAATCTCATCAGGTTGCGGTTTGAACGATTTTGCAAGCGTAAGTTTTATTTCTGAACATTCTTGCGCTGCAATTGAAGATTTAATCAGAGCAGGCGTTCAATTTGACAGAGATGAAAACAATAATTTGATATACACTCTTGAAGGAGCACACTCGGTTCCAAGAATTTTACATGGTGCAGGTGATGCAACAGGCAGAGTTATTGAGGAAGGGCTTGTCGACGCCGTGCTTCGAGCTAAAAATATTGAAGTTTATGAAAATGCAATGGCAGTTGATTTACTTTTAGATAGGGCACGTGATTGTAAAGGTGCTGTTATATATAGAGCCGATATTGATGATTACGAAGCAATTTATTCGGGCGCAACAGTACTTGCAACAGGTGGCGTAGGTCAAGTTTATAAATATACAACAAACCCTTCCCTTGCAACAGGTGACGGTTTGGTTCTTGCAAAATCTGCAGGTTGCGAAATTAAGGATATGGAATTTATTCAATTCCACCCAACTGCTCTTAATGTTAAAGATGATGTAAAAATGCCCCTTGTGTCTGAATCTGTAAGAGGTGAAGGTGCGGTTATCGTAAACAGATTTGGCGAAGAGTTCATTTCAAAATATGATGAAAGAGGCTCACTTGCTCCTCGCGATGTCGTATCTGGCATAGTGCATAAATATTTAAAAGAAAATCCTGATGATTCGATTTATCTTGATATTTCAAGAATTGGGCTGGAAAATTTTGAAAGAAGATTTCCTACCATTACATCAATTTGCAGGGAACATGACATTATTCTTGAGAACATGTTAATTCCGGTTACACCTTCTGCGCATTATTGCATGGGTGGCGTTAAGGCAAATGTTGCAGGCGAAACAGACGTTAATAACCTTTTTGCAATCGGTGAAGTTGCATGCACCGGACTGCATGGAGCAAACAGGCTTGCATCAAATTCTCTTTTGGAATGCATTGTTTGTGCTTCCGAACTTGCAAGAAAAATTGATAAAAAAGAGTTCTCTTCAATTAAAAAGATTGACGATGAAATTAAGAAAACGCTTTCTATTTATGATGAAGCGCGTGAGCTTCCTGAATATAATTGTGATGAAATTCGAAGAAGAATTAAAAATATAATGTGGAGATATGTAGGCATTGAAAGAGAGGAAAAAGGCTTGCTTCAAGCACTTTTTGACCTTAAAGAAATAGGGAGAATATTGGGTTCTGATAAAAAATGCCTAAACCGCGAGCAATATGAATTAAAGAATTTGCTTCGCGTTGCTGAAATTATTACGCGCGCTGCTTTTGCAAGAAAAAAATCAATCGGTGCACACAAACGGATAGATTACATTGAGTCAGAACCTTTGATTGTCGGAGATTATAGAGAAGATGAACTTTTTGTTAAATGATTTTTTAGTGAAAAAACATATTGAATATGCACTACTTGAAGACATCGGTTATGGCGATATTTCAACTGATTTTATTGCTGATGATAATAAAATTTTAAACATTGAACTTAAAACAAGAGAAGACGGCATAATTTGCGGGCTTTCTGTTTTTAGAATGGTTTTCCAAGTTTTAAACCCTGAAGTTTGTGTTGAATTTTTCTTTAAAGACGGAGACAGAATAAAAGCGGGCGATGTTATTGCTAAAATTCAAGGTTCTCAAAGGTCAATTTTAACCGGAGAAAGACTTGCGCTTAACTATATTCAAAAGATGTCAGGAATATCAACATATACAAATCTTTTTGTTGAAAAAATTAAAGATTATAAGGCAAAAATTGTTGATACAAGAAAGAATACTCCATGCTTTCGCATGTTTGAAAAATACGCAATCAAAGTTGGCGGTGCAACTCTGCATAGGTTTAATCTTTCCGATTGCGTTATGCTAAAAGATAATCATATTGCGGCTTGTGGCTCAATTGCAGCAGCTGTTAAAAAGGTTCGTGATAATATTTCACATGCCCATAAGATTGAAATTGAATGCGATACCAAAGAGCAAGTGGAACAAGCTCTTGAAGCAGGTGCAGATATTATCATGCTTGATAATATGACACTTGACGATATGCGCGATTGCGTTGAATTGATTGCAGGACACGCTATAGTTGAGGCTAGTGGTGGTGTGACGCTTGATAGAATCGCGGATATTGCATCATGCGGTGTTGATATTATCTCTTCGGGTGCGCTTTGCAACAAAGCGCAAACTCTTGATTTAGCTTTTGATTATATTGAATGCTAGACAACAAAAAATGTTTGTAATATACTCTACTTGTTAAGAGTTAAGGCTCTTGGTTTGAAATTTAAATATGCCCTGGTGGTGGAATCGGTAGACACGTTGGACTTAAAATCCAATTGGGGTCAAACCCAGTGCCAGTTCAAGTCTGGCTCAGGGCACCATTAAAAAGAACCGCTTGTCGGTTCTTTTTTTTGTTTATAAAAATAGAAAACCGCCTTGTTTTTAGTTAAACTTGGCGGTTTATTTGGGTTTTCACCCTTATCTCCATTAGTTAAGTTAGTATTGATTAAGTTCATTTAGCGGAATGCTAAACCAGCTGCCTCTGTTTGGAACAAATTGCAATCTGTTATCCAAAAGAATTTCACCTGCGTATGTATTGTCAGGGAAGTTAATTGTTGGGTCGCAAATTACTTTGAAATCATAAAGTTCCATAAGTCTTCTTGTTGATGGCAGGTCAACATGGTTTTCGTCTGTGTTTGTCATGATTTTTTGCATGATAAGCTCAGGCAAATCTTTTACGCCATATTCTTTTTGGTGTTCTTGGATATGTTTGTTTAAACCTTGAGCAAACGGACCAACAAGAATTACTTTGTTAATGCAATCATTGATTTTGTTAATCGAAATAAGAGAAACTGCGTTTGCATATTCGTTCACTGTTTCAATTCTTGCAGCTTTCATTTTTCTGGCTGGAACAATTTCAGTACTTAGTCTGAACATTAGTTTTCCAGGTTCGTCAGATTGCACTTCTTCAAAGTATTCGCATTTTCTAATTTCTTTAATTAGAGCGTTATCTCTTGTTTTTCTATCATTATTTAAGTACATTTTATTGTCGCAAACAATTCTTGCGTCACCAACTTTTTGAGTTAATTTTATCAAGTAATCAATTTCTTCTTTGTCTGCATCCAAATCAAGTGCATTAAAGTAATAATTGATGTGTGATTTAACGCTCACACCTTGTCTTCCTAGTTTACCAAGAACAGGTGCGATTTCTTTTAATTCCCTGTTGCCATTGTTTGTTAGCTTTCTGAAATTTTCTTTTGGTTTGTCGCTTTTCAAAATTTCATCAACTTTTTTAACCATTTGGTCATATACTGCAATGTTACCTGAAAGATAACTACTGCTTTCTGAAGTTTCGATTTCAACAATCGGGTCTTCAGGTTTGCCTTTAACTTTGATATCTACACTACCAAAGCCACCACCTGTCATAACGCCCATGATATAGTCGCCATGCTTAATTTCTTTTTTGTCTGCTAAAACTTTAGCAAGTGCAAGCCCTGTGCCACCAAGGTCTTTTGTTACGACCATTTCGAATTTATCTTTGTTTATATTGATTCCTTCGCTTCTTCTGCCGTCGTGTTTAAGTTCGTCTTCGTATGACTTGAAGTCAATATTGGTGATTGAATTCCCGTCTGTATCTCTCAAGTTTGGAATAAATGCAACTTGGTCGTCTTTATGATTTGTATATGTTGTGCCCGGAACAAAAACGGTTACGCCTGATAACTTATGGTCGTTTTCTTTATATTTTGGAATTTCGGAAAATTTTGGGAATTTTGGATCTGTTGCAGCTTGTTTAACAACATATTGGTGTGCTGCAAGAATTACATCGTCAATTTTGGAGATGAAATCTTGTTGTCCGTTATCTAGCTTTTTAGTTTTTGGATCAACTCTTTTTTCAAAACCTTCTGCTGTGTTATTTAAGTAGCCGTTGGTTTTATATAATGTGCGGCCATCATCTGATTTTACGGTACACTTCATGGTGCCTTTTGGGTTACTTGCACCTATGTCTATTAGTATTTTATGTCCGAAGGGCATGCTTGCGCCAATGTTGTTAACCTTCATATTCTTCCTTTCGTAGTAAAATCTTTTGCATATATAATAACCCCTGAACATATTTTTTTGCCATTTTTCACAATTTTCTTTAATAATTCTTAACAAAAAAAGCCGACAAGCTTTAACTTTGTCGGCAGAAAAATTGGGTTGGAGTTAAGGAAGAAAAATGTCTGTTTATTAACCGAAGGTATTGAATGTGCCTTCAACGTTTTTCTTGAGGTAACCTTTAACGGCTTCCATTTCTGTGTTGAGAGCGTTTCTTTCGGTATCTAATTGTTTTAATTTTAATTCTAATCTCTTGTCTTGGTTTTGAATAACTTCAGTTTTGCTGTTTAGAACATCAACTTCTTTGTCGTATATTGCTTTTTTGTATTCATAGTCAGCGAATGCTTTTTCGTATTCGTCTTCGTCGGTACCGTATTCGTAGCCAAGCTCCATATCACCTTTAACGCCTAAGCCGTGTTCTTCGGTGATTTTAACTTTTGTGCATCTGTTTGAATCATTACGTTCAATTTCTGCTTCTATTTCTTTTGTTGTTGGAGTTTGTCTTGTGCCAACTGCATAATATGTAGCATCGCTTGGATAATTACCATTTTCATCAGTTACTAATTGGCTTTTGTGAATAAAGCGACCTGTTGTCGATAATTTGTTTTCTTCATCGTCAAGTATTTCTTGGGCAAATACGAAATCTGATGCGTTTACAGAATCTACGCCATTATCTGTGCAATATTTATTTAATACAACATCATTTACTCTTTTTTGACCTTCGCCTTTACCGCATTCGAAAACAGCATATTTTTTTGTATTGTTGATTTCTAATGTTCCGGGAGTGCTGCCTATAGGTGCTGTATAGCTGTTGATTTCACCTAAGTTAATTTTATCAGCCGTATCGGTTGGTACATTGTAATTTATTCTAAGAGTTGCAGTTGTTTTATTACCTTCTTTTTTGACATTACTAACACTCATAATGCTGAATTTTTGATCGTCTCCGCCTTTGAATGTGTAGATGTCTCTATTGAAACTTGTTTTTGAAGGTGCTGTAGGCACGTCCATATTTGCAAGTTTGTTATAGATGTTAGCACTTTCGTTTGCAAGAGACGTTCTTTGTTGGTTTACCTGTTGCCCTTGGTACTCTGTGTTAGATTTTCTTGCGGTCAAGGTTAAGAACCTTGCCTGAGATGCTGCCATACCCATTTTTCTTTTCTCCTTATTAGTAATAGTTATATCGACACACTTTCAAATAAACTTTAGGATTTTAATTTATTTATTTACAATTCTTTACAATTAAAGAAATAAATTAAAAATAAAAAATGCTTGAAATAAAATCTTTATGTAATACTATTGATATTGTCTTTGAGACATTGAAATTTTGATAATTGTAATTTTCGGGATGTAGCGCAGCTTGGTAGCGCACCTCGCTTGGGACGAGGGGGTCGCACGTTCAAATCGTGTCATCCCGATTTTTTGTGTTTTCGGGATGTAGCGCAGTTTGGTAGCGCACCGTGTTCGGGACGCGGGGGTCGCAAGTTCAAATCTTGTCATCCCGATTCTGTTTCATTAAGCTAAATTGATTTATGCCTTTGTGGCAGTTGCTTGTTTTTTAAACTGCATTTCGTAAAGAGTTTTGTATTGCCCGTTTTCAATTTTCATCAATTCTTCGTGAGACCCGAGTTCAACAAGCTTACCTTCGTTTATAACTGCAATTTTATCTGCATTTTGAATTGTTGATAGTCTGTGCGCTATAACAAAAACGGTTTTGTCTTTCATCAAATTATCAATTGCTTTTTGCACAATTGCTTCTGCTTTATTGTCAAGTGCAGAGGTTGCCTCGTCCAAAATAATAATAGGTGCATTTTTCAAGAATGCTCTTGCAATCGCAACGCGCTGTTTTTGCCCGCCCGAAAGTAGCATTCCTCTTTCGCCAATCTGAGTGTCCCAGCCATCTTTTAAGGTTGCAACAAACTCATCAAGATATGCCATTTGGAGTGCATTTTTAATTTCTTCATCGCTTGCGTTTTGTTTTCCGAGCAAAATATTTTCTTTTATTGTTCCGGAGAACAAGAAATTATCTTGGAACACAACGGCTATATTTTCTCTGAGGGATTTTAGAGTGTAATCTCGGATATTAATATCATCAATTTTGATTGCGCCTGAAATTACATCATAAAACCTTGGCACAAGACTTACGATTGTTGACTTGCCGCCGCCAGAGTTTCCTACAAAAGCAACAGTTTCGCCTTTGTTGACATCAAGAGAGATATTCTTTAATACGGGCTTATTTTTTATATATTCAAAATTAATATTTTCAAATTTGATTTTTTTATGTTCTCTTGGAAGCGTTTTTGCGTTTTCTTTGTCTTTTATTGTTGGTTGAGATTCAAGAACATTAAACACGCGCTCTATTGCCATAAATGACATTTGCACCGCATTGAAATTGTTTCCAAGACTTTTTATCGGTGTATACAACATAATAAGTGCCGTAATAAACGATACAAAATTGCCGCTTGTAATTTGTTTTGTAAGAATTAAATGTGAGCCATAGCCAATTGCAAGACCAATACCCACGGATACAATCACATGCATCATAGGTGAAAGCCAAGAGGTTCTTTGTACCATTTTTATTCTTAGAGAGAAAATGTTTGACAATATTTCGCTGAATCTGTTTTTTTGGTAATCTCCGAGATTGTACGAAATAATAGTTTTGTTTCCGGCGAACGATTCATTATATGCTGTAATTATTGCAGAGCTTGCTGATACGGTTTTATCCATAACTGATTTTATGCGCTTTCTGATGTTCGCAAGTGGTAAAAATGCGCCACCAAGTACAACTACTGCAATAACTGCTAATTGCCAAGAATTGTAGAACAAAACGGCAATTAATGAAATTGATGAAAATATGCGCGATACAAATGTTTTTAAGTTTTCTAAAAGCCCACTGCAGGCAAGGTCTGCGTCATTATTAAAACGAAAGACAATATCACCTGATTTTCTTTTGTCGAAATACCCTGTTTCAAAGCTTAGCATTTTTTTATATAGAGTCATTTTGAGGTCGTTTGTGATTTTCCCGCCAACCCAAGTGTTAAGATAAGTTGCAGTGTAGTTTAAAAGCCCTTGGATGATTGTAAATGCAACTATTCCGAATGGAATATACCAAGGAGATTGAACTGTTTTTTCAACCATAACTAAATCCATATACGGTTTAAGCGAAAGTGCAATAACTGCATCTAATGAACCAATTGGAATGCATATTAACATTGCAAGAGTTGCTCTGAACCAATATGGCTTAACATAAGGCAAAATGCGTGAATAATTCACGTAAACTTGCCCTTTTTTGAAATTTTCTATTATTTTCAACATTTATTAATACCTAATTCAATTTAATCTTATCACAAACAATTTTAAATTATTCATACAAAAACAAGGGGTGATACCCCTTGTTTTAAGAATAATTTTTATATATTTACAGATGTTTTTCAATGTTTGAAACAATTGTTGATTTAGGCATTAGGCCTACCATAACTTCTTTTGCTTCACCATTTTTGAAAACAAGCAAGCTGGGAAGTCCTGAAATTTGGAATTCTTTTGCGATTTTTAAATTTTCATCGGTATTTACTTTTACGACTTTAACTTTACCTTCAAATTCTTGCGCAATATCGTCCAAAACAGGTCCGAGTTTTCTGCAAGGCCCGCACCATGGTGCACAAAAGTCAAGAAGAACAACTGAATCAGATTTTATTACTTCGTTTTCGAAAGAAACATCAGTTACATCTATTGCATTACTCATATTTATCTCCTTTACCAATGTTTGTATTATAATTTTAACTATGGATTTTGGCAAGTTAGTTAAATGTTTAATTGATGATAACAATAGTGGAAAAGTTCAAAGAACTGATTTTGTGAACTTTATGGAGAGTGTCGAAAGTCCTTTTGTTGCGCTTATTGCAACAATTTTAAGTCTTAGAACAAATGATAAAACAACTTATGGTGCAACTCTTCGTATGCTTGAGCTTGGCAAAACTCCTTCAGATTTTGCAACTTGCAGTGTTGAAAAATTGGCTGAAGCAATTTATCCTGTCGGTTTTTACAAAAATAAGGCTGAACAAATTATTGAGCTTTCTAAAATATTATGTGAAAAATATAACTCTGAAGTTCCAAATTCGATTGAGGAACTTATAAAATTCAGAGGCGTTGGCAGAAAAACTGCAAATCTGGTGCTTGCTAAAGGATTCAATTTACCTGCAATTTGTGTTGACGTGCATGTGCACAGGATTTGTAATAGACTTGGTTTTTTAACCACTAAAACGCCTGACGAAACCGAGATGAAATTAAGGGAAACGCTTCCTAAAAAATTCTGGACTGATTTTAATACCCTTCTTGTAACCCATGGTCAAAATATCTGCAAACCTCAAAAACCATTGTGTGATAAATGTTCAATATCAAATTTATGTAAAAGAAAAATAGTTAAATAAAGGATAAAAAAATGAGAAGTGACAACATTAAAAAAGGCATCAATAAAGCTCCGCACAGAGCATTACTATACGCGGACGGTGTTAGTTCAAAAGCAATGACAAGACCTTTTATTGGTATTGCAAGTTCTTTTTCCGACCTTGTTCCGGGGCATGTTAATATGCGTGATTTAGAACGTCAAATAGAAAAAGGAATCCATTCAGGTGGTGGGCAAAGCTTTATTTTTGGCGTTCCTGCTGTTTGCGATGGTATTGCAATGGGGCATGACGGAATGCGCTATTCTCTTCCAAGTCGTGATTTGATTGCTGATTGTGTTGAATCTGTCGCTTCTGCACATCAGCTTGATGGACTTGTGCTTTTGACAAATTGCGATAAAATTACCCCAGGTATGCTAATTGCTGCACTTCGTCTTGATATTCCAACTATTGTTGTGACCGCAGGTCCTTCTGTTGATGGTTTTTGTAAAGACGTTGATAATCTAACATTCATTAGAGGCTCATTTGAAGCAATAGGAAAATTAAGAGCGGGCGAAATAACAGAAGAAAGATTGTATGAATTTGAGCAAAATTGCTGTCCTTCTGCAGGTTCTTGCCAAGGTTTATATACAGCAAATACAATGGCTTGCTTAACTGAAGTTATGGGTATGAGTTTGCCTGATTGTGCTGCTGCAAATGCGGTAAGTGCTAAAAAGAAAAGAATTGCATTTGATTCAGGGCTTGCGATTATGGAGCTTGTTAAAAATAATGTAACGCCAAGTCAAATAATTACTCGTGATTCACTCAGAAATGCAATTATTATGGATTTAGCTCTTGGTGGTTCAACAAATTCAATCCTTCACTTGCTTGCAATAGCAAGCACTGCGGGAATTGATATTTCTCTTAAAGATTTTGAAGAATTAAGTTTTAAAATTCCGCAAATCATTAAGCTTGACCCATCTTCGCTTCTTACAATGTCTGACTTTGCAAAAGCGGGCGGCGTATTAGGAGCTGAAAAAAATCTTTTCGGTCACACTCCTGAATTTAAAGATTGCATGACGGTTTCTGGATATAAAATTTCCGAACTTGTCGAGGGTGCTTGGGTAAATTCAAATGTCATCAAACCGCTTGATAATCCTGTAACATCAAACGCAGGTCTTGCTGTATTATACGGCAACTTAGCTGAAGAAGGTGCAGTTGTTAAAATGAGCGGCGTGGATAGCGAATGTTTTGAATTCACCGGTACTGCTAAAGTTTATGAGTCTGAAGAAGAAGCTATGAAAGCAATTGAAGACGACACGGTGGTTGCAGGGGATGTGGTTGTTATTCGCTATGAAGGTCCAAAGGGTGGGCCAGGTATGCGTGAAATGCTTGCCCCAACTTCTCTTATTGTAGGTAAGGGGTTAGGTAAAAAAGTTGCCCTCATTACAGACGGCAGATTTTCGGGCGGAACACGCGGATTGTGCATAGGTCATATTTGCCCTGAAGCTTCTATGGGCGGGCTTATTGGACTTGTTCAAGATGGCGATAAGATTGAAATTGATATCAACAAAAGAACTTTGCATTTAGCGGTGTCAAATGAAGAAATCGCAAGAAGAAAGGCGAATTTCACACCTCGCGAACCGAAAATCCTAAAAGGATATCTTGCAAAATATGCTAAAACTGTAGCAAGTGCTAATAAAGGTGCAATCACAATATAGGAGATAAAATGAAAGCTCTTGTTTTTGATAACGAATTAAAACTTGATAATAACTACCCGATGCCTGAAATTAAAGCTGGCGATGTGTTAATTAAAACCTCTATGGTTGGAATTTGTAACACTGATTACGAAATAACCAAAGGCTATATGGGCTATAAGGGGGTTTTGGGTCACGAGTTTGTGGGCATTGTTATTGAAGGTGACAGCGATTTAATTGGCAAGCGAGTTGTGGGTGAAATCAATCTTGCTTGTAATGCTTGTGATTATTGCGGGCGAGGGCTTCAAAGGCACTGCCCTAATAGGCAAACACTTGGTATTTTTAACAAAGACGGTTGCTTTTCTGAATATTTTACCCTCCCGCGTGAAAATGTAATCGTTGTTCCTGATAACATTTCTGATGAAGAAATAGTTTTTATTGAGCCTGTTGCTGCGGCACTTGAAATTTTAGAACAAGTGAAAATTGAGCCTCGCCACAAGGTTGCGCTTTTAGGTGACGGTAAATTAGGTTTATCTATTGCGCTTGTTTTAAACGCCTATAATATTGATTTTATCCATATTGGAAAACATAATGATAAGCTTGATATATCATCGAAAATGGGCTCAAAAGCCAAGCTTCTTTCTGAAATTTCGGAAGCTGATAAAATGATGTTTGATGTGGTTATTGAAGCAACAGGCTCTAAGGGTGGGTTTGAAACTTCTTTATCACTCGTGAAGCCTCGCGGAACATTGGTTTTAAAAAGCACAATTGCAGCAAATGAAGGCTTAAGTTTAGCGTCAGTTGTTGTAAATGAAGTTACGATAGTGGGTTCAAGGTGCGGATTATTTGCGCCTGCAATGAGGCTTTTTGAAAGTAAGAAAATTGATGTAAAACCTTTAATTTCGCGCATTTTGCCTTTTGATGACGCACTTGGTGCTTTTGAATTAAATAAACAAAAAGATGTCGTTAAAGTTCTGCTGAAATTTTAGCAGAACTTCTTATCTTATATTTAAAAATTTGTGAGTTTGCGGGATTAATCTTGTGAACTCATATTTTTTGTAAAATTTATTAAATATTTTTTCAGGCTCAAAATTATGCGCCAGCGGCATTTTAGGTTGAAGAATAATTTGCGTGTTGTTTTTTTTGGCAATTTTTACACAATTTTCAATTTCTTCTTCAGTTATGTTTTCATCAAAAACTATTTTTATAAAGAAATTTTTTGCATTTTTTGCAATGTTTGCAAATTTTTCATTTTCTTTGAATTTGTTTTCTTCTCCTGTGGCACTTTTAAGTTTGATATCCATTGCAACAGTATCTATTGAATCAATTACTTGTTCGAGTTTATCTGCAAGCGTTCCGTTTGTTTCAAGGTAATAGCTTGCTTTAAAATTTGCAGTTAATTCTTTAATGAAATCAGAATGCAAAAGAGGCTCTCCACCCGTTAATGACACCACTTTTGCCGATTTTTCTTCTAGCTCTTTTGTCAATTCTTTGACACTTATTTCTTTTGAAATTTCTTTATTGTGGCTTGTGTCACAGTACGCACAGCGCAGATTGCACCCTGAAAAGCGTACAAATGTTTGCATTTCGCCAACAAACAAACCTTCTCCTTGAATGGAGTTAAAAATTTCAACAATATGTGCTTTTTTATTATTCAAAGAGGTCTTTTCTAACATCTTCCGTGTCCAATTCTTTTAATTCTTTATATTTTTTAATTGTTTCAATGCTCGGTTTTTGGGGGCTGCAAATTTTAGCAATTACAAGCAGTTCGCTTCTTTTCTCTCCTTTTGCATGCCCTGCTTGCGAGTTTAATATTTTAAATTTATCACCCGAATTTGTTTGTGGCGGGATTTTTATTATTGTGTTTCCTGTAGGTGTTGGAATTGTTATACTTGCGCCAAGCAGTGCTTCGTATGGTGTTATCGGAACTTCAAGAATTGTAATTCCGCCTTCATGTTTAAACACATTTTTTTGAATAACTTTTATTGTAAGAATTAAATCTCCGCATTTTCCGCCGAATTTACCAAGTTTTCCTTCACCTTTTACTTTTATTTTACTTCCGGATTTTACGTTTTTTGGAATTGTGATTGTTATTTTTTTATGTATGCTTTTTTCGCCGGTGCCTTCGCAGTGTGTGCACTTTGAACCATTCGCAAATTTTCTCCCTTCGCATTTCGGGCACGGTTCATTATGCAGGATATTAATTTTTTTGGTTATTCCTTCCGCTGCTTCTTTTCCGGTAATTTCAACGATTGTGTTTATATTTTCGCCGTCAACTTTGAAATCTTGTGCTTTTTTGTATTTTTTGTTATTTAATATTTTAAATTTATCACCCGAATTTGTTTGTGGC
>JAFVOZ010000053.1 GCA_017505585.1 bacterium
GTTAATTGTGTGTTGAAATCAGCAACCATTTTTTGGATAGTGGTTTCAGTTGGATTGCCGATAGTGAGCGTTGCGCTTCCTGTTGTACCATCAGGTTTAATGATATTTATTGAAAAATCACCAGCAATAATTTGAGCATTGTTTGTTTCATCTAATGTTTTTGTTTGGAATCTTGCAGCAGGTTGAGCCACTGGTTCGAGTTCCAAAGATTGTGGGATTTTAACAGGAACTGTTGATGCACTATATGATAAAACTTGTTCAGTACCAAGAACATTGTAACCGCTTGATGTTACAAGGTAGCCGTTTGAGTCAAGTGTGAAGTTACCATCACGAGTGTAGCGGAGAGCGCCGTTAGCGTCGCGAATTGTGAAAAAGCCATCGCCTTCAATCGCCATATCAGATGTTTTACCAGTTGTGTTGATTGATGAAGTATCAAAGTTTTTAGTAATTGAAGAACTTAAAGTACCAACACCTACTTGTTTACTGTTAGTACCGCCTGCTGTGTATGTTGGAGCAGTACCACTTGTGTATGTCTTATACCATACATCTTGAAAGTTAATCGCCGATTCTTTGAACGCTGTTGTGTTCAAGTTCGCGATGTTGTCTGAAACAACGGTAATTGTTTCTTGACCTGCGTTAATCCCAGTCATTGCGGTGTACATTGCTTGTGACATCTATATCTCCTTGTTAATTGTTTGTTTTTATTGTCTGATGTGGCAATTAGCCAGAATAATTTTCGTTTGAGAGAAATCCTTTAACTGCTTCAGAGAGCCCCGAAAAGTTAATGTTTAAATCTCCTAGAGTTTTTTCGATTGATTGAATTGATTTTGTGTTTTGTTCAACTTGCGCAGAATTTCCGCTTGATGGTGCAACATTTTGCACAAGGTCTAGCGGATAATCTTTGCCGTTGATTGTGATTGTTGGTTCATCTGTTGTGAAGTTTGCAGAGTCAACAACACCTGTTATTGTTTTATTTTTATTGTCTGGGTCTGTAATTGTAACTTCTTTTCCAACAAGAGAAAGTGTTTGTTGGATTGCATTGCTGCTTGAAATTTCGCTATCAATGTCCATAATTTTTTCTAATTGAGTGAACATTGCTTGTTGCGAAAGGAATTCAGTGTTACTTACAGGGTCTAGCGGGTCTTGATATTGAAGCTGTTCAAGCATTAATTTCAAGAACATATCTGACGAAACTTCTGAATTATTTGTTTTTGTGTCTGCTTTTGCCATTTCTGCTTTCGCAGTAGCATTTTGCATACTAACGAGTTCTGATGAAGCCATTATTACCTACCTTTATACCTTCATAACTTTCATAGTTTTCAACCAAACTTTCTTGATAGTAGCTTCTTTGGTGATGTTCATTAGAATTTTCCGAAGAATTTTGGTTGTTTGAGTTTTTATTTTGTGAGTTAGAATTATTTTCTTTTGAGTTTTCTTCCTTGTGGTTATTTTCCTTAAAATCTTGTGCAAGATTTGAATTATTATTTGCGCCTTCAGGTGTTTTGATTACGATATTATCAACTTGAACACCAGCTTGAGCGAGTTTTGATCTTAAGCCTTCAATATCTTGTTCGAGCATTCTTTTCACATCTTCGTTTTGAGCAAGGATTGTTGCTGAAACACCGTTTTTATCTTGGCTCATTTCAATTACAACTCTGCCTAAATCATTCGGGCGAAGGGTCAAAGTGATTTTTGCATTTCCGTTTGTTTTTAATTGGTCAAATTTTGCTGTGATTTGGTCTAAAATATCTTGTTTTTGAACTTCGCTGAATTTTGTGCTTGCGCTAGCTGTTGCTTGTTTAAAATCTTGAACTTTGTTTTGAGTTCCTTGGTTTTGCAAATTTAAACCTTGATTTTCGCCATTGCTTGCGTTATTTGATGCTTGAGCGTTGTTTTGAAGTGCTTGAACGCTTCCTGCTTCAGCTTTTGCACCGAATGTTTTTTCAAGTGACATCTTGAACATTTGTTCGCTTGCATTGCTTGTAAGTTTTGAGCTTGTGTCTGTGCTTGCTTTTGAGCCAAGCATAATCTCGTCAACATTTAAGTTTAAATCTTTCAAGATTTTTTCTTCAACAATACCTTCAATGTTTTGCTCATTTGATGACATAATTTCATCAAGTGTCATATTTGTTTCGTTTTGAATATTTTCGCTGTCAACGAAGATTTTGCCTTTTAAGGTTTTAGTATCTTCTATCGCCACATCTAATTCATCAACTTCAGTTAAATCAATTTCGTTAGTATTTTGGGTTTGAGTTGTTTTTTCCGTTGATTTAGTATTAATTGTTGTTAATTCTTCTGTTGTGTCTGCCTTTGTTTCCGTTGTTTCTTCAACTTCAGCTAAATCAATTTCAATTTTTTGGAGGTTATCGATTGCTTTAGTTTCTTGAGTTGCGTTTAATTTATTTTCTGTTTTTTGTGTTGTATTTTCGCTTGCTGTTTCAGTGTTTTCTTTGGTTGCTGTTTTTTCAAGTGTATCGATGTTTGAAATATCAATCGTTTCAATAATTGATGTTTCTTTTGAAATGTTTGCTGCTTCTTCAAGTTGTGCAGTTATTTTTTCAAGTTCTTTATTATCTGTGTTTTCAGTATTTTTTTCTTCTTTGCTTGTTGTGTTCTCGGTTTTATTTTCCGTATCTGCTTTATCTTGTTTGCTTAATTTTTTGTCTTCGCTTTGAGTGTCTTGAATTTTTGAATTATCGCCGATGTTGTTTTCGGTTTTTAATTTTTTTGTTGAAAC
>JAFVOZ010000054.1 GCA_017505585.1 bacterium
ACCGTACCCCAAACGTAGCCCGCAGGTCAAACAATGCCTAACATAACCCCTACCCCAAAAGCATTATTTCTGATGTTTTTGTTTAGCTTGTTTCAAATAATGCCGAAAAAACCAGTATCGACATTAATTAGTCACCACTATTAGATAACCGTATCAAGTACTTCCAAAACCACTAATAGTGTATTAAATGACAATTAAGGTTCATTCGGAAAACTTAATACTCATAAATAACCTGACAAAAACAAGTGACAGGCTGGCAACGGCTATGGGGAGATTATCAACAGGTTATAGAATAAATTCAGCTTCAGACGGTGCTGCGGAATTAATGTTATCCAAAGGTTTAGAAAAACAAATTTCAGGTCTTAGTGTTTGCAATGATAATGCAAATATGGCAAAGAGTTTATTAACTGTTGCAGACGGTTCATTATCTGAAATAACATCAATGGCTCAAAGAATAAGAGATATAGCACTATCATCTGCAAACGGAATATATAGTGAAGATGAAAGAAGAGCATATCAAACAGAAGTTGATGCACTTGTGAGTGAAATAAAAAGACAAACAGATGAAGCTAGGTATAATGATTATAAATTATTCAACAATGCAAAATCGCCTACAATTAAAACAGGTGCAGGAACAACAGGAAGCACGGGTGCGCATAGTGTTAAGAAAATATCACAAGCCCAAGCCGAAGCTCAAGGCTATACTTGTGTCACTACTGCTCAAGAATTAAAAGATGCTCTTGTTGCAGGAGATTCTTCTTGCAAAGTTATGCTTATGGCAGATATTAACCTTGATGATCTGGGTCTTGATGCAACAGGTTCTAACTGGAGCGCTGTTGGAGATGCTACAACAAGATTCCAAGGAACACTTGATGGCAATGGGTATACAATTCATAATCTTAAGATTAATGCAACAAGTGATTATCAGGGGCTAATTGGTGATGCCGCTACAAGTAGCACAATAAAAAACTTAAAAATTAATAATGCGAACATTGAAAACACAGGAACTTATACAGGAATACTTACGGGTGCGAATTCAGGAACAATTGAAAATTGTTCAATTACAAATTCAGATATCAAAAGCGAAGGCGAAAGAACAGGAGGACTTGTTGGGCAAAACTTAGGCAAAGTAGATAGTTGCAAAATCGAAGCAAATGTCAAAGGGAAAGCAAACACCGGTGGCCTCGTTGGAATTAATTCCAATCTGATAATATCTTGTATTGTCACAGGAAGTGTTGTTGGAAGTGAAACTAACACAGGCGGCTTTGTAGGACAAAACAACACATCAGGTAGTTACAACGGCAAAATTGAAAATTGTTACTCAAGAGCCGATGTCACAGGAACAACTATAACAGGCGGGTTTGTAGGCGAAAGCAAAGGAAATAGTACAATTATTTCTTCATACGCAACAGGAAATATTACGGGAAGCAATGATTATACAGGTGGTTTCGCAGGTTTCATACGCAACAGAGGCTCAATTACATCTTGTTATGCAAAAGGAGATGCCAGGGGCAACGGAGATGGCGTCGGTGGTTTTATTGGTAGAATAGAAAATTTAGGCACCATCAATTCTTGTTACGCTAAAGGGAACGTATCAGGAAACGGAGAAAGTACTGGTGGTTTTGTGGGTACAAGTGCAGAAGATAGCACAATACTTAAATCGTACTCAACAGGAAATGTCACAAACAATGGAATATATACTGGTGGTTTTGTAGGATTAGCCTACAATAACACTTCCATTACCTCTTGTTATTCGACAGGGGATACTGAGAGCAGCGGAAATTACACAGGCGGATTTGCTGGAAGAATTTATTTAAATTCGTCATCCGTTGTTTCTTGCTATTCGACAGGAAGTGCAGTAGGTAAAAATTACACGGGTGGCTTTGCTGGTAGCATAGAGCAAGGCTTGATAAGCAATTCGTATTCTACAGGAAATGCAACTGGAACAACTGGTTCAACAGGTGATTTCTTGGGGCAGGCTTCCACACAAGCTATCCTTGATAATTATAGTTTTGATGGCGCTTTAAGCAACGGCATAGGGACTGGTACAAATAATGCAATTGGTGCAGATGATACAGCAGGTAAAAATACAGATTGGTTTAAAGAGAAAAATAATTTAATAAATATTCTCGGAGATGGCTGGGATTATTCAAATAGTGACTTAACTTTCCAAGTGGGAACAAATGCAGGTTTAAATCACACATTAAGCATTGACTTAAACTTTGGTGTTGATGATTTTGAAATTGATGTAATGTCACAAGATTCAGCAAGAGATAGCTTAAGCGCAATTGATGAATTAATTGAATATGTAACTCAAATGCAAGGTAAAATTGGAAGTGCAACAAATGTTATGGATTCAGTTCTTGGAAATAACACTCAAACACAAATCAATTTGGTTGATAGTAATGCAAGATTAATTGATGCAGACATTGCAAGAGAAAGTGCTGAAGTTGTTAAAACACAGATAAGACAAAATATGACAGCATCACTTCTTGCCCAAACTGGCACAAACATGAGCCAGATTGTGCTTGCGTTATATGGACTTTGATAAATAATTTACCTCGCCCTAAAAAACCTTTGATTTGTTCCGCCTTTTCCGATTCTTAGACTCACTCTTTTTAAACATTTAGGGCAAAAGCCAACATAGTGCGTGCCTGCTGCATTTTTATACACTCTTGTGTAAACATTGCAACACTCAAATAAAATACCTAAATATTTTCTTTTCTCAACCATTGCTTACCCAAATATTCCAGAGACTATTTGTTGCCAATCTAAAAACACAGAAACCATTGAAGCAAGAGCAAGAATTGGCCCAAGCGGCAACATTGAAGCTTCAATTTGTTCTTGATTTTTCAATGAGGTTAAAATATTCCATAAAGCATACGCAACACCGATTAATATTACACCTAGCAAAATGTATAATAAAATCGGATTAGTTTCTTTTAAATCAGAATACGCCAACACACATAACACGACGCAAGCCAAAATTGCACCTACAAGAGAATAAAAAAGCTTATAATTTTTCGCTTTAAAATATTTAGTAAGCAAAACAGGCACATAATATAAAATTGCGACAACAGCTGTTAAAGCAATAAACAGCAACATTGTATACAAGAATTTTTCAGCACCGAAGAAGGCACCCATTGCCATTGCAATTATCGTATCTCCTTCGCCAAAAAATCTGTGTTTGATGAAAAGATAACCCGCATTTGCAAAAACTTCAAAAATTACAAATGCTATGAATATCCCTAAAATCGTGTCATAAGGACTGCAATTAAAATAAAAAATATTGTACAAAACACCAAGCCCAAGCAAAATATAGCCATGGCTTTCCAAAATAACCTGTTCTTTTATGTCTTCAATTGAAAGTAAAATGAAAAACGTGAAAATCAACATGAGCAATACGGTTTTCAAATTAAGCCCGTAAGCCCAATATATCAGCAAATATGAAGCCCCTGTAACAAGCTCTGCAAGCGGATATTGCCAAGATATCGGCGCAGCGCAAAACTGGCATTTACCTCTTTGAAATATAAAAGATAAAAGAGGAATATTGTTATACCAACGAAGTTGCTCATTACACTTAGGACACTTTGAACGACTCATCACAAAATCTTCGCCTGCCAAACTGCGAAGCGCAACAACATTTATAAAACTACCCATACACAGCCCGATAATAAAAACATAAAAAGCCGTGAACCAATAAAATAAATCCGCAGAAGTAATATTTTCAAACATATTATGACTCTTTTTCCGTTATATAATCAAACATTTTTTTAAGGGCTTTTTTAACAGTCCTTGAAACTTGCATTTTAGACATTTTAAGCTCTCTTGAAATTTCAGCTTGTGATAGTCCTTCAAAGAAATTAAGATTAATTATTTGCGATTCAAGAGGTGTCAAAACTTTAAACGCTTCCTTCAGCATAATTCTATTCAAGAAATTATCAAAAGCTTCTTCATAATCTTCAACAGGAATTTTTTCTTCAAGAGAAATGGGAATGTCGCTATCATCACTCATTATGCTGTCTGAAGAAATAGGCGTTGTTCTGCGCTCGACTGTTCTTGCTTCTTGCACTTGCATTGGTGTAAGATTCATCTCGGCCGCAATTTCTTCTTCGGTTGGCGGATTTCCGAGTTTTTCCGTTAAATCTTTAATAAAAGAATTAACTCTGTATGAAAGTTCATAAACTTCTCTTGGGACACGAACAAGCTTTGCTTTATCTCTTAAATAATGTCTAATTTCGCCAACAATAAAATATGTTGCATAAGTTTTAAAACTTGCACCGTATTCAGGACGATAATTGTTTATTGCTTTCATAAGCCCGATTGAGCCCACTTGCATAATGTCTTCCACAGGGTCATTCGACCTTCTTGCAAGCGAATAAGCAATTTGTTTTGTAAGAGGCATATAAGCAAGCACAATTAAATCTTTGATTTTACTTTTTGTTTTGGTTGTTTCTTCTGTCGGAATATTCCAAAGTTCACTAAACCATTTCGAAGTATCAGGAAGATTAAAATTTATAATTTCGTTCAGGCCCAATTTACACCTCTATATTCTCTCTATAATCTTTTTCACTATTGAAGTGAATTTTACACCGGCTAATCTTCCTGCTTCAACCACTTCTTCATGAGATAATTTTACATCTGAAATACCTGCTGCAAGGTTTGTCACAAGACTTATTGCCAAAACATTAAGCCCCATATAATTCGCAACAATTGCATCTGGAACCGTGCTCATGCCAACTAAATCAGCACCCCAAATTTTGAACATTTGGATTTCTGTCGGTGTTTCGTAGCTTGGCCCTGTTGTTGCAAGGTAAACACCTTCTTTTAAAACCACATCTTCGCTTTTTGCAACCTCAAGCGCAAGTTCGCGCAACTTTTTAGAATAAACTTCCGACATATCGGGAAATCTCGGACCAAGTTCGTCATCATTTTTCCCGATTAAAGGATTTGTACCAAGGAAATTGATATGATCTTTTATTAAAACCAAATCCCCTGATTTATATGTTGAATTAATGCCGCCTGCAGCATTTGATAAAATTACATTTTTAACACCCAACTTAGCAAGAACTTTAAGCGGAAAAGTGGTTTCTTTAAGCGTGTGACCTTCATAAAAATGCAACCTGCCTTGCATTACGGCAAGCTTTTTCCCATGTAATTCGCAAAAAAACAATTTTGACTTGTGGCCCACAACAGAAGATGTTTTGAAATTAGGAATATCTTTATAATCAACTGAAATTCCTTCTAAACCTTCCGCAAATCCGCCAAGACCCGAACCCAAGACAACTAAAATTTCAGGGGCAAAATCACCTAAAATATCTTTCAAATATTTAATACTTTCTTGCATTAAATAGCCCTTATATTAGCCAACAAGACCTGAATCATCAGATTCAGAAGCTTTCACCATAATTGCATGTTGCACAGGTTTTTCTTTTTTAATTGCTGGGTCAAAAGATTGGTCAAAATCATAACCAAAATCATCTTTAGATTTTTTTACTTGAGATTCATCAACAAGTCTTTTTGCAAGCTCGATTAATTCATATACTAATTGATATCTGTTTTCGCAATTATCGTTTAAATCCCAAGCTGTTTTAGTTATTTGACTCATGTTATGCTCCTAAAGTTATTCTTATAAATATCATACTATGCTAATTGAATTTTCGCAAATGAAAATTAAAAACAAATCTAGTTTTCAGCCGTGTTTTTCTTCGCCAATTGCCAAAGTTCGTCCCACTCTGAAAGCGTGAGTTCAGTGAGTTCCTTTATGGCATTTTTTTCCATATCGCGAAATCTTTTATCAAACTTTGTATTCGAGCGAATAAGAGCTTGCTCAGGGTCAATTTTATTCCACCTTGCAACATTTACCAAAGCAAACAAAATATCTCCGAATTCTTCTTCTTTGTCTTCAAAATTTTTAGCGTTTTTAAATTCTTTAATTTCGCTTTCAAGACATGACCAAACATCATCTTCACATGCCCATTCGAATCCTGCTTTCACAGCTTTTTTAGATAATTTTGCAGCTGTCATAAGTGCTGATTGAGATTTTGAAATACCATCCAAAACACTTTTTCTGTGCGTTTTTTCTTGTTTTTTAATCTCTTCCCAATTCTCTAAAATTTCATCCACTGAATGAACTTCAACCCCGCTAAATACATGCGGATGTCTGCGAATTAATTTTTCGTTTATCTCACCTGCAACATCTTCAATGTTAAATTCACCTTCATCTTCTGCAATTTGCGCATGGAGGACAACTTGCAAGAGAACATCCCCAAGTTCTTCTTTTAAATGTTTCACATCTCCTGAATTTATGGCATCTACCGCCTCATACGCTTCTTCCAGCATATTTTGCCTTATTGTTTTATGAGTTTGCGCCTTATCCCAATCACAGCCATTTGGCGAGCGCAAAATTTTAATAGTTTCAACCAATTTTTCTAAATTTGACATAAAATTTCCTTTTTGTATTTTAAAAATTTTTATATTATTATTAAACCATGAAAGTTTTTTTAGGAATTGATGTTGGTTCAGTAACCACAAAATTAGCTCTCGTTGACGAGCACGGTAAATATGTAGACGGCTATATGCTAAGAACTGCTGGGCAACCCACAAAAGCTGTTCAAAAAGGCTTAAGCGAACTTTATGCTAAAAAACAAGAGGATTGGGACGTAACCTCTGTCGGCACAACAGGTTCAGGCAGAAACCTTGCGGGAGCATTAGTCGGCGCAGATATTATTAAAAACGAAATCACGGCACACGCTGTTGCGGCTTCAACTTATGTACCTGAAGTTCAAACCATTCTTGAAATTGGCGGGCAAGATTCGAAAATTATCATCTTAAGGGACGGTATCGTTACAGATTTTGCAATGAATACTGTTTGTGCAGCGGGAACAGGAAGTTTTCTTGACCAACAAGCAGGAAGATTAAACGTTCCGATTCAAGATTTTGGCGCAATTGCGCTTCAATCCAAATCGCCTGCAAGAATTGCCGGACGTTGCGGGGTTTTTGCTGAATCAGACTTAATTCATAAACAACAATTGGGTTATAGTGTTGAAGATTTATTATACGGTCTTTGCCAAGCACTCGTTAGAAACTATCTTGCAAACTTGGCTCTCGGAAAAGAACTTTTGCCGACCGTCACATTCCAAGGCGGCGTTGCAACAAACGTTGGTATGGTAAAAGCATTCGAAGAAGCTTTAGGCACAAAAATTGTAGTTCCTGAAAACCACCAAATGATGGGCGCAATTGGTGCAGCACTTCTTGCAATGGAGCAATATCAATTTGAAGGCAAAGAAACAAAATTCAAAGGTTGGCAAACAAAAGATATGAGCTTTAATTCAATTACTATGACTTGTAGCGGTTGCTCAAATAACTGCGAAGTAATTACAATTGTTGAAGGCGAATACACAGCACCAAGTGCCGCAGATGGCGGTAAAATTTCAGATATCAAAGGAAATATTATTGCTCGTTGGGGCGGAACTTGCGGAAAATGGGATATGGCTTAATTAAAAAGCCTCAGCATTTCACGTATTCAATATCTTCCCTTGACCTAAACCAAGTAATTTGCCTTTTTGCAAAGTTTCTTGTGTGTTGTTTTATTTTATCAATTGCAAATTCTTTATTCGGATAAATCCCGTTATCTAATTTTATAAATTCCTGATAACCGATTGTCGCTTCAAACAACGGTAAAATACCATGTTTTTCAACATTTCTTCTATATTCCGCCTCAAGCCCCATATCTATCATCAAATCTACTCTTTTGTTTATTCTTTCATATAAATTTTCACGGGTTATATCAGGAGCTATCATTTTATATGGTAATTTTTGAGATTTTTTATTTTGCACGTCATCAGCGAGAGCTATCTCTATTGCTCTAATCACTCGTTCTCTGTTTTCAGGTGCAATTTCTCTGGCTCTTTTTTCATTCAAATCAAGCAACATATCATATAAAACAAGGGATGATTTTTCGCTCAAGCTTTCCCTTAATTCATAATTCGGCTCGACTTCGGGAATATCCACAAGCCCAAGCAAAGAAGAAATATAAAACCAAGTGCCGCCTGCAACAATAACATTCTTACCTCTTGATTGAATATCTGAAATAATATCAAGCGCACGGTTTTTAAATTCCCCTGCAGAAAAATCCTCGGTTGGAGATAAAATATCTAACATGTGGTGTTTCACACCTTCTGTTTCATCAGGCATAACTTTTGCTGAAACTATATCTAAATCTCTATATACACTTCTTGAATCGGCGCAGATTATCTCAGCGTTATTCGCACTCGCCATCTTGATTGCAAGTTTTGTCTTCCCTGAGGCAGTCGCCCCTGTTATCACCAATATTTCCGAAATTTCTTGCATAATAATTAAATATTAACACAGTTAAAAACACAAAGAAATAAATGCCTGCAACCATATATAAAAAGGATAAAATTGGATTTAAAACGGTTAGCGGCGCAATTTGTGTGTAAAGAAACAGCATTGAAGCAATTATCACATTAAACAAAATAACGCCAAAGGGTTTTTTAAACAATGCTTCAAATGAATAAGCATAAGACATAAAAGGGTTTTTTGACTCTTTTTTATTGAAATAAAGAGCTGAAATCCAAAATAAAGTAAGGATACTATATATCCCGCTTGTAATCAAAAAGAGCATTTCCCAAGAAAATAATTTTAAAAGTTTTTCATTTGGGAGTGCTTTAAAATAAGCAACCATAGCTTCATTTGATTGGGTTATTATTTTCAAATCATTCGCCAAAAAATCAATTTTTCCAAAAAACTTTTCCGCAACAATAATATCAAGATAAATTATTATAAAAAACACTACGTAATAGATTAAAATTCCACCTGCAACCGGAAAAATATATTTTGTTATGCCTTCAAGAAAATTTTTCCTGAGTGCAATTGAGGATTTAATTCTTTCAACTTCATTTTCAAATTTTTTATCGTTATTTATAATGGCTTGTTTCACCATTTCAAACCAACCCGCAAAAAATGCGGCAGAAAAAAGAAAAAGTCCGCAAAATGTGATGTTTGTCATTATAACATTTGAAGAAGGCAGAGTTTTTTGCAAAATCAGAGAAAAAATTATCATATACACCACAAAAAACAAAGGAATAATATGATTTGAAGATGTTACTAACCAAGACCTCTTGAAAATGTTAAACATTTCTGCTCCATATAAAAAATAAATTTATGCTATTATATTAGATGTAAAATAAGTAGTTTACAAGAGACAAAATGTTAAGATTTAATACACCTCACAACATGACAGGAACGCTTATTTGCGTTGAAGGAATTGACGGCTCAGGGAAAAGCACACAGCTTGATTTGCTATACACTTGGCTAAAATCCAAAAAACTTGATGTAATTTTAACTCAATGGAACTCATCTGACCTTATATCAGACACAACAAAACGTGCAAAAAAGAAAAATCTTCTCTCGGGGCGCACATTCAGCTTACTTCACGCTGTTGATTTTGCGGATAGACACGAAAAAATCATTATGCCGGCACTTCGTGCAGGTTTTATCGTTCTTGCTGATAGATATGTCTATACTGCATTTGCAAGAGATGTTGCAAGAAATGTTGATAAAAAATGGGTAAGAAATATGTATTCTTTTGCCGTAAAACCTGATATGGCACTTTATTTTGATGTCAGCGCAAAAGTTTCATTAAACAGAATTTGTACAAACAGACAACCAAAATTCTATGAAGCAGGTATGGATATGCAACTTTCAAACAACCCATACAAAAGCTATTTGCTTTTCCAAAACAGGGTTATTGAACAATATAAAGATATGGTTGAAGAATATGGACTTGTGAAAATTGATGCTCTTGAATCAATCCACAACCAACAAAAATATGTAAGGCAAATTACAACAGAATTGCTTGCAAAAAAAGGAATTAATTTAGAATAGGAGTTTTAATGAAACTTGGAGTAAATATAGACCACGTTGCAACACTTAGAAACGCAAGGGGCGGAGTTGAACCAAACGTTCTTGAAGCAGGTTTTATATGCGATAAATTAAATGTTGCAGAAATTACAATACATTTGAGAGAAGACAGACGCCACATTAAAGACGAAGACGTTTATGCTCTTAAAAAACAAGCAAAAACTCCGATTAATTTAGAAATGGCAACAACCGAAGAAATACAAAAAATTGCTTTAGATGTTGTGCCACACAGCGTTTGTCTTGTTCCTGAAAAAAGACAAGAAGTCACAACCGAAGGCGGGCTTGATATCGCGGGCCAAAAAGAAAAATTGAGAAAATTTATAAAGCCATTGCAAGAAAAAGGAATTATCGTAAGCCTATTTATTGACCCAGATGAGGCACAAGTGCGCGCAAGTGCTGAAATTGGTGCAGATTATGTTGAACTCCACACGGGTTCATTTTCTGAAGCCAAAGGGGAAGAGGTTGAAGTTGAATTTGAAAAATTAAAAAACGCGGCAGAACTTGCCCAAACCTTGGGTTTAAAGGTGAATGCAGGGCATGGTTTGAACTATCAAAATGTTCATTACATGCATAAAATCAAAGGCATAGACGAGCTTAACATCGGGCACAGCATTATCTCTCGTGCCGTGTTTGTCGGTTTAGAAACTGCTATAGCTGAGATGAAAAGTTTAATTGAATAATTAATTTTCATACTCTAAATGCCTTTCATTTTTTCTTTTATAAAATTCATACACATCGGGTGCGTAAAGCTTCATTAAACCATCAAAAATTCCGACATCGTCACTTTGTTTAATCGTGATTTTATTATTCTTCATTTTTTTTCTTGAAATTCCGGTGCCTGCGGGAATTGAAACTCCTTGTAACATTTTTTGCTGACTTGCAATTTTTAGTCTTTCAATTCTTTTTGAAAGCGAATAATCCACGTTTATTGTGCCAAATAAATAATCTTCAAGAGCCTCTATCCTATACATTATATCTTCATTTTCGTGTTTATTTTGAAAGTGCCTCACTTCCATAACTCTGATTGCCCGCATAGTTTTTTTATCTATTTGGAAATCTTCAGACCAAACAGGGAGAAAAAGAGGGATTAAAAATAAAACAAGAAAAAATTTAAACTTTTTAAAATGCATTTTTTAAAGTCTAAGTTCAATTGTTAAGAAATTTATCGGACAGAAGAATTTTTTAAAGAATATATTAACTAATGTAACAATTTAATTTAAAACCATAAAGAAAATCGAAAAAATGTCGACTCATGAACCATAAGATAAGGATTGGACAATAATCGTGAAAAAATTAGTATATATGGTTTTAATTATGGCGATGTTTGCGATTGGGCAAGCTATGGTTTGCGCCGATAATTATGAAGCTATAACAACAAATGCTAAAATCACTTCATCTATCCAAGCTTTAGAATCAATTAACAGATTTGATGTAATTTCAATTTTAAAAGGCAATAACGCAACAAAAAAACCAATCAGAGTAATGTTCCGTGAATTAGAAGTTTACGGACTTGCAAACTGCGAAGCCGTTACAATGAAAACAAAATCAGGCGGACTTGTGATTTATATCAACAAAAAACACCAAAATGCTCCAACGGAAGCTATTGCGTGCTTAATTGCGCATGAAAGTCAACACCACACTCAAACAGGCACAAAACAAGAAGAAATCAGAGCTTGGGTTAAAGAAACTTCAACTTGGAACGCGTTTGTGAGAAGAAATCCTACAATTGCCCAATCAAATTCACCTCTTGTTAAAAGAGAAAACTACATTAATAAAGTATATCTTGCAGATAACCAAGGCTCAAAAGGCATTGAAAAAGTTGTATCAGGAATTTCTATGTATAAAGGATTGAATTAATTCCCGTGTTTTTTGCGCAAAGCCTCAGCTTTTAGGCTTTTAATTATATCCATATAATATTTTTCTTTTAGTTCAGGAGGCAAAAACTCCATTTTTTCAACGCTTTCAAAAACAATTTTTTCATCTTCTTTCGAAAGTTCTTGGGCTAAAATTTCTTCTTCTGTATATTCCACGAAATTGGTGTCTTCGTTTTCATCAAAAAAAGCTTCTTCCGTTTTCCAGTTTTTATAAGAAAAAACAATATCAGAAACTTTGATGCCCAAAGGTGCCGCATAGACTGAAATTTTTTCAATTATTTTTTTTGAAAACATTGTAAGTTCTTGAGTTATAGCAGAATTTTTGCACTCAACGTATAGTTTTTCAAATTTTATTGAGGTTGGGCGGGTAAATTTTGCAAATTTAAAACCTACGATTTCTTCCCAAAAAGAAAACAATGTTGAACATTTAAGCGCAAACTTATATTTTGGGTTTGCGCTTAAATCATTTTCTAAAATATCTTTAATTGTTGAAAAATTTTCTGTCATTATGCTTTTAATGCAAGTGCTTGCTCTTTTAGTTTAGAAGCAACTGAAGTATCTTCCCAAGGAACATAGAAATCAGTTCTTCCAACGTGACCGTAAGCAGCAAGTTTTTGATAGAACTTACCACCGTTTTTCGCAGGTAGGTTTCTCATATCAAAAGTGTTAATAATTGCGATTGGTCTTAAGTCAAAATTATCTGAAACAAGCTTAGAAATTTCTTCGTCAGAAATTTTGCCTGTGCCAAATGTGTCAACTAAAACTGAAACAGGGCGAGCAACGCCGATTGCGTATGCAAGTTCTACTTCACATTTTTCAGCAAGACCTGCTGCAACAATGTTTTTTGCAACCCAACGAGCAGCATATGCAGCTGAGCGGTCAACTTTTGTCGGGTCTTTTCCTGAAAATGCACCGCCGCCGTGACGAGAATATCCGCCATATGTATCAACGATGATTTTTCTTCCGGTAACACCTGCATCACCTTGAGGTCCGCCGATTACAAATCTTCCTGATGGGTTGATTAAGTAACGAGTATCTGCATCCGGTTTAATTGTTTCGTCTTTGAAAACATAATCGATAACGTGTTTAATTAAGTCTTCTCTGATGATTTCTTGGCATTTTTGATTGTCTGAAATGCCATTTATTTCAGGGTCGTGTTGAGTTGATAAAACGATAGTATTGATTTTATATGGTCTGCCGTCTTTATATTCAACCGTAACTTGAGATTTACCATCCGGACGAAGGTAATCAACAATTCTTTGTTTTCTCACTTCTGCAAGTCTGTATGCTAATCTGTGCGCAAGTGAAATTGGAAGTGGCATTAATTCAGGAGTTTCATCGCATGCGAAACCAAACATAATACCTTGGTCACCTGCACCAACTTCCATAGTTTCTTCGGTTGATGTATTAGCATTGTCATCACGAGTTTCTAATGCTTTGTTTACACCGCCTGCAATATCTGTTGATTGCTCATCAATTGAAGTGAGCACAGCGCAAGTTTTATAGTCAAAACCGCCGCCTTCTTCGCCTTTGTAGCCAATTGATTTAATTGTGTTTCTGATAATTCTTGGGATATCAACATAGCAATCTGCTGTAATTTCACCACACACAAGTGCCATACCTGTTGTAACGGTTGTTTCTGCAGCAACTCTTGCTTTTGAATCTTTAGTCAAAAATTCATCTAAAATCGCGTCTGAAATTTGGTCACAAACCTTATCGGGGTGTCCTTCAGTAACGGATTCAGAAGTGAATAAAAAGTCTTTAAGAGCCATTTCTTTCTCCTTATGTTAGCTAATAAAATGATATATTAAAAATAAAATAGGTCAATAAAGTAAGTTGTGTTTGTTTTTTCGTGATAAAATTTTTTTATGAATATCTATGTTACAGCATTATTACTTTCTGCCGTTGCGGGTTTGTCCACTTTAATCGGTGGTTGCGTTGCATTTTTTACGAATAAAAATTCGATGAGAATGCTCTCAATCGGGCTCGGTTTTTCGGCAGGAATTATGATATATCTTTCGCTTGGCGAATTACTTGGCGAAGCAAATGATATGCTAGCCAAAACTTATGCAGCAAAATCAGGTTTGATAACATTTTTATCGTTTGTTGCGGGTATAGTACTCGCAATTTTAATCGACTTTTTTATGCCTGACCACATCCAAACAAAATATGAAATAAAAGAAAATGAAGAAACCGAAGAAAAACATTTCTTCAAAACGCCCGAACAAATTAAAAAAATTAAAAAAGCCGGGCTTACAACCGCAATAGCTGTTGCAATACACAATTTTCCCGAAGGTTTGACTACATTTTTTGCAACAACTGCTGATCTTAACTTAGGTCTTACCATTGTTATGGCAATTGCAATTCACAATATTCCGGAGGGTATGGCAATTGCATTGCCTGTTTACCATGCAACAGGTTCTAAAAGAAAAGCGTTTAAATATTGCGCATTATCAGGGCTTATGGAACCATTGGGCGGGATTATAGGCTTCGCACTTATCCACTATCTATTCCCAAATTTCACAATTGGCGCAATGTTTGCTCTAATTGCAGGGATTATGACTTACATCGCATTCGATACATTACTCCCACTTTCAAGAGAATACGACACAGCGCACTATTCTATTACCGGAGTTGTGCTCGGAACATTACTTATGAGCTTCGTTACTCTTTGTGTTCATTAAAATTATTTTTTAGCGGATTTTAAATCAAAAGTATGTGGCAATAATTCGCCAATAGTAAAAATTTTTATGTCTGAGTTTTTATCTTCAACTATAATTTTTGTGTTTTCAGATTTGGCAAATTCTGCAATCCATTGTCTGCAAGCACCGCATGGCGTGCACATTTTTTGCTTTGGCGAATATACCGCAACCGCTACAATTTTTGTTTTTTCGCCATTTGCTATCGCATTTGAAATTGCATTGCGCTCAGCGCAAAGCGCAAGCCCATAGCTTGAATTTTCTATATTTGTTCCAGAATACATAACGCCACTTTCATAGAGCACGCACGCCCCAACAGGAAAATTTGAATATGGCGAATAAGAATTTTTGCTTGCCTCAATCGCACAGTTTAATAGTTCTTTAAATTTAATTTCCATAACTTCTTCTTTTTTAAAGGGTGTATTCAAATTATAACATTTTTATTAAGTTTTTAAACCCCCAATTGGTCATAATTTGCACCAAGTCTAAGATTTATCTTATAATGTGGCTATGAAAGTCAAAAACATTGAGCTTAAAAATTTCAGAAATTATGAAACTTTGTTTCTTGAGTTCAACGAACAAAAAAACCTTATTATAGGCGAAAATGCTCAAGGAAAAACAAATTTGCTTGAAGCTGTTTATTATCTTTCAATACTTGATTCAACAAGGATTAAAAAAGATTCTGAATTAATTAAATTTGGGGCTGAACAAGCCGCCATCAAAGCAAATGTTCTAAAAAACGACACAGATATTGATTTAAATATCACAATTGAAGCAGGAAAAAACAAGGTTTTAAAAGTTAACGGACTTAAAAAAAACAAACAAAGCGAATTTAAAAGAGTTTTGCAAGCAGTAAGTTTTTGCACAAACGACTTACTTCTTCTTCGAGGAGAACCGAGTTTTAGAAGAAAATGGTTAGATAATGCCATCTGCCAAATTTACCCTGTATACATTGAAAAACTACAAAAATATAACAAAATCAGACTTCAAAAAGCAAATCTTTTAAGCGAATATCCACCAGACCCTGATATGCTTGATGTTTTTAATATGCAACTTGCAACAAGTGGCGCAAATATAATTTTTATAAGAAATAAATTTCTTGTTGAACTAAATAAAATTGCAAACCTGAAACACAAACAAATAGCGCAAAATGAAGAATTTAAAACATACTACGAAAACGAGTTTTTAGAAGAAAATATAACCGTTAAAGAACTCGAAGAAAAATTATATGAAAAATTATGCGCAACAAAAGACGAAGAAACTCGCAAAATGCAGTGCCTTACAGGACCCCACAGGGATGACATCGCGTTTTTTGTAAACGAAACAGATTCTAAAAAATATGCTTCTCAAGGCCAACAAAGAACGATTGTTCTCGCCTTAAAGCTTGCGGAACTTGAAATTATAAAAGAAAAAAATAATGATTACCCAATTTTACTTTTAGATGATGTGCTTGCAGAACTTGATATCACAAGGCAAAATTATCTCCTGAACTCAATTGACAAAAACATCCAAACAATCATCACATGCACCGATACTAAAGCATTTTCGGAAGAGTTTTTAGCTGATATGAAAATAGTTGAGATAGAAGCAGGAAAAATTAAAGGATAATTATTTCATCCATTTTTTCTTAAGTAAATTCAGCTCACCCGAATCACCCAAGAGTCTGACTGCCCTATCAAGCACGTGTTGCAAGTCTTTATCTTCTTTTCGAACCGCAATTGCGTAATATTCTTGAGTGTACCTTCTTGGAAGAATTTTATATCTTTTGCTTCCGTTTATAAGCCCGTATAAGATTGTATCATCTGCAAGAAGCGCATCGATTTCACCTGTTTTTAAGAGTGAAAACGCTTCCGTATATGTCTTCGCGCCTTTAATTTTTGTATCCGGCGCAAGGCGGATAATAGTGCTTTCACCGGTTGACGACAAAACTATTCCTGTGGTTTTGCCGTTTAAATCAGAAATATCTTTGATTTTTGATTTGCGCTTTACCATAAGAGCTTGCCCTGCAACATAATAAGGTCTTGAAAAATTAACCAAAACGTTTCTTTGAGGAGTAATACTCATGGTTGCAATCACCATATCAACTTCTCCTGAGTTAAGAGCAAAAATTCTATCATTTGAAGCAAGTTTCACAAATTCAACTTCGGGCTCTAATTTTTTAGTTATTTTTTTTGCAATAAGGTGAGCTAAATCAATATCAAATCCTTTCAATTCGCCATTTTGTTCATAGCCGAAAGGTTTCGAATCAACTTTCACACCAACCGTGATTTTACCTTCTTTTTTAATTTTTTCTAAAGTTGATAATTTTTTTTCTTGTTTTGCGCAGCCCGAAAAAAGAAAAACTGAAAAAATACATAAAAATAATACTAATCTTTTCATAAAATTATCATAGCATAACAAGCAAGATTTCAATAATATAAATTAAAATATACTTGCTTTTTAAATATCCTTTTACTATAATCTAGCTTGTATTTAATTATAGGAGAAGAAATGAAAGTTACTATCGAAGAAGGTTGCATCGGCTGTGGCGCTTGTGAAGCTATTTGTGAAGCAGTTTTCCATGTAGAAGATCTTGTTTCTGTTGATGAAGCAAATATCGCAGGCAACGAAGACGCAGTTAAAGAAGCAGCTGAAGGTTGCCCAGTTAGCGTTATTGTTGTTGAAGAATAATTCGTTAGCAATTTAAAAAATAACCATAAAATGAACCGCTAGTCGCGGTTCATTTTGTTTTGTTTGTACCGTAATCAACCCATTTTAAATGACAAAAGCTCAAACAATATGATATAATTTCAATGCTTAGAAAAAGGAAGAATTATGGAAAATAAAGAATTTGATGTTATAACAATAGGTTCAGCCACAATGGATGCTTTTATTGAAAGTGATAAGGCAAGCGTTGTAAATGTGAGCACAATTGACCACAACACAGAACTTATGGCATTTCCTTACGGCTCTAAACTTGAAATTACAGATTTCACACTCTCAAGCGGTGGCGGCGGAATAAACACGGCCGTAAACTTTGCGAATTTAGGGCTTAAAACATCAACAATTATCAAGCTCGGCGAAGATAATGTAAAAGAAACAATTTTAAAATTATTAAAAGAAAGAAATGTAGATACATCAAACGCTATTATTTCAAACAAAATCGGAAGCGGTTTTTCTGTAATTTTAGTAAGTTTCCAAGGAGATAGAACTGTTCTTGCGCACAGGGGCGCGAACTCGAAAATTGCTAAGCAAGATATCAATTTCGACGCAATTAAAAAATCAAAATGGCTATATGTTGCACCTCTTGCAGGAGATAGCAACAAAGTTTTAGACGAAATTGCACAATTTGCAGAGGAAAACGGAACAAACCTCGCAATTAATGCAGGAACAACCGCAATCAAAAAAGGCGCAAATTATTTTTCAAAAATAATAAAAACAGCAGAAATTCTTGTTTTAAACAAAGAAGAAGCACAAATGCTTACAAAAATTTCCGTAAGACCTGACACGAAAGAAATTTTCTATTCAAAAGAAGATATACATCCTGATGTTAAAACCATGCTTCAAAAATTAAGAGAAGATTCTGAAGCAATTGTTGTTATAACAGATGGCAAACATGGCGCATACGCATACGACGGCAAAAAAATGTATGTTTGCCCTCCATTTGACGGCCCCGTCCGATCCACGCTCGGCGCAGGCGATGCCTTCGCCTCGACTTTCACAGCTGCAATTGAGCGCACAAATTGGGATGTTGAACTTTCTCTTAAAATGGCTTCTGTAAACTCATCCAGCGTTGTTGAGCAATTCGGCGCACAAGATGGTTTAATCACATTCGATACAATTGAAGAAAAATTGAAAAATTCTCCTGATTATAAGGTAAAAGTTATAAATGAGATTGGATAAATTCCTCAAAATTTCAAGGCTTATTAAAAGAAGAACGGTCGCAAACAAAGTTTGCGATTCCGCTCGTGTCTTTATAAATGGTAATCCTGCAAAACCCGCTAAGACGGTGCACGTTGGCGATATTTTAAAAATTGAATATTCAAATTTTGCAAAATCATACAAAATTGTGAAAATTCCTGAAAAAAATATCTTGGCTCAAGAAGCACCTGAATTATATGAGGTTATGCCTGATACTTTTTAAATACTAAACTTGCGTTGTGCCCGCCAAACCCAAAAGAATTTGAAAGAACATAATTAAGTTCAGCTTTTTGTGCTTTATTTGGAACATAGTTCAAATTTGCAACTTCTTCATCTTGGTTGTCCAAATTGATTGTTGGTGGAACTATGCCGTCTCTCATCGCCATAATACAAGCAATTGCTTCAGTTGCACCAGTTGCACCAAGAAGGTGACCGTGCATTGATTTAGTTGAGGATACTTTCAAGTTTGGGTTTGTTTCTAAATCGCCAAAAAGTTTAGCAATTGCATGTGATTCAGCTTTGTCACCTAGCCCTGTGCTTGTACCGTGTGCATTGATATAATCAATGTCTTTTGTCTCAATTCCGGCATCTTTCACAGCAAGTTCCATAGCCTTAATCGCGCCTCTTCCTTCAGGGTCTGGAGCAACTAAATCATAAGCATCGCCTGTTTGACCGTAGCCCACAATTTCAGCATAAATTTTAGCTCCTCGAGCTTTAGCATGTTCTAATTCTTCAAGAATTAATATTGCGCTGCCTTCGCTCATAACAAAACCATTTCTGTCTTTGTCATAAGGTCTTGAAGCAATTTCAGGCACTTCGCTTTTTGATAGTGTGTGCGCCGAAGTAAATGCACCAAGCGATAAATGAGTAATAACCGCTTCTGAACCACCCGCAACAACAACATCGGCATCACCATATTGAATTGAGCGCATAGCATCGCCTAGGCAATGGTTAGATGTAGCGCAAGCGGTAGTAACTGCTTTATTTAAACCTTTTACTTGCAACATTTTTGAAACTTCGCCTGCTGCCATGTTAGAAATAATCATTGGTACAGTATAAGGAGCGCACCTTGTCGGCCCTTTTGCAATAATTGTTAAATGTTGTTCTTCAAAAGTTTTAAAACCTCCTGCGGCAGAACCGAGAACAACACCATATCTATATGGATCTTCAAGATTTTCAAAATCAATTCCAGAATCAGCTGCTGCCTCTCTTGCTGCAACAAGCGCGAATTGAATGTACCTATCCATTCTTTTTAATTGCTTTGGGTCGAGTCCTGAAATTTCTTCAAAGTTTTTAACTTCACCCGCAACTGAAACTTTTTGTCCTACGAGAGGTATTCTTTCAATTTTTGTAATTCCGGATTTACCTTCTTTTATGTTATCCCAGAATTTTTCATGTCCTATCCCATATGGAGAAATAAGACCGATACCAGTTACGACAACTCTTCTTTTTTCCATAAAAACTCCTCTTTTAAAACATAAGCGCAAAACAAATGTTTGCGCCAATGTTTAAATTTAAATCTAGTTAGTGTTTCCTTTTAATTAGTTTAAGTGTGCGTCGATGTAATCAACTGCATCTTGAACTGTAGCAATTTTTTCAGCTTCTTCGTCAGGAATTTCACAACCGAATTCTTCTTCGAATGCCATAACTAATTCCACTGTATCCAAAGAATCTGCGCCAAGGTCGCCAGTGAAGCTAGCTTGTGGTGTAACTAAGCTTTCTTCAACGCTTAATTGGTCAACAACTACTTTTTTAACTCTTTCTAATGTGTTCATCTTTTCCTCACATAAATAATTCTAAATTACAATAATTATTATATAAGCTAAAAAAATTTTTGCAAATTTGTAAAGTGAAGTTAAACAAGATGCCAACAAAAACAAAACCCCCCATTTTACTTAAGTTGCAGAAGACGTTGTTAAGTTTTGTAACAGAATATATAAAATATATACTTTATTTATCAATTTTTTATAACACATTTTGTTTATATAAATGTAAGACGAATACATAATAGATAAGGAGATATAAACTATGGCTAGAGTACTTATTTCAATGCCCGAAAAATTTTTAGATGAAATCGACAACGTTGCAGACAGCGAAAACCGCTCACGCTCTGAATTAATTCGTGAAGCATTAAGAACTTATATCCATAGAAATAAAGTTCGTGAAAACACATTTGCACAAAAGAACGCTTCAATTTTAGAAGCTTTACTAGACTAGCGACTATTAGACTTGGGTCGTAGAGGATAGAATAAAAAGTTTAAATACGAGGACACACATTATGTAAAGGTTTGGGGCAAATTGCCCCATTTTTTTATGCTAAATTTTAATCGAATGTTTAAATTTAGCTTTATTTAGAGATTTTTGTAACATTTTAGTTACTGTTTTTGTTTTAATTTTGCCTCAATAAACCCGTCGAGTCCCCCGTCCATAACAGAGTCAACGTTGCCGACCTCAAAACCCGTTCTATGGTCTTTAACCATTTTATATGGGTGAAAAACATAAGAACGAATTTGAGAACCAAAATTCACATCCATTGTTGCCCCTTTTAGGTCAGAGATTTTTTCTTCATGCTCTTTTATCTTGAGTGCCAAAAGCTTTGAAGCAAGCATCTGCATTGCAGTTTCCCTGTTTTGAAGCTGTGACCTTTGTTGTTGACACTTCACAACAATTCCTGTCGGTTTATGGTGAAGTCTGACTGCAGTTTCCACTTTATTCACATTTTGACCGCCAGCACCGCCTGAACGCATAGTGTCAATTTCAATGTCGTCTGGGTTGATTTCAATTTCATTTTCAAAATTCTCTAAAAGAGGGATTACCTCAAGCGAAGCAAAGCTTGTTTGTCTTTTATTATTTGCATTAAATGGCGAAAGTCGAACAAGCCTATGCACGCCATGCTCCGCCTTTAAATAACCGTATGCATACTCACCTTCAACTTTAATAACAGCCGATTTTATGCCCGCTTCCTCACCTTCCGTGCCGTCTATAATTTCCGCTCTGAAATCGTGTTTTTCTGCGTATCTTAAATACATTCTCTCAAGCATTTGCGCCCAATCTTGAGCGTCAACACCGCCTGCCCCTGCAGTGAGCGTAAGCATGGCACCCGATTTATCGTATTCGCCGTTTAGCATAAGCTCAAGGTCATATTTATCAAGTTCTGAAGAAATATTTTTCATCTCTTCAACACTTTCTGCAATCAAAGTTTCATCTTGAAGCTCAAGCGCGACGAGCGCATCATCCAAAGAATTTTTTATTCTTTTAATTTTATCTAGCTTTTGTTCAATACTTTTTTGCTCACGAGAAAGGCGAGCCGAAAGTTCAGAATCATTCCAAATTTCAGGCTTTTGAAGCTCAGTTGATAATTTTTCAAGCTCCGCTTTTAAATTATCCTCGTCAAAGATACCTCGCAAGGTTTTCAACTCTTTCAGAGAGTTCTGAAACATTTTGCTTTAAGATATCTTGCATAATTAAAAGCTTTCTTCTAATTCCTTCAAGTATTTTTCAATATTTTCAGTTGTTTTAATTGTGCCTTGTGCAGCATTCGGTCTTCCGCCACCTCTTCCTTCAAGGTTTTTCACAAATTCAGATAATATTTTGCCTGAATTTATGCCGGCTTTTACCATTCCATCTGTTGCAGATGCAAAGACAATTGCACTTCCGTCTGCTTTTTTGCTCACAAGGAACACAAAAGAATCGCCAAGTTTACTGTGAAGCAATTCAATGCCTGCTTTTATTGCATTTTGTGGGAATTCTTCAATTAGCGAAACAAACACTTTCGCGCTAATTCCACCAAATTCAACATCACGAGCCCGAGAGAGGAATGTATTAAATTGGCTTTTAGCATTTTCTGCTTCCATTGCCCCAATTTTTTCAGTCAACTCGTGGTTTTGCGCTTGAAGGGTTGAAATTTTTTCATCAACTTCATTGAAGCGAATTTTATATTTTTTAGAAATTTTTTCAATTTCTCTATATCTTTCTGCTAAATAATCAAAAGCGGACTTAGAGCAAACTGCCTCAATTCTTCTTGTGCCTTGAGAAATAGCACTTTCAGAAATAATTTTAACAAGCCCTAAATTTTTTGATTCACTTGTGTGAGTTCCGCCACAAAGTTCTTTTGAAATGATTTTCCCATTTTGCTCAAAGCAAACAACTCGAACATCATCTTCATATTTTTCATCGAACAGAGCAATCGCACCAGATTTTTTAGCTTCTTCAAGCTTCATCACGTCTGTGTGTTGTGTGATTTCTTCTAAAATCCAAGAATTAATTATATCTTCAACCTTATTGATTTCAATATCTGTCATCGCACGACCGAACGAAAAGTCATAACGACATCTGTTTTCTTCAACTTGCGAACCAGCTTGGTGAACTTCATCACCTAAAACTTTAATAAGCGCAGCTTGTAAGAAGTGAGCAAGTGAGTGATGCTTTTCAACTAAACGTCTTCTTTTTGCATCAATTTTAGCAGTCACTTTATCACCAACTTTGAAGTTACCGTTTGCTTGGTGAACATAAGTTTTTTGAACTTTGAATGTGTTAAACACAGGATACTCGTTGTCATTTACAATAATTACACCAGTGTCACCCACTTGTCCGCCACATTCAGCATAAAATGGGGTTTTATCTAAAATTAAATCAACGGGTTCATCGTCTTCAACTTCTGTTAATTTATTTAGACCGCGAACAAGCCCAACAATTGTTGCATCGCATTCGTCTTCTGAATATCCGACAAAATCAGTTTCAGGATAATCAACATAAACAATATCGTTTGCAACGCTTGTTTTTTGAGCACTTGCACGAGCTCTTTCTTTTTGCTCTTGCATGCAGTTCTTAAAGCCGTCTTCGTCAACTTTTAAACCTTGCTCTTGTCCAATTTCGCGAGTAAGCTCCATTGGGAAGCCGTATGTATCATATAATTTGAAAGCTTCTTCACCAGAAATTGTGTCAGTGCCTTCTGCTTTTATTTGAGCAATAATTTCTTCAATATGCTTCCAACCTTTTTTTAAAGTGAGTTTAAATCTTTCTTCTTCTTCCAAGAATAAAGCTTTGATTTTTTCTTGATTTTCTTTTAATTCAGGATAGAAATCACCATAAATTTCAACAACTTTATCAACCAAAGGCGCTAAGAATGGTAATTCTAAGCCTAAAAGATAACCATGGCGCAATGCTCTTCTTAAAATCATTCGAAGAACATATCCTCTGCCTTCATTTGAGCCTTTGATACCATCTGCCATCATAAATGAAACGCAGCGAAGATGATCGGTTATTATTCTTAAAGAAATATCTGTTTTTGGATTTTCTTTATATTTTTTTCCTGAAATTTTGCAAACTTCTTCTAAAATTGGATAAAGAAGGTCTGTTTCAAATGTTGAATTTACACCTTGACAAACCATTTCGATACGTTCTAAACCCATACCTGTATCAACATTTTTCTTTTCTAGCGGTGATTGGTTGCCTTCTTCATCTTGGAATAATTCTGTGAAAACTAAGTTCCAAATTTCAACCCAGCGATCACATTCGCAAGTTGCAATTGAACAGTCATCAGAGCATGCTAAGTGCTCACCAAGGTCATAATGTATCTCAGAACATGGTCCACAAGGTCCGGACGCTCCTGGAGGACCCCAGAAATTATCTTTTTTGCCTTTTCTTAAAATTCTATCTGCACTAACGCCTGCTTTTTTCCAAATTTCGATAGCTTCATCGTCATTTTCAAAAACAGTAATCCAAAGTCTTGATTTGTCTAAACCTAAGTAATTGGTCACAAAATCCCAAGCCCAAGGAATAACCTCTTCTTTGTAATAATCGCCAAAGCTAAAGTTGCCCAACATTTCAAAGAATGTGTGGTGGCGAGGCGTTCTTCCAACATTTTCAATGTCAGAATCTTTACCGCCCGCACGAGCGCATTTTTGGCAACTAACTGCTCTATGAGGGTCAAACGGAGGTGTTTCCAAACCTAAAAAATATGGAACAAATTGAACCATACCCGCAGTTGTAAGTAAAATTGTAGGATTATTCGGAATCAATGATGATGATTTAATCCTAGCAGATTGGTGCTTTTTCTCAAAAAAGTCTAAAAATAATTCTCTAATTTCAGCTGATGTTTTCATAATTATTGATTTTAACATAAAATATAATATGTGATTAAAAAATTTTAATTTATGAACAAAATTATCATTTTGACAGGCGTTTATATCTTCGGTTTAATTTCAGCTATTTTGAATGCTGAATATACGTTTGCACTTGTTTTAATTATAATTTTAGCCTTTTTAAGATACAAAAAAATTTTTAGCAAATTCTTTTCAATAGGCTTATTTTGTTTGTTTATTTTCGCAAATTTTAATTATGATTTGCATTCAAAAACAACCGATAATTTATCTGACCTTGGCTTTATTGACAATTCAAAAATCACAGGCAAAATTATCTCAATTCCTGAAAACTTAGACGAGAGAAACAAAACAAGGTTCTATTTCAGGGTTGATAAAATTGAATATGAAAAGGAAACGAAAGAAAATTTAAACTCAAAAACCTTTGTTACAATAAACAACACTCTGCATTCTCCTGAGCTAAAAATCGGAAACATAATCGAAATTAACGGTAAGTTGAGAAAACCAAGCACAGCCTCAAACCCTTCGCAATTTGATTATAGAGCCTATCTTGCACACAAAAACACATTCACAACCTTCTATGGAGAAAATGATTGCTATAAAATTGTTCAAAACAAAGAAAATGCAAAAGAAAAAATGTTTTGGGACTTGGTCCAAACACTAGATAAAACAAGGGAAAACATTCTTTTAAAACACAAGAAATACATAAAAAGCCCGAATTATGAAATTTTAGGCGGTGTTGTTTTTGGAGATGACGCCGTTAATCCTCCTGAAGATATTAAAGAAAAATTTAAAAACTCAGGGTTGATGCACCTTCTTGCCGCTTCAGGGTTAAATGTTGCACTTATTTTTGGGATTTGGTGGTTTGTTGGTTCAAGAATTTCACTCAGTTACAGAGCAACAATTATTTCAGGCATTTTACTTGTTGCTATTTACTCTGTTATGACAGGACTTCCGCCTTCAATTCTTCGGGCTTCACTTATGCTTTTGTTTGTGCTTATCGGGAAATTATTTGATAAAGAAGCGGATAGTTTCGCTTTGGTGTTTTTTGTCGGCTTAATTTTACTTGTTTTCAACCCGCAGATGATTTTTGATGTCGGATTTCAATTATCTTTTGTTGTAACACTCGGTCTTATTTATTGTATGGATAATGTTTCCAAGCTGCTTACAAACTTAAACAAAAAATACAAAGAAGCAATAAAAGAAAATAAATTCAGAAAATATTTAAAGAAAATAACACCCGCAGGGCTCATCAGCATGTTTTGCGTACCTCTTGTTGCCCAAATCAGCGTTATCCCGCTTCAATTATATTATTTCAACACATTCACACCATATAGTTTCTTTGCAAATATTTGCATTTTGCCATTCATTGGAATTGTTAGTTTTCTTGGTTTTGTATCTTCAATTTTTGCTTTTCTTCATTTAGATTTTTGTGTCCAAATTTTAGATGAAATTATAAACCCATTTATTTCGATTATCATCGGAATTTCAAAATATTTTTCGTCATTTGATACTTCAATTTTATTTTTCCCCTCACCTGAAATTTATCAAATAATTTTATATTACATTTTAATAGGCTTTGTTTTCAAAAGTTTAGGCGAAAAATTTGAATCTAAAAAACTCATTACATTAAGCATAATTCTTACTATCACACTTTGTTTGAGCTTTATAAAACCTGCAAATAACAATTTAGAAATTCTTGTGTTTGATGTTGGAAACGCTGACAGTTTCTTAATCAAAACTCCTCAAAACAAACACATGTTAATTGACACGGGCAAGCTCCCATACAGAGGTAAAAGCCAAGCAGAGATGATAATCAACGAATATTTTAAAGACAAGGCGATAAGAAAACTTGATTTTCTTATTCTAACTCACTTTGATATAGACCACGCCGGTGGCGCATACGACATTTTAAAAAACTTTGGCATAGCGCAAACAATAATTGAACATGGAAACACTAAAAACGAAGCAAGTGAAAATTTTCTAAAACTTGCACACGAGAAAAAAATACTTGTTCAAAAGGCTAAAAATAATGAATTAATATACAGCGAAAACGAACTTAAAATCAAAACTTTTTACGATAAATTTTCAGAAAACGCAAACGATAATTCGGTTGTAGTTCTTCTTGAATACAAAAATGAAAAAGTTTTATTTATGGGAGATATGTCTGCAAAATCTTATAAGAAAATTTCTCACTTAATTCCTGAAATCAACATTTTAAAAATCGGGCACCACGGAGCACGTGAAAGCACAGATAATTTTATCCTCGAGAAGTTAAACCCAGAAAAAGTTATAATTTCAACTGGTTCAAACCACTATGGACACCCACACCCTGAAGCCTTGGAAATAATCAGAAATCATAAAATTCCAATTCTTTCTACCAAAGAATTTGGCGCAATTAAATTTATTTACGATGAAGAAAAAGAAAAATTTACTCCATATAAATTTAAAAACAAGAAATTTGAAGAGATAATATAGTCTGATTTAACGATATAAAAAATTGGGTTATAGCCTATAATACAGTTATGTTAATGATGTTTGTAAACGTATTATTATTTGCGCTTGAACTTATTATCTGTGCCGCTTTGATTTTCTATATTTTAAAAGCAGACAGATGGGTGCTTAATATGAAACAAGTTATCAAAACAGGCTCATACGAAGCAGTTTCCGCAATTAAAGAATTCAAGGCAAGTTTGAAAAAAGTGAACACTGCACTCAAACACATTAAAAATTTCAAACAATCACTCACAAGAAAATTAATCGCCCAAGCATTAGATTTAGTTAGCATTTTACAACTTTTTACCGCTGAAAAACAAACAAAAAAACTCTGGAAAACCGTGGGTCTTAAAATTGTCAAAGGCTTTTTACTTGGTTTTAAAATGGTGAATGAATAAACCTATTTGCTATTTAGCAAAATTTTTGATAATATTTCGCTTGAAAGGCGGGAATTATGGATATTATCAAATGGAATGAATATTTTTTACAAATAGCTAAAACTGTTGCGCTTCGCTCTAACTGCATAAGAGCACAAGTGGGCGCAGTGATTGTTGGCGAAGATAAAAAAATTAAAGCAACAGGGTACAATGGCACACCTTCAAAAGTTGTTTCTTGTGCTGAAATTGGCAAATGCTACAGAATTGAAAATAATATTCCGTCAGGCACCCGCTATGAAACTTGCAGAAGCATTCACGCTGAACAAAATGCCATAATCCAAGCAGGCCAAGACCGTTGCAAAGGTGGCACAATGTACATTTGGGGACACAATTTTATTTGCATTTTATGCAAAAGATTTATCGTGCAAGCAGGAATCAGAGATATCTATCTTCAAAAAGATGAAAATTCTCCAATTGAATATGTAACTGTTGAACAGATTAAAGAAGATCTTTCTAACGCTTTTTAGTTTTCTTTAATCGCTTCGAATACTGAATTTAAAACCGATAAAAGTTCGCCTTTTTCAATACCGTCAAGTTCAACAAGCGGACGTCTTACAAAGTCTTCGCATATTTTTAGGCTTGAAAGCGCAGCTTTGACAGGAATTGGGTTTGGTGCCATAAACAATTTTTTGAAAATTGGATAAAGCTTCAAGTGCATATTTTTCGCTGCGTTAATTTGACCTGCTTTATAGTTTCTTATCATTGATTTAATTTCAGAACCAACAACATGACTTGCAACAGAAACTACGCCATGCGCACCTAAAGAAAGCATGGGCAAAGTCAAACTATCATCACCTGAATAAATCGCAAAATCGCTTGGGCAAAGGCTTTTAAGCTCTGTAACTAAATCGATATTAGGGTTGCTTTGTTTAATTGCAACAATGTTTGAATATTCTTTTGCAAGGAAAGCAACTGTTTGAGGGTCAATTGCAATGCCTGTACGAGATGGAATATTGTATAGAATGATTGGCAAATCAACCGCACGAGCAATTGCACCAAAGTGTTCAATTAAACCTTTTTGATTTGGTTTGTTGTAATATGGCACAACTGATAAAATTGCATCTGCACCAAGTTCTTGGGCTTTTTTGCTTGATTCAACGGCAGTTTTTGTTGAATTTGAACCTGCGCCTAAAATAACTTTGCAAGAATTTCCTGCAATTGATTTTACTGTATATAAAAGTTCGTATTCCTCTTCATGAGTAAGTGTCGGGCTTTCGCCTGTTGTTCCTGCAACAAGAATTGCATCCGAACCATTTTCTGATAAATGTCTTACAAGATTATTTACTGCCGTGTAATCAATCTCTAGGTTTTTATCAAACGGCGTAATCATTGCCGTAATAACTTCACCTGCGTCATATCTGAGTGTCATACAATCTCCTATTCTTAATATAAGCCCATTTCAATAACTCTTTTTGCAATTCGAACTGTATTAAGTGCAGCACCAATTCTTAAATTATCTGCAACACAGAATAAATCGATACCGTTATCAAAAGCTATTGATTTTCTTATTCTACCAACATACACAGGGTCTTTTCCTGCTGTGTGTTTTGGTGTCGGATACACAAATTCTTGTGGATTATCAAGCACTTCAACACCCCAAGCAGCTTCTAAAACTTCGCGAGCACGTTCTGGTGTAATCGGTTTTTCAAATTCAATAGTTGCAGCTTCAGAGTGGCTGTTAAACACAGGAACACGAACTGCAGTACATGAAATTGGAACAGAGTCTGCTAAGTGCATAATCTTTCTTGTTTCGTTTGTAACTTTCATTTCTTCTTTTGTGTAACCGTTTTCAACAAAAGTATCAATTTGAGGGATAACATTGAATGCTATTTCATATTTGAATGCTTGATTTTCAAATTTTTCGCCTTTAAGTGCAGCTTCGGTATTATCACGAAGCTCGTTGATTGCTTTCAAGCCTGCGCCTGAAACTGCTTGGTATGTTGAAACAATTAATCTTTTAATTTTTGCTTCTTCGTCAAGTGGTTTGAGCACTAACATTAACTGAGAAGTTGAGCAATTTGGGTTTGCGATAATACCTTTGTGTTTTCTCAAATCTTCATCGTTTACACCAACAATTACAAGAGGAACCTCAGGGTCCATTCTGTACGCGCTTGAGTTGTCAATGAACACACAACCTCTTTTAACTGCTTCAGGTGCCATAGCAAGACTGGTAGAACCGCCTGCTGAAGCAAGAATTATATTGATGCCTTCAAATGCTTCTGGTGTTGCTTCAATAATTGTATGCTTTTCACCTTTAAACTCAATTTCTTTGCCTGCTGAGCGACTAGAAGCCAAAAATTTAATGTCTGAATACGGAACATTAAGTTCAGCCAATATTTTTAATATTTCACGGCCAACAACGCCTGTTGCACCTAAAACTCCAATTACGGGTAAATTTGTCATAGTATATTCTCCAAACCATATATAAATTTATTATTTTCAAAAACATTTCTAATTGCAAGTAAAACACCTGACATATAACATTTTCTATCAATTGAATCATGTCTGATTTTAAGCGTTTGACCTGATGAGCCAAAAACAACTTCTTGGCTTGCAACATAACCCGGCATTCTGATTGAATGAATTCTTATGTTGCCGTCATGGTTTGCCCCACGCGCGCCTTCCATTGTTTCTTTTTCAGGGCAATTTCCAAGTGTGAAATTATCTTTTTCGCGTCGCATAATTTCAGCTGTTTTAATCGCTGTTCCTGATGGTGCATCTTTCTTTTGATTATGGTGAAATTCTAAAATTTCTGCATTATCAAAATATTTTGCTGCAAGCCCTGAAAACATCATCATTAAAACTGCACCGATTGAAAAATTAGGTGCAATAATAACGCCAACTTGCTTTTCTTCAGATAATTTTTCAATTTCTTTAATTTGCTCCGGCATCAAACCTGTTGTTCCAATAACAGATTTAACACCTTTTTCTATGTATGTTTTAACATTTTTATAAACATTATCAGGTTGTGTGAAATCAACAATTACATCAGGGGTTGTTTTATCAATTCCTGCTTCCAAATCTGATTCTACAAAAACCCCTTGAGAAACTTCTGCGCCGACGCCTGCAATATCAACCGCAAGAACAAGTTCACAGTCAGCAGAAGCTTTAACTGCTTCTACCACTTCTTTTCCCATTTTGCCTAAAGCACCCGTTATTCCTACTTTTATCAAAGTTTTCTCCTTTTTTGCCTTCATCATTCTAGCATGGCAAATATTGTTGTTCAAGGCAAAATTATGTTTTATTAAACAAATTTTACTGGCAAATTTATTTTTTTTCATGTTTTAATAGAACAAACAAAGTTATGAAATGTTAGGAGAAGGTTAATGAAAATTAATTCAATTAGTTCTTTAGGTACAACACCTAGTATTAATGCACGTAAACAAAATTTTGGCGCAAGCAAAGTTGAAACAATTTCCGTTGGTGATAAAAAATACCAATTTATCATGAAAGATGAAAACGATATCGCTCGTGCATATAACATCTCAGACCCTAAAATCGGTGCAAAATATATTCTAAAATTAAATAATCCCGATTTTAAAGATTCAAGATTTTTAATTGATGAAACTTCAAAAATAACTTCTTTCGACGACAGCTTCTATGTGTCTTTGGAAGAAAAGAAAGACGCTGCACCAAAAAATGATGTATCGTTCAAAGGCAAAGTTTGGGGAAGTATTCGTTCAGACGAACGTGGCGTTGACGACAACATGAAACTTGCATATAAAGAATTTTGGACATCAGGTCTTAAAAATTATGTTGAAACATCAACAAAAGACAAAGAAGATATTCCTGATGTAAAAGACGATTACAATTTCTTTATTCCATCAGACGGTGACGGCACAAGATACAGAGATATGACATTACTTCAAGGCGATATCACCGTTGATGAAAACGACAAAGTAGTAAGAGATGAAAAAGGAGCTATAATTCCAAAACGCTCTATCACAAAACCTGCAAGCGCGATTCCTTCAAGCACACCAAACGGTCAAAATATGAAACTTGTACAAGGTATTCTTGCTAACTTCCAAAGAGCAGGTGAAGTAGAAGATGTAAACTTCATCGAGGTAAAACCTGCACAAGGCAGTGCTTATGCGTTATTTGAAGGTTTGAAATCAGGCTCAATTCCAACAGATAAACCTCTTGTTTTCTCTTGGGGCGATAACTTCTCAGATATCAATATCAGAAAAATCATGAAAGAACATGAAGCATCTGATGCTGATTTCACAATGCTTGCTTTGCCTGTGACACGCGACAGAATCGGTGCGTTGGGTGCTGTTCAAGTTAAATCTGAAGAAGATATGGAAGCTCTTTGGTTTATGGAAAAACCACAAACAGATGAAGAAAAAGACAAAGCAAAACTTCCAAACAAAGATGAATACTTAGGAATTGTCGGACCTTACATTCTTTCTCCAAAAACTTTGAATTGGATTAAAGAAAGCTACACAGAAAACCCTGAAGCATTCCATAACGCAAAGGGATATGACTTCTCAAGCACAATTATTGATACTTTAGTAAACAAAAAAGACCAATTAAAAGACGATTTCAAAGTGCAAGTATACAGAAAACCTGAAGACGAAACATGGTCAGACCTTGGTGCGGTTAAAGATTTCAAAGCTGAAATGGCTAAATTAAAAGCAGGCAATTCTTATAATGACTTACCTAAAGGCGTTAAAGGAAGCATTGAATCACATATCGACGAAAATGGCAACATCGGAATCGGAAACGGAGAAAAGGCACTTCTTTACTCAAGCCTTATTCACGGAATTAATTTCGAAAATGTAATCGCTTACGAATAATAAACACGTAAGGATAATAAGAAAAAGGGCTGATTAATCTATATTAATCGGCTCTTTATTTATTAATGAAATCGTGTATTTCGCATTTTGCGCAAGCTCATCTGAAACATTATCAAGAACCGTGAATTGACGAAGAAGGTCTATTGTTCTTTTGAATGCTCTAACAACATCACCTTGAGAAAATTCAGAATCCACAAACAATTCTTCCCAAGCTTCCGCATGATTTACATTTTCAGCCATATTCGCAACCACCCAATTTTCAATCATGCCACAATAATATGAATTGAGATTCATTGCATTTTCGATGTTATTATCTCTTTCTAAAACAAATATTTTTCTTTGAACATCTTTTATTTTATTCAAAGTTTGTCTTGTTGCTTTTGACGGCGGTTTTACTCTTGCACCGTCTTGAAGCCGCATGGTTTCTGTTGAAAGCGCACAAACAACACTTGCCAAATCTTGTGGCATAAGATTGTCTAACAACCCTTGTTGAATGATTTCAGAAATATAAAGCTCGTTTTCACATCTTAGACCCATTGTCGTTTTACCTCTATCTGTCGGGTAATCTTCTTTGATGTGTCCTGTTTGCTCTAAAATATTTTTATGCGCTAAGAATTTATTCCAATAAATATCTTTTTGAAATTCAATTTCTTTTTGCAGTTTTTTAATTCTTCTTTCATATCGAATAACAATTTCAAGTTCTTTTTTGTGCTTGGCATATCTTTTGCAATTTTCACAAGCATATTTTTCCATTTTTGCCCTAAATTCTTTAGATTGTTCAAGAATTTTAAGTGCATCAGGGGGAAGCCCGTCTTTTTTTTGTTTTGACTGCCTTTTGAGAGTTTTGAATAATGTTCTGTATTGAACATATAAGTTTTTATATTTCAAAAACTCCATCATATCTTCAGCATTATGTCCCGCGTGGCACGGATAATTTTCAATTTCATCAATTTTTCGCTCAAGTTCAACCATTTCATCAATATATGGCTCAATTCGCTCTGAGCTTGAAAAATACCCAAAAGTTTTTAAAATAAGTTCTTTTGCTTCATCTAAAGTAAATCTTTGCAACAAGTTCAACACCATTGAATATGTTGGTGAAAACTTACTTTCAAGCGGATTTGATTTACTCTTGACTAAGTTCCCGACTTCTTCAGGTGTCTGGAATGGTGTGCCAACAACCACAACATAGCCGATATCGTCCATTCCGCGTCGACCCGCTCTACCTGACATTTGCAAAAATTCATTTGCCGTTAACATTCTATGCCCTGCATCTGTTCTTTTTGAAACGGCACTTATAATTGTTGTTTTTGCGGGCATATTAATCCCCGCTGCAAGCGTTTCGGTTGCAAAGACAACTTTGATTAAATGTTTTTGGAATAATCTTTCAACAAGCACCTTCCAAGCAGGAAGAAGCCCCGCATGGTGCGATGCTACACCGCATTTTAAAAGCTGAATTTGTGGATTATTTTCTAAATAAGGATTTTCTGCAATATATTCATCGATTATTTGTGTAACTTGAAAGCGCTCTTCTTTGGATAAAAGGTCAAGCCCTGAACATTTTCTGGCATTCTCATCACATTTTTTTCTTGAAAATGTGAAATAGATTGCAGGGAGCATTTCTTTTTCATCAAGAACTGAAACAATATCCACAACAGGATTTCTTGCGCCTTTAGGATTTTTAAAATGTTTGAATTTGCTCTCTGGCTTAATGTTAGGGTTAACTTTCCCATTTTGCGTAAAAAGCGGCAAAACCGTTTTTGGTTTTGAACTGTCATAATAGAAAAACTTGAGTGGCACAGGGCGGAAATCTGTCCAAACATGTTCTGTTTTAGAATGAACCGTGTTTATCCAATTTGTAAGTTGCAATGAATTTGCAACCGTTGCACTAAGCGCAATAATTTGAATATCTGAAGGGCAATAAATAATGCTTTCTTCCCAAACCGTCCCGCGCTCTTCGTCGTTCATGTAATGGACTTCATCAAGAACAACATATCTCACATCTTGCAAATTGTCTTTCAAAGAACCAAAAGTTGTGCCATAGAGCATATTTCTAAATACTTCAGTTGTCATAACAACAATTTGCGCCGAACGGTTAATTGTTGTGTCACCGGTCAAAAGCCCCACATGCTCTTCGCCATATAATTTTTGAAAATCATAAAACTTTTGATTAGATAATGCTTTCAAAGGGGTTGTATAAAAAATTCTTTTGCCGTTTTCGATTGCTAAATGAATTGCGCTTTGTGCAATGCAAGTTTTCCCTGCACCTGTCGGAGCACAAACCACAACGCTTTTACCCTCTTGAATATGATTAATTGCTTCCAGTTGAAAGTCATCTAATTTGAAATTAAAGCCAAACATATTTTAAATATAGCATATTTGTTTTTAAATTCATTAAATTCACGCAGAAATCGGCTTTTTAGAGGTAATTTCAAGAAACCTTTCGCACTGCTTTTTAATGTCATATCCGAGAAGAATGCCAAGCATAAAATCATGCTCTCTGCAAAGCTTATTCAAATCGCAAGTAATGATTTTTTCCAAAACTTTTACTATTTCACGTTCACCAAAAAATAAATTTATTTTTTGAATTTGCGCATTGTTTTTAAGATGTTGCACAAAATAAAACAGACCTGATTTTTCAATTTTTTTAATTGCAAATTCCAGTCTGTTTTTATCTAAAGTTATTAATGCACAAGGCTTTACGCCTTTTTTAATTTCATAAATGTAAGTTGTTAAAACGCTAAACATAAATCCCCTCTCAACAATAGTCAAGACGGGATAAATGTTAAAAAGTTCTAATGCGGCTTACGCTTTTTCGAATTTTCCTGCTTTAATGCAAGAAGTGCAAACTTTAATTGTTTTCACACTACCGTTGATTTTTGCTTTAACTGTTTGTAAGTTTGGCAGTTGTCTGTGTGTATTTTGTTTGTGTGAAAAAGAAATTTTCGCTGCTTTAATTGATTTTTTACCGCATATTTCGCAAACTTGTGACATGGCTAACCTTTCAATTCTTTATTATTTTACTTAATCATAGAACAAAAATAAATAAAATCAATCCTCTATAATTGAGACAAAGTAATTCATATTACTGTATTTAGCAGCAGTTACTCTTGCTTGCTCGGGGTCAAGGTAAGAACCCACTTGAAGAGCATAAAAACTACCCATTTTGCGAACAAATGCAATTGCACCGGTATCCGCTTTTAGCTTTGCCTGAGCTTGTTTTGCCTCATCGTATGAAGAATAATGCCCAAGAAGCACTTTTGAATAAACAACTCTATGCTCTTCGGGGGCACTTGCTTGTTTTTCAACTTGCGCTTTGGTTTCTCCCGATTTTTGAACAAAGGTTTCTGCTTCTTGTGTTTCTTCTTGCTGTGTTGTTTTTATTTCATCCGTTTGTTCTTTTTCTTTTTGGATAACGGCTCTTCCTGCACGATTTGCATCTTGCAATTCTTTTAATCTGGTGTCGAGCCCTGAATTTATATCTTCTCTGTTTGTTAAATTTTCGTTTTGTGTTTCTTGCACGGTTTCATACGGACCTTCAGACATTTTCCCATATTCAATGTCCACTTTTGTACCATATCTTGCAACAAAGAAAACGAAAAGCATTAAACACACAACAAAAACTGCAAACAGCATTGGAAATTGGCTTGGTTCTTTATCATTTTTTCTTAACTGCTGGGGTTCTTGTGCTTGTGCATTTAATTTTTGTTTTTTGTACGCGAGATAATCCTGCTTCAAAATACACCTCTTACTTTTGTTGTGGCTAGTTTTATATCTTCAATTTCGTTGTTAAATTTTTCCATTATTGTTTTTGCAAAATTTTCAATGTCGGATATGCCCATGTCTTCTAACGCTGAAACTTTAATCGGCGCACCTTCTGATTTAATGTTTATACCTGTATGAATAAGTGTTGACGTAATTGATTTTGTTGCAATAGAAACAGTTAATTTTCCGTCACCAAAGAACAAATCATCGCCATTTCTTCTGATAAAAAATCCTCTGCTTTCGAGTTCTTCTTTTATCGTAGTAATTAAAAGCCTTTGCATATATACCGCTTGAGTCAGTGGAATTTCAAAAATTTCGACAATAAAATTAAGCATTTCTTTGCTATATATTGGAGAATTGTCGATAACATCTTCAATATCCACCATTTCGGTTAATTTAACTTCAACTTCGCCTAAAAAAGCACAAATTGAATCCCCCATGCGGTTAAATTTTTTATATATCCAATGGGGTGAAAGTTCTTTGCCTGTATATTTTATCTTTTCTTGAACAAAAATGGTATTCATAATACCCATATTGTCTTTTAAAAAAAAGTTTTTATCAAGTTTTTATCAGAGCATTCACCAAGTGCACCTTTAAGATACAAACAAGATGCGCAAACCCCGCAATGCTTCAGGCCAGTGTCTGTTTTTTTGTTGTAACAACTTTTAATAAACGAGAAATCAATCCCAAGCTCAAGCCCTTTGTTTATAATCTCAACTTTTGTCATATTCTGGAGCGGTGCAATAACTTTTGGTTTTGTTTGCGTTGAATATTCAAAAAATTCACCTGCACGAGCAATAAATTCTTTGGAATTATCTGAAAATCTTCCTGCTTCTTCCTTATTTGCGCCAATAATTATTTCATTGTAACCATATTTATCCGCATAACATGCCGCAATATTTAAAAAAAGCCCATTTCTATTTGGCACCCAGTCTGAATTTTCCAAAAGCAAATTTTTCAAAAAATCAAGCTTGATAACGTCTAATTTTAGATTATAGAGCTCTGCGATTTTTTTAGATGCCTCAAGTTCTTCCTCAAAAACCTTTTGACCATAATCAAATATAAGGGCAAGCTCCACATTTGAATTTCTAGAAGCAAGCGCAAGCGAAACATAAGAATCAAGCCCGCCTGAAAGCAATATGATGGAATTATTCTTCATCTTCTTCCTCTTCTAAATCAAGCAAATCACGTGCTTCTTGAAGAAGATGTATCGGAAAATTTTCAACTTCTCTTAAAACTCGCTCTATTCTTTGTTTTCCGCCCATATTATACAATGATATTAAAGCACCCACAGAAACATCCGAGTCAGAATCAAAAATCATTTTTTCAATCAAGCCGTCTGCTTCATAAAAATCCGAATTTGAAAGAGATTCTATTGCATTCAAACGCACCTGCGAAGATTCATCTTGCAAAGATTCTTCTAAAACTTCTAAAACCCTTCTATCTTGCGCACAATTGAGCTTGCCTATGGATTCAATAATTTGTTCTTTCAAAAAAGTAAACTTGCTCAAAAAACTTTTTTTAGATTGCAAAATCATAACAAAAGGCTCAATTGCTTTTAAATCACCCAACATACCAAGCGCTTTGGCAGCAGATTCACGCACATAAACCGATTTTTCTTCTTCGTTTTTGACAACCCGAATTAATGAATCAACGGCTGTTTTATCACCAATTTTGCCTAAAGCTTCCGCAACGGAGAGTCTTAGTTTATAATTTTCATTTCTTGAATTTAGACAATAAAGCAAAGCAGGTGTCGATTTTTCACTTCTAAAATTAGAAATGGCGCGAACAATTAAAATTTTAAGTGCAACAAAATCATTTTTTGAAGATTCAGAAGTGCAAAAATCTTCTTCTTTTTTAGACATTAAAAAATCAATGAGTACATCTAAATTTTCAGGATTTCTATTCCTATCTATTTCACGAACGGTTTGCGTTAAAAATGAAATATCGTTAACATTTTCTAAAATGTAATTATAGGCCATTGCAAGCTCATCTTCCGTTTTTTCAGAGATGATTTTGCTAAAAAATGCGGACGGTGATTCATGATATCTTGTAATATCCTCCTTCAATTCTGAAATTAAGGCTTTATCATCCGTCATCATAAACCTCACAACAATTTAAACATAACCAAAAAACACTCGGATTTCAAGTATTTCCCGACATGGAACTTAAAAAATTTATTACGTCGTAATATATAGAGTTTTTTGAGGATTGGAAGTATGAACAATGAATTAAATTTCTGCGAAAATTTCGCTTTTAATAATTTCGAAACACCAAAAGAAGAATTTACGACATTTAGCGCAATCTCTAACAAAGACGAGCTTTTGCAGATGTATCTAAAAGATATAGGGAAAATTAAATTATTAAACGCACAAGACGAAAAAGAAATCGGTAAAGGAATAAAATCTGAAGATGAAAAGAAAAAGGCAATTACAAAGAAAAAGCTTATTCAAGCAAATTTAAGGCTTGTTGTGTCTATTGCAAAAAAATATATCGGACAAGGAATTTCATTTCTGGATTTAATTCAAGAAGGTTCAATCGGGCTTATCAAAGCTGCAGAAAAATTTGATGTTGAAAAAGGATTTAAATTTTCAACTTATGCAACTTGGTGGATAAGGCAAACAATCATCCGAGCTGTTGCAAATAACTCTAAAACTATCAGAATTCCCGTTCATATGAGCGAAAAAATAAGAAAACTTAAAAAAGCAACCATTGAACTTAGCGCTAAGCTTGGAAGAGAACCGAACAATTCTGAACTTGCAGAAAAATTAAACATGACCGAAACAAAAGTAATTTCAATTAAAAAATCAATGATAAAAGAGCCAATAAGTCTCTACACGCCCGTTGCGGAAGACTTATGCATTCAAGATTATATTTGTGATAATAAGCGCAATAAACCAGATATAATCGCAGAGAAAAAATCTTTAAAAAAAGATGTCGAAAAACTTTTAAAACAACTGACAAGCAGAGAAAAATTTATTTTAAAAAACAGGTTTGGCTTGAATTGCGACGGCAAAATTAAAACTTTGGATGAACTTGGAAAAGCCCTTAATTTTTCAAAAGAAAGAATAAGGCAAATTGAAGTCGAAGCACTTAAAAAATTAAGAAACTCAGAAAGTATAAGCGAAATTAAAGAATATCTAAAAGAATAAAAGCCACGACACTACCTATCGAGATAAAAACAAAAAACCTACGATTGATGTTTCTCCTCTGCAAACACAAACACCCGCAAACCATTCCTTAGTGCTGCTATATTTCTATCCTGACACGGTTCGAAATATTTAACGTCATCTGTGCTCGCATTATCAACAAAATATCAATTTTCGAGTTTTTCGCCCTTAACCCTCACAGTAGGCTCTGCACCCGTCATAAGCTTACGGTCAAGAGTTCGCAAAACCCCGTGGATCGTGGCAATAGAAATTATAGCATAAAAATTCAATAAACAAAAAGAAAAAGTGAACAAAATGAAATTCAGGCTTCTAAGCTTTTTATTAATAAAACCGCAACTATTACATTCTTAAATTCCCAATTGAATTATAAATACTTAAAACTGATGTGCTGTTTAAATCTCTTACTGTTGTGAGTAAGCTTGCAGATGC
>JAFVOZ010000055.1 GCA_017505585.1 bacterium
ATGCCATTGGCAAGGTTTCGCAAATCGGTTTTAAGGGCGCTGAAGCATCCGGTGAAGCGAAAAAGCAGATTCCAGAAATGAAACCTGATACTTTTGAAAAACAAACCGATGAAAATTCTAAGGCTGAAGAAAAAGCAAAATCCAAAGTACCTCTTGCTTTAGGACTCGCTACTTTGGCTGCTGCTACAGGAGCTTTAATTTGGGGTATTAATACAGGAAAAATCAAATGGCCTTTTGGTAAAAAAGGCGCTCAAGAAGCAGGAGACGCACTGAATAAAGGTGCTGATCAAGCCATTAAAAATGGACAAGATACAGCAGGCAAAGGGACGAGTGATGTTGTTCAAGAAATACAAGAAGCGGCAGGCAAAGGAAGCGACGAGGCTTCAAATGTTGCAGACAATCTTGCAGGTGAAATAAGTAAAGAAAACGATGAAGTTGTGGATGCTGCTGGAAAACTAGACGACAAAGCAGCTGATGCTCTTGAAAAAAAAGCTGGAATAACAGAAGAAACCGTTGAAGAAATTCAAGAAGAGGCAGCAAAAGCCGCCGAAGAGCAAGCCTTGATAGAAAAAGCTATCCAAGAGGCAACAGAGGAATTTGAAAAAGCTGAAGCGGAGTTTATTAAAAAGGCGATAAAAGACATTCCTGATGATTTTGAAGCAAGGGTGAATCTAATAAAAAATAAAGGATTCTCTGAAGACATTGCGAAACAAATAGCACAAACAAAAGAATCTTGCGCAAATATTTTGTGGTATAACAGTCCAAGATATCATGAATTGAGTATCGAAAGACACATTTTATCCTATCAGCTGAAACCGAGCAAAAGGAAATTCAAGTTTTGAAGGAAAAGTTAAATGCGTCAGGAATTAAATGTACGGATGACGAACTATTAGATTTGTGTACAGGCGGATTCACTGATTTTTCGAATTCTCGTTATGCGTTTGATAACCGAGCTAGACGTTTGGTTGCAAACGGCACGATTAAGCCAGAAGAAGATTTGCTTTGCAAGATTTTTGATAAATCTTTTGATAAAATAAAGCCTTCAAAACATCAAGAAAGAATTGGTGGTATTTGTATCAAAAATGGTTTTGGTCCTGATTTTGCTGCAAAATTAAAGGGGGCAAAAAAAGGAGATATATTTACTAATAATATTTATGCTCAGTGTACGGATTCCGTATTAGATAAAATGCACCCTGATAGCTATGAAATAATTGTTCCAAAAGGTGCAAAAGTTTCTGATTTACGCGGTCGCAAAATATTCCCAAGAAATGCACAATTTGAATATTTAGGCATTTCTGCTGATTCAAATGGTAATTCCATAACGACTCTAAGATATATTTTACCAAAGAAATAAGTAGCGAATAATAATTATGCGAAAAGCCCTGAAGGAAACTTCAGGGCTTTGAGTTTAAAGTTGTTTTGTTAATTCTTTTTTGATTTTCTTCAAGTTATACAAGAAAAAGCTTGTTGAGAATATGCTTGCACTGCATAGTGCAAGGGCAAGCCCTATCCAAAAGCCTTTTAAGACTATTCCGTATTTAAACGCAAGCGTGCAGCCAACTGGAATTCCAATAAAGAGAAACGCAAAAAGCATTGAAAACATTATTGGTTTTGTTTTTTTAATTCCGCGAAGTGCACCGCCTGAAATTCCTTGCAGCCCGTCAAAAACAAGGAAGAAAGCAAAAAGTGCCATAACAGGAATTGTTGCTTGAACAACTTCTGTGTCAGGGGTGAAAAGTTTTATAATGTGTTCTGAAGTTACAAGATAAAATACACTCATAGTGGACATAAATAAAATTATAAAAATAATACCTGCCCTATAATATTTGACGATATCCAAGTAATTTCTTTCGCCACGAGCAAATCCAATTTTAACTGCAAGTGCTGAAGCAATAGAGAGTGGAACAGAATATGTGGCGCCGGCAAAGGTGATAATAATGTTGTGTGCCGCAGATAAAACAGCCGAGAATTTTCCAGCCAAAACTGCTGTTATGTTAAATCCTAAAAATTCAATAAAAGAAGCTAACGCTATTGGCCAGCCCACTTTGAGTAAATCTTTCATAAATCCTTTTTGTCGCCTTAAGTGCAATTTCAAATATGGTGTACAATACAAAAGAAGGATAAGTGCTTGCCCAATTCTAACAGTTGTTGTTGCGTATGCTAAACCTTTTATGCCAAATGCGGGCACAAATAAAAAACCAAAAACAAAAATTATGTTAAAAATTAAATTTGCAAAAATCGAAATAACGGCAAGTAAATTTGGAAACTTAACAACTTCATATGCTTGTAAAAATTCTTTTAAACCAACAAATATGCATATTCCAAAAGCAGACCAGCTTGTGATATTTAAATATTCAATAACATAAGGACCTAAATTGTCTGCAAGTTCAATATGTGGTACAAAATATGCGCTTAATCTTGTTAAAAGAAAAATTATTATGCCGATTACAAACGAATATAGTAAAGTTGGTCTTATGAGGCTTTTTGAATCTTCTCTTTTTCCTCTAAGATTTGCAACAACGGGCGAAACGCTTATTATTAAGCCAATGCCCACAATTGAAAAAGTCATAAATATGGCACTTGCAACACTTATGGCAGCAAGTGCAAGAGTTGAATGCCTTCCTGCAACAAGAATATCGCCAATGTTTATAAGTGTGTGTGCGATGTGTCCTGTAAGAATAGGAATTGCAAGAGTAACTAAATCTTTGAAATATTTTTTATTGTTGTTAAAAAATTCTGCTATATTAATCATTTAATCAATATAGCAGAAACAAAAATACTTAGAAATATATTGGTTTATTAGCCTTGAAGAAGACCCATTGCTGTTTGAAGAAGTTGTGAATAGCTTTGCATAAGCTTGTTTGAGAGTTCAAGCTGCATTTTAGCTTCTTTGTAATAAGTGATATTTGCTTTGAAATCTATGTTTGAAAGTTCAATTAAACCACTTCTTATTTCGCCTTTGCCGATTGTTGGTCTTCCTGATTCTTCAGTTTCAACAAATTGTCCCGGAGCAATTTCGTATAAACCTTGTGCGTTGTTGAAATTCATTGCGGCAATTTTAAATAACGGAGTTTTAGTTTCTTTTCCGCCTTTTGTTTTACCATATAAAACACCATCTTCTTTGATTTCATATTCGTCATATTTGCCGAGATATTTGCCGTTATCCGGGTCGATCCAGAGTTTGATTTCGGTTGTTGGTACTTTCATTGCCCCACCTTCTTCAAGAGTGGATTTGAAGTCATCTTCGGTGAGTGCTTTTGTGCCAGACATAATTTCGCCTTTATCATTCAAAATATAGCCTTGAACTTTGCTGCCGTCCGCTGCTTTGTAAACACCTTCGCCGTCAAATTTGAATTCACCTAGTCTTGTGTATGCAAGCGAGCCGTCATCTTTTCTTATAACAAAATAGCCGTTTCCTTCAAGATAAACGTTTTCTGTTGAAGTCCCTGGAATTGCTTTGCCTTGACCCAAATTTTTCAAGTGCCCGTCAGTGTATGCGCTATCAAGAAAAGTCTTGAAAGTTACTTTATTTTCGCGATACCCGGGCGTATACAGATTCACCATATTTTCAACAGTTGCGTCCATCCAGCCTTTCGCACTGCTTTGAATATTTAGGGCGTTAATATAGGAATCATTCATTATTTTTCTCCTTTTGATTATTCTTTTGTCTGCTAAAATAATTCAATGTGCCGTATGAAATATTTTTTGCGTCAAGTTCATTTTTTAAGTACGGAATATTGTTTCTTAAATATTGCTCTGCTGCTGTGTCCGATGGGAAAAACGCCGCATTTAGCACACCTTGATTATTTACTTTCAAAACAAGAGTTATATTGTTATCAAAATCAAGACGTATGGGCTTTTGTGTTGATTGTGCTTTTTCAAGCAAATTCACCAAGGTTTTTGATACTTCCATTGCTTTTTCTGTTTGCACAACTTTTAAATCATTCCCAATGTTTTGCACGGAAGTTTGCGCGTTTTGTGTCATATTTACAAAAAATTGTGCATCTTCCCTTGAAACTTCTAGTGTATCAAGTTGTTTAATTTCCGCAAAATCGTTAGCACTAAAACCTTCAAGAGCTAAGCTTTCTTCAATAACACCAAAATCAAAAATGTTTGAATTTGGCTTGAATTCGCCAAGCATTGAATTTAATTGCTCAGCAAATGTGAAACCGTTTTCGTTTACATTACCTGCAATATTTTGTGTTGATTCGAGATTAAAGTTCCCCTGTTGCGTTTGTGTGCTCGGTGTTATTTGTGCAGGTGAAGCAAGCCCTTCGGTTGGGGTTTGAAGTTTTAATATTTCTTGTGTTTGACCTTGGCTGACTATCAATCTTCACCGCTTTCTGCTTTTTGCTCTTGTAGTGTTCTAAAGTGTTTTTGCGAACCCACTTCGCTTAATTGCTTGAGTTCTGCTGCCTTTTGTTCGTAAATATATTCGTCTTTTTTGTGTTCTTTGTGCTTTTCAAGCACGTTTACTTCTTTTTCGCGTTCTCTTAAAAGTTCTTTTTGTTTTTCCAGTTCTTTTAGTGCATCCTCTTTTTCTTGTTCAAGTTTTTCGCCTTTTTCATATAAATGTTTTAAAAAAGTATCATACCTTTCAAACATATGCGGGTCTGCTTTGCGCATGTCTGAGCGAATTTGCACTATTTCCCTTTTGTTTTCTTCTATTAAATTTTCAATTCTTATAACTTCATTTTGAGCCTTGATAACTTCTTGCAGTTGCTCTTCTTTTCTTTTTATTCTTATTTCTAAAAATTTTTGCAGACGATATCTGAAAGGCATAGTATTACGTGTCACGACATTTCCAATCTGAAATTTAATGAAATCGTAAAAAAAGTCAAAAAATTAGGCAATTTATATGATTTGAAAGAGTAAAAATTAACAGATAATATGTAATTATGAAAAGGTTATTTTTTATCTTGGGGTTTTTGTTTCTGTTTTCTGTGCCTAATCAATCTTTGGGTGCAACAAGTGTTGCAATTCTCTCGGATGCTGTTTACACGAAAGAAAATCCTTACAATTGGTACTTCAAAACACCTGATTTCCTTATGCAAGATGTTGCTGATATTTTAAGTGAAGACAGAAAACTGCAAGTTATTCCGTATTCTCAAGTTAAAGAAGTGCTCTTGAAAAAACCAATCAAACAAGAAAATATTGCAAGGATGAGGAATTTCAATAATTCCTATAACCTTGATTTTAACTACCTTAAAGAAGTTTCAAAGCAAATTAAGTGCGATAAAATTTTATTCATTACATCGGATATGGAAATTCAGAGAGATTTTTTGAAGCCAACTTTGTGGAGTGCTTGGAATGTTCCTGGGTTCGATGTAGTTAACCCTACTCATAGACTTACGGTTTACGCTATTCTTGTGGATACGAAATTTGAAAAAGTGCTTTGGGAAGGAATTTATGCAAAAAATATAAGAAACAATAAAATGAAAAATTTGGATACTATAACTTACGGTAACTACGAAGGTGCCATGAGAATTAAAAGGTATTCAAAATTTGTTTCACCTGAAATTGCTCAAGGGGTTAGAGAATCATTAAATCTTGTTGGCTCTGCTGATAAAGTTGTTGATTCAGGCCGTGAATTTATTTATGCAGTAAATAAAAAAATGAGAATAGGTAGCTCCAAGGATTTGCTTAATACAACAGGTGCTTTGGATACTTATTTTGCAAACTATGATGCGCAAATTGAAAGAATGGAAGAAAAACGCGCAATAAAAGCTGAGGCCAAGAGGCAAAAAGAAGAAATGAAGCTTCAAGAAAAGCGCGAAAAAGAATTTATTAAACTTCAAAACTATGAATTTAAGCAAGCTCAAAAAGCTAAAAAAGAAGCACAAAAAAACGAAATTAAATTAAATAATTTAAAAGTTAAGCAAATAGAGCAAACAAGAGAAAATGAAATTAAATTAAATAATTTAAAAGTTAAGCAAATAGAGCAAACAAGAGAAAATGAAATTAAATTGCAAAATTTAAAAGCAAGGCAAATTGAAGAAACCAGAAAAAATGAAATTAAATTGCAAAAACTAAAAGAAAAACAAGAAAAGCAAGAACAAAAGCTTAAAGAGTTGCAAGAAAAAAACAGGATGAAAGAAGTCAATCTTAAAGATAAGAAAGACTTTCAATCTTCAGAATGGTTCAGTTTTTAATTAAATTTATTTCGCAATAGGTTCAAAATCGCTTGCGCCGTGTTGGCATAAAGGACATACAAAATCGCTCGGTAAGGTTTTTCCTTCATAAACATAACCGCAAATTTTGCAAACAAAACCAACCTTGCCTTCTGTTTGAGGTTTTGGTTTTACGTGTGCATGATAGTGTGAATATGTCATTGTTTCGATATTTGAGATAACCCTCGATTCAGCAATTGAGCAGATAAACATTCCATGGCTATCTAAATCAACATATTTTTCAACTTGAAGCGACATAAATGAATTTATATATTTTGGCAAAAATGCAAGCCCGTTATCTGAACGCAGCGGTGTGCAACCGTTGAATTTATCAGCTGTTCTTCCGCTTTGGAAGCCGAATTTTTCAAACACCGAAAAAGGAGTTTCGGTGGTTAGGCAGTTAACATTTAATTTTCCGGTTTGTTTTATTACGTGGTGCGAGTAGTTTTCTTTGCTTATCGTAACGGCAATTTTATCAGGTGATATTGAAACTTGTGAGATAGTGTTTACAATAAGCCCGTTATCTTTTTTCCCGTCATGGCAAGTTACGAGATATAAACCGTATCCAATATTAAACAAAGCTTTTAAATCATTTTTATTTGCTTTTTCATTGTCCCAAGCGATATAATTTCTGCAAAGCTCATCTGCAAGTATTTCAATTTGTGATGAACTTTCATTGTTTAATGCTGATTTTATTGTAACTGATGTATCCAGTAAAGTTATCTTTTTGCATTCTTCAAATATCCCTTGCATAACTTTTTTGGCATTCGGTGCCCAAGTGCCGTTTTCAATGAGTGCAACGGTTCTGTTTTGGTAATTTCTTTCTTTTAAGCCTTCAAGGAATATTCTTGTTGCGGGGAAAATGTCTGCGTTGTATGTGGTTGTTGCAACAATGAGTTTGCTGTATTTGAAAGCGTTTGAGATTGCTTCGTGCATATCGCATCTTGCAAGGTCAAAAACTTTAATTTCGGGACAACCTTTTGCTTTTAATTTGCCTTCAAGCTCGATAATTGCTTTTCTGGTGTTCCCATAAACCGAGTTATATGCTATCATAATCCCTTCGGCTTCTGATTGGTAGCTTGACCAAGTGTTGTATAAATTCAAGTAGTAGCCAAGGTTTTCCGTAAGAATTGGCCCGTGTGACGGGCAAATTTTTTCAATTTTAAGTCCGCTTGCCTTTTTTAATAAATTTTGAACCTGAACGCCGTATTTGCCAACAATCCCTATGTAATATCTTCTTGCTTCATCTATCCATTCTTCTTTTACATCCAATGCGCCGAATTTTCCAAAGCCGTCAGCTGAGAATAAAACCTTGTCATAGCTATCGTATGTCACAATAACTTCGGGCCAATGCACCATAGGAGCAGTCACGAATGTCAATGTATGCTTTCCGAGATTTATTGTGTCGCCTTCTGAAACTACAATTTTCCTATCTTCAAAATCAGATTTGAAGAATTGCGACATCATATTAAAAGCTTTTGCGCTTGATATGATTTTTGCGTTTTTGTATGAATTTGCAAAGTTTAATATGTTTGCACTGTGGTCAGGCTCCATGTGTTGAACAATTAAATAATCAGGAGTTCTGCCCCCGAGTGCTTCTTGAAGATTATCTAACCATTCGTGCGTGAAATTTGCATCAACTGTATCTATAACAGCAATTTTTTCATCTAAAATTACATAAGAGTTATAAGCGACTCCGTTTGGAACTTTGTATTGACTTTCAAATAAGTCGATACTGTGATCATTTAGGCCAATATATTTAATATCATCAGTAATTTTCATATCTCAAACCTCATATGTAATAAAATAAATTATAACACATCAAGTTTGGGTGTAAAAATTGTTGAGATCTCAGAATTACGGATTACACTAAGCGAACTGTTTTGTACATAATATTAAAACAAAGTTTTTTGATAATGTTGTAGTTTTCACTGTTTGGCGATAACAATCCGTTCTTTTTGTCGAAACAAATTGCTAAATCAAATCTGTCAAAAAATCTTTTTGCATATCCAACTGCCACATTTTTACCTGTGCTGTTGAATAATTCTGTTTTAATAATTTGTGTTGATGAATCGTATTCTTTTTTAATTTTCAAAATACCGTTTTTATTGTATTCAAAAATGTTATACTTATCTTCGGTCCAACGAATTACTTCGTTTTTCTTGTTGCCGTTTTGCCAGTAATTTAATTCTTTTACCGCTGTTCCGTTATTGTATAATATTTCGCTGTCAATTCTGCCGTTTTCTTTATAACTTCTTTCTTTTGTTAAAATACCGTTTTTGTATAAGCTTTCATGGTATTTTTCGCCATTGTAATCATACATGGTGCAAGAACTTGTCATACCTCTTGAAGTTACGGTTTCTTTAATGCCATATTTTGAATATTCTTTTTTGGTTGTTGTTGTGTTTTCGTAAATATATTCTTCTTGCTTTGCGCCGTCTTCCGCGCATTTAAGTTCGTATGTTTTATTGTTGTTTAAAAACCTTGTAATTTCTTTTGTGTTTCCGTTTGCCCAATATGAAGTGTCTTCAGATTCTTTTGTCGCAGGATTAAATTTGCGCTCAAGACCTTTTATTCCCGATGTGCAATAGAAAATTTCAAGAATTTTGTCGCCGTTGTTATTATATTCAATTTCTTTTTCAACCTTGTTGCTTGATGCTGAATAAGCAATATGGCTTTTTTTGATACCTCTTACAAAAGTAGTTGAGCTTTTTTTATTGCCATTTTCTGCGTATTCATCTTGCTTGCTTACTGCGCCGTTTAAGTCGAATAAAGTTTCTTGGAAAATATTTCCAAGTAAATCGTAAGTTGTTTCTGATATTTTTTTGCCGTTGTTGTATCTATAGGCGCATTTTTTGTTTCCGTTTTCGCTATAAATTGCTTCAGTTAAAAGTTTACCGTTTATAAATTTTGAATTTTTATAAAGAATGCCATCTGTGTAATACAAGCTTTCTTCGATAATTTCTTCTTTCTTGTTGAATTTTGCACTGTAAGTTAAATTGTTATTTGCATCATATTCTTTAACTTCTTTTTTTGCGCCGTTTTCCCAATAGCAAATAGATGAAGAAATTTTACCTTCTTGATATTTAACTTTTTGTCTGATTATTTCATCTTTACCGTAAATTGATTCTGCAACTTTTAAACCTTGTGAATTATAAACTTCATTTGCAACCACAAAACCTTTGCTGTCTCTTTTAATGCTTTCGTTGTTCGAAAACATAATGAGGTTTTCGCGCAAAATTTCTTTTTGCTCATTCGCACTATCATTTATATTTAGATTTTTGTTTATTCTTTGCTTCAACATCATCTTAATACCACTGTGCTAATAAAATAAAGTCAAAAAAATATCCTCAATTTCAAACCTTTAAATTTTCGTTACATTTTTTAACAAAAAAGACGACCAGTTTTATTGGTCGTCTTTTGAAATGTTTTGTAAAGCAAGACTATTCGGATGTTTCGATTAAGCTGTTTAGAATTATATATGAAGCATCCCAACCGGAAAGACCTGTTGATTTGTATTGCGCAACTTTTTTTGCTCTTAATTCTTTGTTTTTCTTTTGCTCTGCGTTGAATTTTGCTAATTTTTTTGCGTTTGCATTTCTTTTTTCAATAATTGGTTCTGCGTAGCTTGCAAAATTTCTGTATTCTTGGCAACCGTATCCTGCCTTAACTTTTGAAGGATAGTTGTATGTTAAATAGTTATATAGGTTCATTGCTCTTTCTGAATTTGACGGTTTACCTGTTAAGATTTCAAAAAAGCTTCCAGGTTCTTTTGTGATAACAACAACCAATGCAAGAGGGTTGTAACCTGATTTAATCATTAAATCAACCCCTGTGATATCTGCGTCTTTTTTGTCGTTTTCGCTTGCTTTTGCTGATACGTATTCACTGTTTACCGCATTTGCAAGAGAACTGTTTTCTTGAAGGGAAGAAGTGATTGCTGCTTTTGCCATATTTCTGAATTTATCTTTTGCTGCTTTTCCGTTAATAATATAGCCTATTTCGTGCGATATAACTGCTGCAACTTCATTGTCATTTCCTGCGTATTGCAGGTAATCTGCAGAGATTTCTATTGTGTTTGTGCTTGATATGTTTGAATTATCCGCAATTGTTTCAACAACTTTAAAAGTTGTGCCTGTCGGCAATCCGTTATCTTTTAAAATTTTCTCTCCAACCACGGGGACTCTTTCAGCCGCGCTCCAATCTGCAGAAAACGCAGGCAGGGCAAAAATTGAAAGCATAAAAATTGAAATCAAACTCTTTTTCATATAAATTTCTCCATAAAAAATATGTGAAAATATTAGCATAAACTTTTCACATATTCTTTATTTTTTATTCTAATTTTAACGAAATTTAACTTTAATTATTATTGCTAAGTAGATTTAAGATTTGTATGAATAAGTTGATGATATCAAGATATATTTCAAGCGCAAGGTTAAGAGCCGTGCTCCAAGTGTTTGTTACTTCAATTTCATTGAATTTCGCAAGACGGTTAAAATCAAATAGTAAATATGCACAAAATAGTGCAACGCCGATTGATGCAAATATTTTCCTTGCAGTACCGCTTATTTGAACAAAAATCCTAACTATGCTGGCTATAAGGAAGCAAATAAGTGATATAAAAAGAAAGCCTTCCAAAAAACTAAAATCAATCCCGGGGAATGTCCCGATAACTGCCGTTAAGAGTACCGCAAGACCTGTTAATTGTGTAACTTGAACGCCAATATTTTCGTCTTGAGTAATTAGTCTAATTCCTATAGTAACACCGGAGGAGAATGTAAAAACAAGCATTGCAAGTACATTAATTACGGAAATATTTTTGCAAACTAACAGGATAATGAACGAAAGAATAAAAGCTGCAAAAGAAATCCAAAAAGGTTTCATTATAAGTTCAGGGTTAACAATTAAATCTTCTTGACCGTGTTCGTTGTATACTGCAGTTACATCGGGTGAACCATTATTTTTTAATTTTCTGAAATAAGAAAGTACGGCTTGCGTTCCAAAATAACAAAAAGATAACGAAATTGCCAAAATAAAAAATGTTTTAGACAACAAAGTTTCAAATATATCAAACATAATTTTTCCTCTTGAAAACTACAATTTAATTTTATCATTTTTTTTCATTTTGAAAATAAAAATTTGATTAATATTGTGTAATATAACCTAAATATTAAGCAATTTCTTTCTTTTATGGTTTTTATGCAGATATGAAAATTTTATTTGGCGCAAGGTATATAAATTCAATCCCTGTCTTGAAAAAAGTTGAAGGCAATTACAAGAAGCAAGACATTGCTTTTGTTGAGCTTGATGTTAACGACATCTCTGATATGACATCTCTTAAAAAAACAACGGACAGGTGGGGTGATGAAAGTTATCTGTCTGTTGCCGAAGATTGTATGCAGCAAAGCCCAAAAAATGTAAAAAGACATTTATACATGGCGACCGCGCAATCTGATTCTTTTGAAAAACTTGACGAGAAGAAAGTTTTGGGCGCTGTTGTTTTTGATGAAGGTGAATGTCAAAATCATATTGAACTTTTGCAGGTTGAACCTTGCAATTTAGCTAGCCGAGGTGACAATGCCACTTGGAAAAAAGTTGGCGGTTCAATGGTGAGGAATTTACAAGCAATTTTTTCAAATAAACCAATGACGGTTTTTTCTGCAGGAGATGCAATAGGGTTTTATAGAAAAACAGGATTCGTTGAAAATGAAGCCAACAAAAGCGGGCTTGCTTACCTTTGGAATGCGTAGTCAAATTTTAAACGTTTTAAATGTTAAATAAAGTTACAAAAACCTTTTTGATTGCAATTTACGCTTTAAAAAAGTTTTTATATAAGTAGGTTGTATTTATGAAGAAAGGGAAGATATAGTTATGATTGGCGGCATCGGTTCATTTGGAAAAAATTCTTGCATAGTTGGACAACCAATAGTTTTAAAAACTCCTGAGCAAAAATACGGAGAAGACCTTGAAAAAGATGCTAACAAAGCAAAGCAAAAGTCTTTTGACGAACGTAGCTTTGGCGATCACCTCACAATCGGAGTTAATGCTTTAAATAAATTTGCTAAGAATCCTCCCGCAAAATATTAATTTGCGGTTTCATAGCTAACCTTATTATCTAAAACGCAATTTAGCTAAATAGCTTGGAGAAAAATTTGCCTACTCGGCTTTTTTCTTCAAGTGTCACTTTTGCGCCCGGTTGTAATGTATATTCGGAATATCCTCTTAAAACATCTGATGTTTTATAGTTTTGGCTTATGGATTTATTTTCGAATTTTTTATATATCCCCTCTTTTGTGTCACCGTATTGAATTTCATAAAACACGGTGCCGTCATGACCTTTGTAAAGCCCGTCAATTGTTTCTCCGCTATCATCTTTAAAATCTAGCGGTTGGGGTTTTATATCTTTGCCCTTGATTGTTATCTTGGTGCCTTTTCCCGGAATTTCATCATCCGCGTTCCCCTCAATTTTAGAAAATAATTTGTAATTCGCGCTTCTTAGTGAACCGCTCGCTAAGTCAAATTCTTCTTTGATATCTGCGTATGATTTTTTGCCGTCTGCAATAAGGATATAATTTCCTGTTTTGAAAAGTCCGAAAAATGCTTTTTCTTCTTTTAGGACACCTTCTTCAAGCAAGTCTTGAATATCAACCAATTCGTCTTCGCTTTGCGACTTTGTCACGTTTGCTGCTTTTTTGTTTTCTGTTTTCTCTGTTCTTGTGGATATTATTTTTATTTCTGGCGCTTTGCTTGCACCTTCTGCGCGTAGACTCATTTTCACCTCACAGTAAGTATTCCTTTTTTCTTACGGCATTTTGGCGCATTTCTTTATTTATTTTTGGCGTGTTTTTATAATTCTTTACAATTTGGATAGCTAATTAATATATTTTTTGAATTGTTCTGGAAACTCTTTTTTAAAATCATTTGAAGGGTGTCTAATGCTTTCAAAATTTTTAAAATTTAATATCTGAAGAGCATTTTGTGCCGTTTTTCCAACGGTTATGATTTTTGCTTCATTGTAAAGTGATAAAAAAGAATTTAAAATGTCTAAATTTTGCCTCAATTCTTCTTCTGTCGGATTTTCAAACCATCGCCCTTGTTTTTCTGAAATATTAAATGCAAACGCGTTCCACATGGCGAAATTTTCTTTACGAACCAAAATTTCATCCCATACTTTTTTTGCGGTAAGTTCATACACATATTTTCCGCAAATTGATTTTTTTGAGCTGTATTCGTATCCAAGATTATTTGTGTGTATAACTTTTTCAGATGTCATTGCGAGCCCTGTGTATCTTGCGCCTGTGCTTGGAGATTCTGCAATGAGAATATATTTGGCATTTTGTTGGTTGAGTAAGTATTTTTTTAAATTAGAGGTTCTAATTTTTGGCGCATCTTGCGAAATATCCGATTCATCAAATTCAGCCCAAGGATTGAAGATTTTTCTTTTAAAAATTGTTTTGTCAAAATTTAACAGTTTTTCTATAAAATTATCAACTTTTTTTTCAAAATATTTTGGCATTTTACCTCTCTGGCTCTTGTTGTCTTTGGTTTTTTGCGCATTTAAGGGCTTGATAAATTAAGTAGACTGTTTAAAATTCTATAATCTTATCTCTGCTGACATCTAATGTGTTTGTCAAGTAATCTGTTATATAGCTTTTTTGTTCAACCATTAAGACAATGCAGTCATAATTAACATTTTTTATACAAGAGGGCGGAATTGCTTTGTAGCCAAAGTTTTCTGCGCCTTTATCCGTTTCGAATTTTATGTCACTTATCCCTACTATGTTTAGTTTTGAAAAATCAAATTTACTAAATAAACGTTTTGCATTTAAGCCTGCGCCGTAAAGCAAAACATTTTTTCCCGCACACTTTGAGTGAAGTGTTTCAAATCTTGATTTTTCTAAGTCTTTGGTTAAGCAGTTTATTCTGTTTTCTAATTCTAAAATTTTAAAATACATAAATCTCATTGACTCTGCCCTTTTGGCTAAATCAAGGTTGAGCTCGTCGTATTTTGCAATATTATTTTTTATAATCGCTAAAAGTTCTTCTGAAAAATCTTTGTCATAATATCTGAACAAAAAGTCTTCTAAAAGCGGGATTTCACGCTCCGCAAGGCATTTTGATTTATCTGGCACCCAGATGCAAGCGTTGAAAGGCTGTTTTGCGATATGCAAAAGATTGTTGTGTAGTGAAGATATATCATCAGGAACGACAATGCAACCTATAATATCACCTTGAAGTGAAGTTTTTTCAACATCAAGTCCGTCATAAACATAACATGCACCCCAGTCATCTGGGTCATAGCGGAAATTAATATCATGAAAAACGATTAAGCCACCCTTTTTCATAAAAGGAAGCAAAAATAAAACATCAATTAATGGGCCAGGGTGAGTATGTTGACCATCAACAAAAGCTAAGTCTATTTTATTTTGTTCAAATTTATTTTTTTCTTTGACACAGTAATCAGAAAAAGTCATTCCTTTGCAGAGTGAAAATGCTTCTTTTTCTTCTTTTGTTGAATTTTCAAATACGACACAACCTATTTTTTCGCTGCTATCTAAATCATAAGAGGTTAGTTTAAAATCCTTACCGTATTTCCTAATTCCTTCTTTAAGCATAAAATTAGCTGTAAAGCCAAGATTTGTGCCAATTTCTACAACGTTTTTTATATCTTTTTTGCCGTTTATTTTGTAGTTTTGAATGAGGTTACACAAGAAATTAATCTGAGCTTCCGTTGTCAGACATCCGTATTTTTGTGCAAGATTTGCATATTGCACGGAACTTATGATGCTTATGTGTTTGGAAAAATCAGATAGTTTGTTTGATATCATAAAACCCCATTAATCGCCTTGCTTGTGCGCCATATTTAGCTGCGCCACTTATATGTTAATGGCATGAGTTAATTCTTGTCAAATTTAATAAGACACTAAAAGACTCTTTGCAAGCCGAAGGAGTCGAGTTGTTAGTGCTTTTGCTAAATTAATGAACGTTTAAAGCTTTTTCGATTTCACCGTTTAGAATGCATTGCAGACGTTTTATATCAAGAGGGTGTACGTGTTTTGTGCCATGTGGTATAACAAGAGGTAAATTAGCCGTGGCACTTATGGGGATAACTGCATGTGAACCGCGTTTTAAAACAGTATCAAAACCCAGTTCTTGATATATTGATACCATATCGTCAAAAGTTACTTTGATTTCTTTTAAATTTTTAGTATTTTTAATTTTTTCCATAAGTTTTCTTGCTTTTGCACTTCCAAAAGAAACTTCCGTTTCATTTTTTGTTGCTTTTTGCAAGTTGGAATAACTATTTATTGCGTTATATGAATTAAGATTTATTTTCATATGTTTCTTAAAAAGAAACATATCGAAAATTGCTTTAAATATTGCAAATTTTACATTATTTTACAATCATAAATTTATTTCTTATGCTTGCAATTTGCTGATTTCTTGCTGCTTTGATGAATTTATGAGTATTTTGGACGGAAAGTAACCCTTTGATAGCAGGATGTATTTTGCGAGTTAATTGAGTAAAATCTTTTTATTAATAGTGTTTTAGGAATTTGCCATGCTGGAGATAATTTTTATAGTAGTGCTATGTATTTTAATTATATCTATTGTA
>JAFVOZ010000056.1 GCA_017505585.1 bacterium
AATGAGGCACAAGATGTGCAACGCACTCCGCCTCATAAGTTTGAAAATTTAATATTTGGTTTTGTCGTAGTGGCACGAAAATAGAGTGCAGTAAGACATAGGAGAAAGCAACGGTGTTGCTTTCGGAATAATGAGGCACAAGATGTGCAACGCACTCCGCCTCATAAGTTTGAGAATTTAATATTTGGTTTTGTCGTAGTGGCGGAATGGTAGACGCGCACGTTTGAGGGGCGTGTGGGGTGACCTGTGGGGGTTCAAGTCCCCCCTACGACATTTTTAAATTTTATGAATAAATAAAATGAGTTTTCAAAACCCATAATCCCTTATAAATTCAACTATTAGCATTATAAAAAAAACTTGAAACTATGCTATAATCACACTATCGGCGAAATGTAGGATAGTGATGAAAGAAATTTTTTTATTTGATTCCGTTATTTTAATCAGACTTTGTGCTGCCTTGTTGTTTGGTTTTTTCCTTGGCTTTGAAAGGGAGATAACAGGCAAATTTGCGGGTCTTCGCACGCACATTTTAGTTTGTGCAGGTGCTGCGATATTTACGATATTATCAATCTATGGTTTTCAATATCACCTAGCAGATGGTACAGTGGGTACAAATGACCCAGCCAGAATTGCCGCTCAAGTGATCACGGGTATCGGTTTTATCGGTGCAGGTACCGTTATGCGCCATGGTACAAATATTTCAGGTATTACAACCGCCGCAACTTTATGGGTGGCGGCTGCAGTTGGAATGGCTTGCGGTTGCGGAATGTTTTTCCTTGGCTTTATTGCAACCTTTTTAACTCTTATGGTGCTTGTTTCAATCAGACATTTTGAGAAAAAATTCATTTTGCACAGAATTGCAAACCCTAAGCTCTTTGATATTTCTTTCACATGTTTAATCAGTGATTTTGATTCTTTAAACGATTTGATTCAAGAAAATTTCAAATTTGTCGAAAAATTTAAGAAAAAATTAAAAGCTGACGGGCAATTGCTTATAAAATTCACGGTTTCAAGCAAAAAACCGCTATCCAGAATAAATGAGATATTCAAAAATATCCCGAACATTGATTCCCTTGAAATTTCAGAAATACACGAATGATTTTTTCACTAAAAAACTTAATAAATTTATTAAGAACTATCGGAATTACTTTGCTTTTGGTTGTGATAGGCGTGTTTTTTGCAGTTTGGCATGCGGCAATTGAAGAATACAACATTGCAACAGGCAAAATCAGCAAAGAAATTAAAGTTTCTGAAATAACAATTGATCAATTGCTCTCTCAAGAGGCTGAACACCCTGAAGACTACATTATAAATATCAAATTGGCAATTGCTTATCAGCAAGAAAAAATGTACTCTGAAGCCGAAACTCAATATCAAAAAGCACTTTCTAAAGCACCGAAAAGTGAACTTGTGCTATATCGTTATGCCCTTTATTGTGTTGAGATGAAAAAATTTGCTGAAGCAATTAATTTAATTGAAAATATTTCAGATTCTCCTTCAAAAAGAGTGATAGGCAGAAAGCTTGCAATTTATCAAAAGATTTCAGAAAAATTGATTGAAATTGAAGATTATCAAAATGCGGCAAAAATTTTCACTCTTGCATATCGTTACGCAAGGGTCTTGGGTGGCGAGCCTAAAGAAAAAGTTTTAAAAGGAATGGAAGAAGCATTTATTAAACTTGCTGATTTGAATATTCATATAAATAACCATGAAGATGCTAAATTAAATCTTGAAGCACTTTTGAAATATACAGATTCGACTCTTGCCGAGTATAAACTTGCCTTGATGTATAAAACGATAGATATGGAAAAATCTGCAAGGCTTTTAGAAAAAGTTTTCTTAAAAGATTATAAAATGGTTAATTTAGAGCTTTATTACGATATTTTGGAAGAATTAAAAAATAAGTATAAAGCAAGCGGCAACAGGTCAAAAGAATCTTTTTACAAATACAAGCAAGAAAAACTTATAAAATTCGTAAGTGATAATTTGATTTTTACTGACGATTTTGCGATAGATAATGTTCATGTTATATGCAAAAAAGGCTTTAAGCCAAAGTGTGATTTGGCATTTAGCATTAGAAACACAACCAAAAATTATACTCACATCGTTTATTTAAAAATTAAGCTTGTATATCCAAACGGCAAAGAAGAAATTGTGGATACTGCAGTTGCTTTCCCTGATAAAAAAGAAAAACAAGAAATATTTACAAACCTTGCAATAAATCCTAAAAACGCAAACAAGGGCTTGGATAAATCAAATTACCTTCAAGTTACATATTCCGCAAGGAAAAACCGAAATGCAGAGTGGATATTTTTAAGAACAATAAATGTGAAATATCAATAAAAAGCACATCTGATGATGTGCTTTAAAATATTTATTAATTCAGCATTATTTGCTTAAGTTTAATTTTTTGATAACCTTATCCGTGATATCAACTCCGCCGTAGTATATTGTTCTGTAATCCGCAACAGTGTCAATTTTGTTTTCAATTGCAACGGCTTTGATTGCTTTTTCAATTTCTTTATCAATTGCTTCTTCTTTTTGAAGTTTGAAATTAGCGTAAGCTTGTTGTTTTTTAGCAAATTCTTTTGCTGTTGCTTCTTCAAAAGCTCTTTGTTTGATTGGGTTTTCGATTTTTTTGAATTCTTTTTCTTTGTCTAATAAATATCTTTGAAGCTCAACTGCTCTGTCATCAATTTGCGAGATTGCGGTTTTTGCTTTTGAGTAATTTTCAACAATTTCTTTGTAGTCAACAGTTCCTACCACGTTTGCAAGTGCCGGTTTTGCAAAAAATAATAAAAGTGCGAGAACAACAATTTTTCTTCCCATATTTCAATTTCTCCTTTGATTATGTTAAAATTGTAGCATAATAATTTTTCAATGGCAAAAAGGAGTAGTAGTGGGAATTATCGGCGAAAATATACATATAATATCTAAATCCGTAAAAGAAGCAATTATTGCGCGCGATGAAGAATTTATTTTGAATCTTGCGCAAAAGCAAATAAATTCAGGAATTAACATAATAGATTTAAACATAGGTCCTGCAAAAGGGGCAGTAGCGGGCTCTATGGCTTGGCTTGTGAATTTGCTTTCAAGTAAATTCGATGTCAATTTTTCACTCGATACAACAAACGTGCTTGAGCTTGAAAGTGGTTTTGAAATTTTAAAAAATCCGGAAAATTGTTTTTTAAATTCAGCCTCAGCAGAGCCTGAAAGATTAGAAAAAACAGCTGAAATAGCAGCAAAATACGGCTCTAATTTGGTGGCACTTACGCTCAATAATTCAATCGGAATTCCAAAAACATCAGAAGAGCGTCTTGAGCTTGCATTTGAAATGGTGGCAGCTGCAAACGAAGCCGGAATTGAAAACGAAAAAATTTATATTGACCCGTTAGTGCTTCCTGTGTCTGTTGACCAAACTCAAGCAGGTGTTGCGCTTGAATCTATCAGAATGTTTAAAGAAAGTTTTGACCCTGAAGTAAAAACCGTGGTGGGGCTTTCTAACATTTCAAACGGTTCATATAAAGAGTTAAGACCTGTTTTAAATAGAACTTTTTTAGCTTTAGCACTCGGTGCAGGGCTTGATTATGTAATTGCAGATGGGTTGGATACTGAACTTATTAATGTTTATAATGCACTTCGAGGTGAAAACATTGCAATTAATAAAATCTATAAAGATTTATTTGAAATGAGCCAAAATTTTGGCGAAATTGATGATTTGGCTTACGACAAAGAAGATAAAGAAGCTCATGCCGTGTATTGTGCCGCAAGAGTTTTGTTGAATAAAGAAATTTACACTCATAGTTTTATTAAGGGAGAAAATTAATGAGAAAATATTCGCAACGCGACCCTAAAGAATACAACATTTTTCGCGCATTATTCCAAAGATTTGTGACCCGTTTCGGTTATGCAAATTTATACAGATTTACTTGCGGATACAAGGTTTACGGCAGAGAAAATTTGCCGAAAGATGAATTTTATATTGTTGCATCAAATCATGTAAGCGCGGTTGACCCGTTTTTGATGTGCGATGCAATTGAAAAACCGCTTGCGTTTATGGCAAAAAAAGAACTCTTTGAAGGTTTTTGGAAAAGACTTTTTATGGATTTTATGGGTGCATTTGAAGTTGATAGAGGCAAAATCCAAGTTTCAACAATGAAAACGGCACTTGGAATAAAAGATGCAAAATGTAAACTACCTTGGAAACTTGCGCTTTTTCCTCAAGGAACAAGAGAGCGCGAAGGTTCAATGGAAAATGTGAACAAGGGGTTTGCGGTTTTTGCAAAAAAATTAAAATGTCCGATTGTGCCGGTTGGAATTATTGGTGCAAATTATGAAGATAGGCACACTCGTGGTGCGGATATGTCTTTTGTTATAGGAAAACCTATTCCATACAATGAAAATATTGACGAAATGATAGAAACTTGGAAAGTCGAGGTTGCTAAACTTTCAAGTAAAGAGGAATTTGACAAAAAATATAAACCAAATTACGCAAGAAGAATGGCAAAAGAATTTAATTGGCGCACGAAATTATGGCAACTCTGGGCTTATATGGTTGTTTTTTGGGTTTGTACTGTGCCATTTTATAAATTTGTGATTAAAGGAAGAGAAAATGTTAAAACTAAAGAAAAATTAACTCTTGCGCCAAATCATGTTTCCTACCTTGACCCGCTCCTTATTGCAAAAGCAACACACCGTTTTGCAGGATATATGGCAAAAAAAGAGCTTTTTGAATGCAGGGGCTTAATGGGTGCTTGGCTTAGAAAAAATATTTTAAGGCTTGGTGCATTTGCAGTTGACAGGGAAAAACCTGAAACTGCAACAATTAAAACCGCACTTGAAGTATACAAAGCCGGTTGGGATTTATGCATTTTTCCACAAGGCGGGATTAGAAAAAATAAAAGAATTGAAGCTATAAACAAAGGCTTTATTGCGCTTGCAAGAAAAGGTAAAACAGATATTGTTCCGATTTCAATTTCAGGGCTTGAAACATACAACTGGAATATCTTTAAAAGAAGAAGAGTCGAAGTGACAATAGGAGAGCCAATTTCAAGAGATTTGCCGGATGATGAGATAATTAAAATCTGGAGAGAGCGCGTTGCAGATATGGCAGGATACGAATTGGCACCCGAGCAAAGTTAAAATCGTAGTGCAGTGCACTAGATTTTAACAAGCGAGTCTTCAGGATGTGAGTATATGTATAGCCGTGAGGAACGGGTGGACATATACGACACTGGACTACGTATGAGTAAAGCGAAGCTTAGTGCGACGCACTTGCTAAGCTATCGCTCGCTCCTTGCCCTTCGGGGTACGGTTTCGCACAAGCCCGCCAAACTCCTCGTTTGCCGTGCATGTGCTCACACACCTATGCCCTCAGGGCGTTCGCAAGACTCTCGTCTGCTCCTTGCCCTTCGGGTGGGCTTTAAAAATTCCGAAAACATTGCTATAATGAAATAAGCAGTTTTTAGGATTTAATTAGTATGAAAAAAGCCTTTTCACTCTCGGAATTATTACTTGCTTTGGGTATTATTTCAGTTATTGCAACATTTATGATAACAACGGTTATACCACTTGGAGATGAGAAAAAAAATAAAACCCTTGCAAACAAAGCTTTATTAACTTTGGAAGAGGCTTACGCTCTGCAAATAACAAATGATAGCGGTCGCGATGCGTCGGAATTGGGCAAGGAATTTCTCTTGAGCCGTATGACTTCAGGTGCAAATCCGGTTTTACCTATTTATGAAGCAAGCGGTAATGCTGTTCAGCTTCCAAATGGAATGATAATATATAACGATTTTGGCGAACTTTTTGTTGATGTAGACGGAAGTGAAGGAGAAACAAGATCTACACTTTCAAACCCACCAAGGGCGTGTGGCAATGCAGACATTTTGAGATTTTTTATCGATGGTTCCGAAATTATTCCTGATTATAATTGCGGAAATGCCGCGGAATACTTTGATTACGACGGCGATGTAAGATAAAATCTGCTTAACATTTTTTAACATAGTGTTACGAAAAAATTTTTTGTGGCATAAGACGATCAGATACTATAAATAAAATAATTTTTTATATATTAAAATTAAATACATTTGAAAATGCAATTTCTCAAGCGCGCCTATAGATGTCTTGCGGAATATGTTAATTCAAATAAAACAATTTGCGCTCAATTTACTAAAGCGTTAATTCTCTTTTCCAAGAAATAGCGGTGCTTTAGATAAGTTTTGCGAAAACAAATTTTTTATATACAAAATCATTTAAATATAGTATAATAAATGCAAGTTCTAAGGCTATAATGAACTTGTGGGTATTAGATTATAGAATGAAAGGTATTTACGAAATGAAAAAAGGTGCATTTACTCTTGCTGAAGTACTTTTAACTTTGGCTATTATCGGCGTAGTTGCTGCAATGACAGTTCCTTCTTTGATGACATCAACTGAAGATAAAAAACTCGGTGCAGCTTCAAAAAAAGCATATAACACTCTTCAAAACGCAATCACATTAAAACAGGCACAAACCGATATGATGCCATCGGATATTACTACTGGTATGAATATAATTCAATTTTTAGTGGGTGCGGATAAAGATAAAGTACCAGTTTTAAAAGTGATGGATTTAAGTTCTGATTCAAAGGTTGTCCAAACTCCAGATGGTATCGTAATGACTGCCGATACAAACCAATGTGGTGATGGCGAAATTACAAGTACTACTTTTTGTGTCGTTACAGTTGATGTAAACGGAGCTGATGGTCCAAATTTCCATGGGGCGGCTGATAGTGTAACTGCAACAGGAGCGGTAATAAAAGCATTGAAAACATCATCACCTGCCGATTATGCAAGAGCCACTAGGGATATTGTACACTTTAGAGTTAACAATATGAATGTATATCCTGACCCTACTAGCGGAACAGCTATGCGTTATATTAAAGGTGTAAAAGCAAAATAATAATTACCTAGCATAAATTTTAAACCCGCACTCACAAGGTGCGGGTTTTTTAATTCCGAGCGAAGCTCGAGTTTCAGCGCGACTGCGCTTAGCGAGAGCGAGCGAGGCTAAAGTGTGCGAGTTCGTGATGGCAATGCGTTGAGCATTGGCAGACAGAACGAAGCCGTTCTCCATATAAGAAGCTCGAGTTTAGTGCTGTGCACTTAGCGAGAGCGAGCGAGGTTTGGTGTGTGACGTGCAAAGACGGCTGCGAGGAGCAGGCGGCGAGCACGAAACCGTACCCCACCTGAGAAATCGTAGGGTGTAATCTATTACGCCTTGCCAAAAACTGATAAGATGCCGAATCAAGTTCAGCATGACAAAATAAATAAAACGTCACCCTGAATTTAGTTCAGGGTCTTTCTGGCTTGTGCCAATATTTCAAATCAGTAAGATGCTGAATCAAGTTCAGCATGACGAAATGATTAAACCGTCATCCTGTATTCATCATACTGTCACCCTGAACTCGCCTACCCCCCATTCCCCCTCATAAACTCTTTCCAATTCTCGTCTAAATTTTTTATGTAGTTATGTGCATCGAGCACGTCGTCAATTGTGATTGGTTTTGTATTTTTCTTCTTCACTTCCTGATAAGACTTCTCGAGTTCTTCTTCTGTTAGCCCAAGGTATGCAATTCCAAAAGATTTTCCGCATTCTTCGCATTTTACTCTAATTACATGTAACCCGTCATCAAAGCGCATAATTCTGATTGAATTTTCATCAAAATCACAAGAGCAATAACTGCATTTCATACCTGCCAAAAGCTTACTAAATATACTTCTTGTTTCCATCTCAACTCCTTTGTTAATTTTTGTAAAACTTCACTTCAAAATCATAAAGTTTTGCCTTAATTAGTCGATTAATAAAATATAAAGGATAAAGACACATTACTAATGAGGTGCGATATGATTGAAGTTTTAAGTTTATTATTATTTGCAGGCGTTGTGGCTACATTTTTAGTTGCTCTACCTGCTGCGTTTGAAAAATTATCTTCCCCAGATTTTTGTAATAGATATTTTTCATATTTATCATCAAAAACTCTACATTCCTATGGGAAATAATCCTTCCTTCCTTTCTTCATACTGTTAATTAAGACAAATAGAGGAGCATTTTGTTCCTCTATTTGATTAAAAATTATACTTTTGTATAATTTAGAGTATGAAGCATATTCTGGCTTTACTATTATCAATATTTTTGGTTTCCCCTGTCTTTGCAGGTAATTTGTCGTTTTCAGATAAAACCGAGGGGCAATTTTTTGAAACTTTAAAAGGTGATACCTCTTATACGGAAATTGTCCTTCCACAATATGAAATAATTTCATCTGACGAAGATAAAATTATTGAATATATGGATATAATTAACTTAGAAGATTCGCTTGCGCCAAAGTTTAATTCTGATATTAAATCTCCTATTGGCTCTTTTGGAGCAAAATATGAAAATCCTAACGAAGCAAGAATCAAACAAGGGGATTTTGTTTTTGCGTCTTCAATCATTCAAAATAAAAATGATTATTTTCAAAATAGGCTAAAACAAAGAACAGAGCTTAAATATCAAAAAGAATATTTTGAACTTTCAAGCGGATACGAAACAAGTTACGCTTCAACTGATGCTTCAAAAAGAGGGCAAACAGTGTTTATTGAGCCAAAGCTTAAGTTTGGCAAAAGATTTTCCCTTAAATTAAATAATTCCGTAAATCCAACAACTCAAAGGTTCACTCAAGAGTTTGGGGTGAGCTATACTCCAAAATATATAAAAAATTCTAATTTTGGTATATCGAATGAAACAACTTTTGGTGATAATTCAATAATCAAACAAAGGATGAATTTTACAAGCAACTTTTTTATTTGGTAAATGTTAAATTTGCCTTGAAGTTATACTCTCCAAAAACCATGGAAACATGCGCCACGACTCATGTTACGAATTGTTAACTAAAAAGTATATAAAAAAGCAATATTTTTGCAATAAAAAACTTTATTAATTCAAGAGAGATTTTTGCAAGGAGAGCAAACTATGGTATACGGAGTACAAGACCCTCAAGCGATGTATAACAAATATGGCATTAATGGTTTTTATAACCAATACGGCCTATATAACAATAATCAATCGCCAAGTGTTTTCGGTTATGGTTACAACCAAGGAAATGCCGATGACGGTAAAATTTCTTTTGGCGAAAAAGTCGGTAGCTTCTTTAAAGGTATCGGCAAATCAATTGTAAACGGTGTTAAATCAATTTTCACACCAAAAGGTTTGTTAACAACAGCACTCACAATTGGTGCTTGTATGATTCCAGGCGTTGGGCCTCTTATCGGTATGGGTCTTGCAGTAGTAGGTGTTGCTAAAGGCGCGGTGTCTGTTGCTAAAGGTGCGGCAGCTGCAGCAAGTGCTCAAACTGACGAACAAGCAAAACAAGCATGGGAAAATATTGGCGGCGGCACATTCACAACGGCAATGTCTGTAGTTGGTGTTAAGGGTGCTGCAAAAGCTATCGGAAATATGAACAAAGCAGCTTGCGGTTCAACATTAAAAGACGCAGCAAGTCTAACTGATAAACTTTCTGGAACTTGGAAAAACGCAACAAACACATTTAAAAATTCAAAACTCGGCACAAGCGTAACAAATGTTGGAAGAGCGTTCAAAGACGGTTCAGGTATGGACAAAGTTAAAAATGCTTGGGAAGCAGGCAAAACAGAAGTTAAAACAGCTTGGGAAAAACACAAAGTAACTTCAAGTGCAAACAAAGCAGCTAGAAACGCAGCAAACGACGCAACAAAAACAAATAACGCAATTGCTAGAAACAATGAAACAATTAGAAGCCTTAAAGAACAAATTAATAATTGTGATGACGCAGCACAAATAGAAAAATTCCAACAACAAATTGATGATTTAACTCAACAAAATACAAAACTTGCTGCTTCAGCAGATGATATTGCAGATAGAATGCAATCTGTTGAAAGTATCAAAGCAACCAAAGAAAAATTCAAAAATAGCTACGAACAACAAGCAGATGGTTCATACAAACTAAAAGACACCGCAAAAGATAGTGGTTACAGCGAAACATTGACTGCGGAACAATATACTCAACAACTTAAAAATGCGGATGATTTAATCGCAAAAGCAAAACCAACCTCAGGCAGCTCAATCCAAAACGCACAAAAGAATGTGACTAACGCAGAAAAAGCAATTGATGACCTTAACGCTGAATATGCAAGCGGCAAAACTGAATTAACAGGTCAACAATATAGCGACAGATTAAAAGCACTTGAGAAAAACTTAGAAACAGCTAGAGCAGATCTAAGCGCAGCTAAAACAAATTACGCAAACGCACAACAAGCGGTTCAAGAAAGAGCTAAGATAACAAATCAATACAACAAAGATCTTAAAGATGCGCAAGAGTTGTTAAAAACAGCTAAAAAGAACCCTAATGCAACAAAAAGAGCTGAGCTAATAAAAGAAGCAAATAAAAAGATAGAAGACAATTTGCAAATAAGCGTAGACGCAAGAGCAGATGTAGGTGCAAGAATGAATAGACTCGAACTTACAAAAAACAGAGTAGAAAATAGTATG
>JAFVOZ010000004.1 GCA_017505585.1 bacterium
AATACCTTATTTCACAAGGAATTAAAGTACAAGCAGGGCACACAGCAGCAGATAACGTTGGGCTTTGTGACGGCGTAACACATTTGTTCAACGCAATGCCTGCGCTTTCTCATAAAAAAGATAATGTAACCTCTCAATCGCTAACTGATGATAATATTTTTGTTGAATTTATTGGCGATTTAATCCATACAACAAAAAATATGGCAAAACTTTTATTCAACACGAAAGATAAATCAAAAATACTCCTTATTAGTGATTCTTTGCCGATTACACACTCTAACCTTGAGTCCATTGAGTTTTGCAACCATAAAGTGTTCAAAAACGGCAAAGGCGAAGGCGGAGAACTTGCGGGAAGTGTTAAATTTTTAGACGAAATTGCACAAAATTTGATTGATGAAAAATTAATAACAAAAGAAGAAGCAGACATGATGTGCTATAAAAATCAGCTAAAGTACTTAGACATGGAAGGAATTTAAAATGAGCGACAAAGTTGTTTCAATAGGGAAAAGAGCAAAAAAGAAAACAGAAAACCCCAAACAAGAGGCAAAAATACAAGATAACAGAGTGTTTTGCTCATTCTGCGGTCGCCCAAACACGGAAGTCCCCAAAATGGTAAAAGGCCCTGGAGTAAACATTTGCTCTGAATGCACATTGATTGCAGTGCAATATTTAATTTTGCAAGACGGAGCTTTGTCTGCTGATGCGCAAAAAATTCTGGATTTACTATGGAATGTAAACAATGACTGATTCAAAAATAGTAACTCGTTCTAAAATAATATCAATAATTTATCAGTTCAAAGCAAGTAAAAGCTATAGCGATAAAACGGTGCAAACCGTGCTTGATGCACTTATTCAAATAGACGATAAAGAACTTGTCATTGAAACGATATTAAGAGAAATAAATTGCCAAAACACAAATTTTGATATCGCACTGACTTTTGTTGCGCAAAACATATCAAGCGAAATATTTATAAGACAAATTTATGACCAATTAAAATCAAGAGGTGTTCCGGATATCAAAAAGGTTTTCCTTGTAAACGTTCTTCGCGATATGAAAGTAAACATAAACTACGACGACGCAGCACTTTATATGGCAAAGCCCGAAAATATGCTTGCACTTGAAACAGAGCTGTTTGTCAAACTTTCACACATTAACCCTGAATCACAAATAGATTTCCTTGATTTCTTTTTTGCAATTTCTGCGTCAGATAAAGTCTTACTCCTCCAATCAATCGTAGAAGATTACGAAGGCGAAGAACTGGCAAACATTCTAGAGCCACTTTTGTATGTTGAACCTGAAGCGGATTATATTCCAGATGTCATTAATTACATCAAAGAATCAAAATCATATACAGCCCTTATTGCCCTTGAGAACATAATCAAAAATTATCCAAATTCACCATACGTACAAAACGCAAAAAAAGCGCATTCCGAATTAAAACTTTTAGGTCTTCGCGAGATAAAAACAAAGGCAGATATTCTGCGCGAACCGCTTCAAGGCTCAATTCCGCTCGGTTTTTGGGGAAGTCTTGTAGATGGAAGTGATAATTTCTCAATAATTTTTGCAAGACAAAAACAAGACGGAACACTCGCTGCGTTTTTCACGGCAATAAATTTAAAATTCGGAATAAACACTTGTTTTGGCTTTGACAACATCGATATCGAAGAATTTAAAACAATTTTGGAGAGATTTTTCAGAACAAGCGCCATGGTTGAGCTGGAGGAAGATTTCGCCATTTACCTCTTCCAAGAAGGGGAAAGGCTAAACAGAGAATCCGGTATAAAAATTCCGTACGAATACATTTGTTGGAAAAATTATTTAGCGGACATTTTCCCAAATGAACTCGATTTCAAAAATTATGTTGAAGCAAATCTTGAAAAAACGGAAATAACCCAAGAAAGCTTTGGAAAACTCATTGCTTCGGATTATTTTGATTGCTGGTTCTTAAAAGAAGGCGAAAACACATACTACGAAGAATTCTTAAGCAAAGTTGTTTTAACAAGAGATATAAAAGTAATTGATGTCCTTATTGAAGAATATATACCAAAAATCTTTGATGATGATTTTTACGACATAAAATTAACATATCAAGCACTATTCTTACACTTTGCGGAACTCGAAGAATATTCAAAAATATGTAACTCACTAATATATCAATATGAATATCGACACAAGCTCTACAAAGAAATTTTGAGAACAAGCGTATATCAATATTTCTTGCAAAAAGCGCAATCCCAACAAGAAGCAACAAATATTTTTGCAAAACGAAATAACGAACAAAATGTTAACTTCGACGAATACATAGAAATGATTGAGGCGAGATGGATAAACTTGAACGAATCTTAGCACTGGATATCGGAACAAAACGAATTGGCACAGCAATTTCAGACCCATTCGGGATTTTTGCAACAGAACTTGAACTTGTGCTCAGAAAAAATGACACGCAAGCGATAACGGATATCAAAAAACTTGCTGAAAAATATATGGTTAAAAAAATAGTGGTCGGTGTTCCTTATGACACAGAAGGAAATATCGGACCTCAGGCACAAAATTGTATTGACTTTGCAAAAAAATTAGAAGATAATTTTGAAATTATTTATATTGATGAATCAATGACAAGTTATGAGGCAGAGCAAATTTTGCGCACTCAAAAGAAAAAATACACCAAAAACAAAGGGCTTGTAGATTTAAAAGCAGCCGCTTTGATACTTACAGATTATTTAAACAACGGGAGATAAAAATGGAAAACGAAATCACAGAAATTAAAACAGTTGATGAAAACGGTGAAGAAATTACTCTTTACGTGCACGACATCGTAATTTACGACGAACAAGAATATGCAATTCTTACAAAAAGCAACTCACCTGAAGAAGAAGCTGTTTTAATGCGCCTCAAAACTGAAGGCGAAGACTATGTGTTTGAAGAAATTGAAGATGATGATGAATTCGATTTGGTTTCTCAAGCAATTATGGATGACAAAGAAAGAGCAGAAGAAGAAACTGCTGAATAATCACGCAATTCGTCTTTTTACCGTAAAACAAACAAATTACCAGCTGTAGCCCTTAACAGCAGCAGGAATTTGGTATGCTTCTTTTGTGCCAACCACAATTTCCCATTCAGGCAACTCTTCTTGCAATTCTTCTTGCAGATCTGCCAAATAACCGGGAATTATAAGCTTTTTATTTTTAATAGTTTCTAAAACTTTACTTTCGCGAACAATTTTTGACGCAATTTGCGCGGTAATTTTCTCAGCTGACCAAGCAGTGAGCACACTCATGCCCTCAGAAGGTGTTACAACAAGATAAGATGAACGTTTGAGCTGCCCCAATTCATTTGCAACCGCAAAATAAGTTAGTGCGAAGTTTGTTGTTAAAAACACAAGCGAATTTTCATCAGGATTATTAAATTCATAAACTTTAGAATCAACCTTCAAAGGAAGCTCAGGATCAGTAAAAATGTTAAGCCTTAAAGTAACAAGCGAACTCATCACCGCTTCATCAATAACATCAAAAACCACAATACTTGAATATTTACAAACAAGTGACGAACCAATTGCACATATATCAAGCGGATTTTGAGCATTTAAAAAAGTTAAAATCGGGTCAGAATAATTTTCATTTCTGTTAACAACCGCTTCGTATCGCACTTTTGTAAGCTTATCGATTAATTCAGTGGTTTTAGAAATAGAATCAATTTCAAATGTTTGGAATAATTTTAAATCCGATTCACTTAAAACAATAAACCCGTCATTTTTAATTGTTTCAATAAAATCAGAAGTATCTAAATTGTCTGCATTTTTTACAAAAACACCGTCAAACTTGAAGGATTTTCCAATAACCTCTATTTCAAATTTTTTAATTCTTTCGTATTTAGAAGCAAAATCAGATGAAGCAAAATCCAAAGTTGCAAAGAAACCGGTAGGATTTATAAAAGTTTTCTCATGGCGAAACATAACTTTTTCACCGCCAAATTTTTTTCCTCCAAATTCAACTGTTTTTTGTTGAATTTTAACCGCTTCATTGATTTTATCAACAAGTTCACTGGGCGCATGCGGGCATTTATCAATTGTTACTTGTCCCTTAGAAAGCTTGAGAGAAAACATCATACAAGTTGGTGAACCACACGCTTTACAGTTTGAATTTTCAGCCTTTTTGGATGCAGGTAAATATTTAAAAATGTCCATTGCGCCAAGCATTAGTTCAAACCTCCAAATAATTCCATAAGTTTAACAGGAACATCAGGATGAGATGAAACAGCGATATCCGCCCCTGCAAGCAAAAGTGCGGTTGTGGTAGATATTTCCCAAGCAAGACTTCTTGTTAAATCACCGCCCCAAGATGAAGAAAAATCAGTACTTTTTGCTTCTTTTGCTTTATAGCTTTCATACCCTGAAAAAACAACTATCGGTGTATCGAGTGTTTTATCCCCCGCGCGAACCGCCTCCTTTATG
>JAFVOZ010000057.1 GCA_017505585.1 bacterium
TTAATTAGAGAAGGAGTAAACACTTTATGCAAACAGCAACAAAAAGAGTGTGGTTATTCAAGGAAGGCGATGCCTCTCTACGTAACCTTTTAGGTGGCAAAGGCGCAAACCTTGCTGAGATGACAAATTTAGGGTTACCCGTTCCCCCAGGATTGACCATTACAACTGAAACTTGTATGGAATACATCAATAACGGAAACAAAATGCCTGAAGGCGTAATGGACGAAGTTAGAGATGCCTTGAAAGACATTGAAACAGTTACAGGCAAAAAATTCGGAAGTTTAGAAAATCCGCTTCTTGTTTCAGTTAGATCAGGTGCAAGAGTTTCTATGCCAGGTATGATGGAAACAATTTTGAACCTTGGTTTAAACGATGAAACAGTTGAAGCAATGGTTAAATTAACCAATAACCCACGTTTCTGCTATGACAGCTACCGTCGTTTCTTAACAATGTTCGGCTCAGTTGCATGGGAAATGGATAGACAAAAATATTTTGAATCAGAACTTGAAAGAGTTAAAGAACGCGAAGGCGTTAAAGAAGATACTGAAATTTCAGTTGAAGGCTTGAAATCTTTAATTCCTGCTTACAAAGCGGTTATTAAAGAAGTTACCGGCAAAGAATTCCCACAAGACCCATTTGTTCAACTTCAAGAAGCAATCGAAGCAGTATTCCGTTCTTGGAATATTCCTCGTGCAGTTGCATACAGAAATATGAACAAAATTGACCACAACTTCGGTACAGCGGTTAACGTTCAAACAATGGTATTCGGAAACATGGGCGATGACTCTGCAACAGGCGTATCTTTCACAAGAAACCCTGCAACAGGCGAAAACAAATTCTATGGTGAATACTTAATCAACGCACAAGGCGAAGACGTAGTTGCCGGCATCAGAACTCCAAAACAAATTGCAGAACTCGAAACTGATATGCCAGAACTTTACGAACAATATGTAACAATTGCAAAACAACTTGAACGTGGCTACCACGATGTTCAAGATATGGAATTTACAATTGAAAGAGGAAAACTTTGGATTCTTCAAACAAGAAACGGCAAAAGAACAGCTAAAGCTGCTATCAAAATTGCTGTTGATATGTGTGAAGAAGGCATTATCACAAAAGAAGAAGCAATTAAACTTGTTGACCCATATTCAGTTTACCAAGTTTTACTTCCTTGCTTCAACCCAGCTGCTGTTAAACACGCACACAAAGTTTCAAAAGGTGTAAACGCATCTCCCGGTGCTGCAGTTGGTAAAATTGTATTTGACACAGAAGAAGCTGCAACTCGTGGCGAAGCTGGCGAAAAAGTTATCTTAGTTAGAATTGAAACTTGCCCAGATGACATCCACGGTATGGCAGTTGCTCAAGGTGTTTTAACACTCAGAGGTGGTGCTACATCTCACGCTGCTGTTGTTGCAAAAGGTATGGGTAAACCTTGCGTTTCAGGCTGTGAAGATCTTAAAATCAACCTTGAAAACGAAACAATTACTTGTGCTGACGGCACAGTGTTCCACAAAGACGATATCATTTCTCTTGACGGTGGTACCGGTGAAGTTATGGAAGGCGCTATCGAACTTGTTGAAGCAGGTATTGATTCAGACTTCGAAAAATTCTTTACTTGGGTAAATGAAATCAAAACAATGAAAGTTGAAGCTAACGCAGATACTCCAAAAGACATCATGAATGCTCTTAAATTTGGTGCTGAAGGCGTTGGTCTTTGCAGAACAGAACACATGTTTATGGACCCTGAAAGACTTCCTTGGGTTCAAAAAATGATTATTGCAGGAACAACAGAAGCAAGAAAAGAAGCTTTGGCTAAACTTCTTCCAATGCAATATGATGACTTCTATGCAATGTTCAAAGCATTAGGCGATAAACCTCTTACTGTAAGACTTTTAGACCCGCCACTTCACGAATTCTTACCTAAAAAAGAAGAATTGATTGCCGAAGTTGCAACTCTAAAAGCACTTGGCAAAGACGCAGCTGAAAAAGAAGAAATGCTCAACATCGTTGAAGGTCTTTCTGAATCTAACCCAATGATGGGTCTTCGTGGTTGCAGATTAGGTTTAACTTACCCTGAAATCAACGAAATGCAAGTTAGAGCAATCTTTGAAGCTTGCTGTGATTTAGCAAAAGAAGGACACAAAGTTCAACCTTGGATTATGATTCCTTTAATCGGTCATGTTAACGAACTTAAAGTTGCAAAAGACATTTTAGTTGATGTTGCAAACAAAGTTATGGAAGAAAAAGGCGTTAAGGTTGAATACAAATTCGGTACAATGATTGAAATTCCTCGTGCAGCTCTTACTGCAGATGAAGTTGCTGAATACGCTGAATTCTTCTCATTCGGTACTAACGACTTAACTCAAATGACATTTGGTTATTCAAGAGATGATGCTGAAGGCAAATTCTTGAAAAACTATGTTGAACAAAAAATCTTACCTGCTAACCCATTTGACACTTTAGATACTAAAGGCGTTGGCAAATTAGTTAAGATGTCTATGGATTTAGGTAAAGAAGTAAACCCAGCTCTTGTTGGCGGCGTTTGCGGCGAACACGGTGGTGACCCTGATTCAGTTAAATTCTGCCACAGAATTGGCTTGAATTATGTTTCTTGCTCACCATTTAGAGTTCCTCAAGCACAACTTGCAGCAGCTCAAGCGGTTTTAGAGAATAAATAATTCTTTTAAAACATAGGAAAAGACAGGGTTTAGTTTTAAGCCCTGTCTTTTTTTTGGAGTTATATTAGTTAATTCAGATTATTATTTTGCAATTAACTCAATAGCTTTAGTTGCTTTGCCATCCCTAGCGGAAGAAAATAGTATTTACTTTCCGGCGCCATCTTTAGCCAATGCAACCACTTCTTTAAATGTGCCATCAGGATTATATGATAATTTTCCTGATTTACCAGTTGCGCCGTTTGTAAATTCAATCATTTTGCCATCATCGCTATATTTGTAAATAGATGATTTACCCTCAATTACTTTGCCTGACTCATCTAATTTGTTGCGAGTCATTGTGTAGGTTGATTCATCAAGGATAGTTTCAAGCACCGGCTTGTCATCAACATATTTTACAATCTTTTCACCATGTTCTGTCTCGGTATGAACACTCTTAGATGCCAATGTACCGTCTTTTTTATAAGCATAGTTAGTCATTTCGGCAAGGTTGCCATCTTTATATTTTGCTACTGCGCCAACTTTTCCTGCATCATTATAACTAGCATATTTAGAAAGTTTGCCATCTATAGTTGTATCTACAGCCAGTCTGGCAACTTTTGCGGCGTCACCTTTGCCTACTGTTTGATAAGTAATATTGGTCACTTGCTTGTTTACAGGGTCGGTAAACTTGGTTAAGAAACCTTTTGCAACGCCATCAGTAGCATATTCAAAAACTTTTGTCTTGCCTGCAATTTCTTTACCTTCTTTATCCAAAGCTTGAATTGCAGTTAATTTGCCGTCTTTCATAACATGTTTTACGGCGCTTGTTGCATCACCTTTTTTAGTTGTGATTTTTTTGCTACCGTCTTCTAAAACTTCAAATGCTTTAGATAAAATTTCTTTACCACCCTTATTTTTGACAAGAGAAGACTTAAGCTTACCATTGTCATAAACTAATTCAACTAATTTATCGCCTTTTTTACCTTTTAAGGTACCGGAAAAGTTAGGATTAACTTTATCCTTAATTAATTTTGTTATATCTTTAGCAGAAAAACATTTTTTATATATTATTGTTCCTGCAACTGCAGCCAAGGCGGTAGCACCAAGTCCAATAAGTAAAGCTTTTTTACTTTTCTTTGGTTGTTCTTGAGTGCTTAATTCTAATGTATCTGCCGCAGGGGTTGATTCTAAATTAACACCTTTGTTGGCAAAAGCAGAAACATCTGCCGCCTGTGTTGAACCTTGTTGTGCTTGAGGTGTTTCAAGACTTGGTTGCATTGTAACATTTTGCATAAATATAACTCCTTAAATTGTATTTGTAAAATAATAAAGTTGACAAGCAAAAAATAATTGCCATTTTAAAAATAAATTGTTAAGTTATATTACAAACACAAGCAAAAAATGAAATTTAATTTAATATTTCTTAACAAAAGACTTGCAAGAAAAAATACCAAGTGATATATTAAGTATATATTCCTTATATCTTTAGTTTTGTTTTACTTATAATTTAATTCCAAAAACTCCCTTAAAAACTTACCTTTAAAGGGGCTAAATTTTGTGCGTTCCATAAATAGGAGATTGTATAATGAAAAATGCGGTAATTTTGAACTTACAATGTGATGATGCAGTTAGAATTTATTTAAGAAAAATTGCAAAGTATGAAGAGCTAACAGCTGAGCGCGAAATGGAATTAGCGCGCCTTGCACTCAAAGGAGATAAGCTTGCAAGAAGATTGCTTGTTCAAGCAAATCTAGGGCTTGTTGTAAAAATTGCAAAAACCGCAATTCATAAAAGCCCACTTCCGCTCACGGATTTAATTCAAGAAGGCAATATGGCACTAATTAATTCGGTTGATAAATTCAAACCCGAACTAGGCTTCAGATTTGGAACTTATGCAAGCTGGTGGGTTAAACAAGCAATGTTTAAAGCGATTTCAGAACAATCAAACTGCGTTAAAATTCCTGTTTATATTCAAGAAACTCTTTCAAAATATAATAAAGTAAGAAAAAATCTTGAACAAAAATATGGCTGCGAAATTCAAACATCAAGAATTTGCCAAGAAATGAAAATTGAAGAAAGCAAAATTGAACTATATCTAAATGCTTATATGCAAAAAATTTCACTTGATGAAGCTTGCAATTTTGGGCAAGAAAATTCACTGTCTTATGGTGAAATCATTGAAGATAAAAGACAAAATATCGAAAAAATAATTGAAGACAAAGAACTCAAAAATGATATTAATACAGTTATTGAATTTTTAAATCCAAAAGAAAAAGATGTTTTAAAGAAAAGATTTGGCTTAATTGACTCTGAAAAATCAAAACTTACACTCGATGAAATTGGAAAAGAATATGGCGTCACAAAAGAATGCGTAAGGCAAATTGAAAAAATAGCGATTAAAAAAATTAAAGAAAACGTCAAAATCCAAGAAGCACTTGGTGCATACATTTAAAATCGTTTTTTTATATTATTTACTATTAACCCAAAATAATTGAAAATTTAAGAAAAAGGAGTAGTTAATATGAAAAAAATAATAACTTTACTTGCGGTTTTGACCGTATGCACAAGTGCAAGTTTTGCGGTTCCAATCTTTTCAACGAGCAACAGCGATTCTGAAAAAATAGATATCGAGCCAACAAAAACAGAAGCAGTTAAAAAAACACCAAAGCTTAAAGCAAGCAACAATTATTTCGCAACAACAACAAAAACAACCGAAGGCGAAACAAATAGCACGCAATTCGGCGAAATTCAAAATAATAGTTACAGAAGCGCAATCACAAACCTTGATGGCGCACAAGTTGAACTAAGAGAACAACTTATGGACTATAAAGCAAAATACACCGAAGCAAAAACTCGCTACACAGCAGTTAAGGAAGAATGCAAAACATATAAAAAACTAATTCGCACAACTGAAAAAAAGATGAAAAACAACGAAAAAACTAAAAAAGATATCGCAAAAAACATTCAACAATTATAATTTAAATCAATTAAAATATTTTTATTTATATCTCGCTTGGATTAACTGAGCGAGATATTTAATATTAACTCAATATCAGGCATAATGATTCCGTTTCTCGGAGCTTTTACATACGAGAGAACTTCATATAATGCGTTTAATATTGTGTCATCAATTTGTTTTGTGCCTGAATTTGTAATAAAAGAAATGTTTTTCACAGACGCATTATTTGAAAATTCAATTCTCAATTGCAAATTTTTATTTTGAGGCAAATCGCCAAGAATAATAAATTCGTTTTCTAAATTTAATTTTATATTTTTACCCAAAATTTGGAGAAAATTTTTGTACTCTTCTTTAGATGCCAGATTTTTATCCACATCCCAAGAAATATCTACATTACCCCTAAACGGCTCAATATGACCACTTGAATATTCTGTTGAATATTGCAAAATACTCTCTTGCGGAATTGGCTCAAGCATTTGAGTTTGTTCAATTTGAGGTGCTTTTTGAATTGTGGTTTTACTTGTCTTGTCGCCGTCAAACATATTCCAAGCAAAAAGAACAACAAGTAAAGTGGTAATAAATGCTTTTCTTTGTTTTTTAGTGTATTTTGCTTTAATTTTTAAATTCAAAGTATTAAGCGAATTTTTTATATATTTGAAAATTGAAAATACAAGAACAGCAGTTCTTTTAAGGGCTGTTTTCACACCGTCAAAATTAATTTTAGATTGCTCAATTTCAGCTTCTTCATTTAAAGATTTAAGAAACCCTGTTAAATCAGAAATACCTTTGTTTGCAGGTGGAATTGTTTCATTTAAAATTGTGATTTTTTCTTTAATTTCTTGTTTCTTCGGAACAACTGTAACGGGAATTTGTTTTTGAGCCACTTTTGTCTCAGGAGTAGCCGGTGTATTTGTGCGTTTTTCTTGCACAAGTGTCATTCTTGTTGAAACTTCATTAAACGAATATAAATCCAAAAATCTATTTAAGCAGTTTGGACAAGTGTGAAGATGAGATATTAACTTTCTTTTTTCTTCACTTGTAATTACCCCATCTAAAACCTTACCAAACAATGAAATTGCATCAATATGTTTTCCAAACGGGAGAAGATTTGCTCTCTTTTTAGAAAGCAAGAACGCAAGCTCATACGGTTCTCTAAGGTCCGAAATTTTAGGGTAAAAATAATTTGTGTCACTAAGGGTGTGTCGTACATCATTTGCACTTATGAAGCCACCCACAACACCCGCATTTAAGTTTTTATCAATTTCTGCAACTACGTAAAAATCAGGTGTAATATTTAAATTAAAATGAACTCGCGGAATGCGAATAAAGTTTTCATTAAATACAGTGATAACAAAAACTCTATATCCGTTATAAGTTAAATCACAAATTCTGTATTCTTCAAGCGCGAACGGAATTTTATGCAAACAAATTTTTGAATTAAAATCTATGTTCAAATCTTTGTAATGCCTTTGAACAACTTGAAGCCCGAGCATGTCAACGAGTGCCATCTTTCTCCTTAAAGGATTATTCAAAAGTGACGCAACTCCGCCTGCTCTGTGCTTTTCGTTTTGTTTTATTTTGAGAGTTTTTCCCAAAGTTTCCGCCCCAACTATTACACAAATAGCATTGCACAAAACAATACAAAATTCAACTATATGAAGATTAAGTTTTACTTATTGCTTAAGAATTTTGAGAATTTTCAAGTGTTTGCCAATCAGGGTGTGTAAATTCACCGCCAAACTCTCTATAGAGCATTGTTGCCAAAATAGGCATCGCAGTAAAATAAACAAAAGAATTAACAATGCCATTCATAATATCATAAGTGTCTTTGCCTTCTATTCCGCATGCCTTGAACAAAGGTGCAAAAATTAAAGCCGGAACAAGAGATAAAAACAGCACAAAAAACTGTAAAATCAAACTCATTACAATGTTATTGAAAATTATTCTCCCTTCATTACCTTTAGTAATTTCAAAAGAATATTTTATTGCACCCATGGCATCGTCAAAATCATTAAAAACAAAGGCAGGGTAAGCTAACGAAACCTTTACTGAAAACCACACAACAAGAATTAAAGAAGCAAAAAAGATTAAAAGCCCCAAAACAACATTGCCTGAAACAAAGATAAGCCCACTAATAATAAGCGGAATGGCAACCAATATTGAAAGTATAGCCAAAACAAATAAGAATTTTATACATTTGCCCGCTCTTTCTTTTATATTATTATCTACCCCGTCAAAAGGCAAAAGTTGATTAGCACCAAGCAAACCGTTCACAAGGCTGTGCACTCCTGCGCCTTTTACGATATATCCCCAAAAGAAAAAAAGTATCATAAAAAGCCCAACAATAGCAAAAAGAAGTGCAATCGGATGTGCAACATACAAAGGGCTAAACCCAAACACACCTCCAAGAGTCACAAGCAAAAAAGGCGTAATGTAATATGGCAACAATTGTTTAAAATTTTTAAACGTAAATTTTATTGCATCAATCGCTAGCATATTAGCTCCTTTTTCTATCCTTCTAATCTATTTTTTGAGTAATTTTATTTTTAAACCTTGTTGTATTTCCTTGGAACAACAACTCAAATTGACCAGTTGGGCCGTTTCTTTGTTTCGCAACAACAATTTGTGCTTTGTTTTTCAAATCCGGATTTTCTTTATCATAATATTCTTCACGATAAATAAACATAACAACATCCGCGTCTTGCTCAATTGCGCCTGATTCCCTTAAGTCTGAAAGCATTGGAGTTCTATCTTTTCTTTCTTCAACTTTACGAGAAAGTTGCGAAAGCGCGATGATCGGAACATTTAATTCTCTGGCAAGTGCCTTCAGCGACCTTGAGATTTGCGAAATTTGCTGAATTCTATCACTTGAAGACTTATCATCAATTAATTGGAGATAATCAATCAGCACAAGTCCTAAATCAGGAGTTTGCATTTTTAACCTTCTTAATTTTGCCCTGATTTCAGAAACGGTTACATTACCTGTATCGTCAATATAAATCGGGGTCTCATGAAGAGCGTTTAAAATACCTGTAATTCGCTCCCACTCTTTTGGCTGAAGTTGCCCTGTTCTGATTCTTTGAGCATCAATTTCAGCTTCTGCACAAATTATCCTTTGCACAAGTTGACTTTTCGCCATTTCAAGAGAGAATATCGCAACGGGAATTTTAGACCTTATTGCAACGTTTTGCGCAATATTGAGCGCAAAAGCAGTTTTTCCCATTGAAGGACGAGCCGCAAGAATAACAAGGTCTGATTTTTGGAAACCAGTTGTCATATTATCGAGCTCATAAAACCCGCTTGGCACGCCAGTGTAAGAACCTCGGTTATTGAAACGATACTCAATTTGGTCAATTGTATCGTATAGCAAATCCGTTAAAGGCTGCATTTCATTTGAAGTTCTGTTTTCTGCAATTTCAAACACAAGACGTTCAGCATTTTCAAGTGCTTCTTGAGTATCCGGTGATTCAAAAGTGTGCTCAATAATCGAACTTCCCGCTTGAATAAGCTTTCTTTTTGTATAATTATCTCTGATTATATTTGCGTAATATGAAATATTTGAAATAAGAACAGTATCCATCATAAGATCTGAAAGATATTCTCTTCCGCCTGCCTTATCAAGAAGTGAATTAACACTCAAATATTCACCAACAGTTAAAATATCAATTGGTTTACCTTGGTTATATAAAGTTGTGAAACATTCATAAATAATTTGGTTTTGAGGTGAATAAAAATATTCTTTAGAAAGAAGCTCAACAATTTTATTCATCGCGTTAGAATCAACAAGAACAGCACCAAGAACTGCTTTTTCAGCATCTAAATTCTGAGGCGGCACCCTCTTTAAAATAGCTTGACTGTTAGCTTCCTGCTTCAAATTAACCTCATTAAATGTCACTTGTAGTCAATAAAATGATTATATGCTGAAAAGGAAAAATTCTCAAGAAATATAAAGAAAGATTAAATTATCTGCCCCAAAGTTTGAAGATATTGCATTTGATTATTCGCAGTATCAGGGCTAGTAAGAATCGAATAAACCGGTTTATTTGAGAAAATATGTTGCGCTGCAACTTTAACATCACGAGCAGTAATCTTATCAATCGCTTCAAAATAAGCATCTATTCTTTTGATTCCGTATGGCAGGTCTGCATTCATTGCAAGAAGCTCGGTTTTACTTGCCAAAAGTTCCATTTCGGAAACCAAATTTTGTTTCAGAGTTTTCTTTGCACATGCAAGTTCTTCTTCAGACACTTCGGCGGTTAATAATTTTTGAACATGTTCATCAAACCCTTGAAGAGATTTTTGAAGATTGTCATAGTGTATCTCATTTTGCGCTTTATTATCAGTAGTGGTTTTAATAAACATAGACAAAATGCCGGTGTTTCCAAAGCTTTGAACTTCGCTTGCAACTTGGTATGCAAGCTGTTTGTTTTCTCTTAAGTCAGAGAACAACCTTGAAGCAGGGCCGCCGCCTAAAATTGTATTTAATAATTCAAATTTAACATCGTCTTCAATATTGCCTGTCATCTCAAAAGAATATGTTTTGAATACTTCCGCTTGATTGCGCTCTTCTGTTGCTAAATACACCTTTGATTCTTGGGTTGGTTTATAAATATCAACCAAGTTATTTTGGCGAACCTTAAAGTTGAAATCAGGGGTGTGCACTGCGTTTATAATTTCATTTTCAAGATTTTCGTTTTTTGAAATCGGAGCAGATACCGTAAAAGTCGAAGAAGCATTTGTAATTAAATTTTGCCAATGAGCACGAACGTCATCTAAAGTAAGGGTTTTGAGTCCATCTAAAATTGATTTTGACGTTGCAAAATACTCAGGGTAAAGTTGTGCTATTAAAGTATTTGAAGCACTGTTTGGCAAGGTGCTTAAATAGTCTTCAATTTTTCTTTTTGCTTTATCGAAAGATTCTTGAGTGAAATTGGGCGAATAAATAACTTCTTTAAAAAGATTTATTGTATCTGCGGTATCATGCGCAAAACAATTAGCATCTGCAGAAATTGAAATCCCATTTGCATCAAAAGAATAATCTACACCTTTTAATTCTGAATCATGAACAATATCTCCTCTTGTTCTTTGAGAAGAACCATCATTTAAAATCTGGGCAAGTACATAGTGCGCCGAAAGATTTTTAGGAACCGCGGAATAAGAACTTAATTTCCATTTAAGATACGACATATCTGTGTGCGAATCAGAAATAGATAACGAGGTGTTATCCTTGAGCTGATATTCATGAACCGAATCAGTTGTAAATGTTTTTTCAGAATTTAATTTGCCCTTAAACGAAACAGGGTTTTTGGCATAAATGCTTGCATTATAGTTTCGCATAATATCTGTATTTGTTGTGCCTTGCGGGTGAGAAACACCGATTGCAACTTTATTTAAATCCAAATATTTATTTGCTGCAGAAACAATATCATTTGCCGTTAAATTTTCTATTATATTTTTGTAATCAGAAATTTGGTTATACGTGCCGTTTAGCATACCTTGCCCGATATACTCACAAATTCCCTCAGATGTTTCAAAATCAAGCGAAAGCGATTTTTTAAGGGCAACTTTTGCAATTTGCATTTCTTCATCAGTTGGCGGATTTATTTTTAAATCTTGAACAACAGAATAAAATGTATCCAAAACCTGTTGTTCCCTATCTCTTGGGGATTGCATCAAGCACACAACAGCGCTTGGGTCGGTCGGTTTTAAACCAACTTTTTCAATTGTGAATGAAGCATCTGCACCAAGGTCGCGCAGTTTTGAAGACAGTCTTGAACGAGAACTTTTTAAAAGCACAAGAGAAAGCGCATTTAGTGCCATTTCGTCTTTTACATTATCAGGCGTCGGACCCGCAAAAGCAGCAATCGAAAGAGCGTAATTGTCTTTATTTGAAACCATGTCAACTCTGGTTGGAACACTAAGCGGAGTCAAGGTTTCAACTTTTCTTTGTTCTGTTGGCATTTCGCGTTGAATATTGAAATTTTTTGCAATTTCATGGATTGCAACATCTGGTTCAACATCACCTACCACAACTGTTGTTAAGTTTTCCGGTTGATAATTTTGTGCGTGATATTTAACAATATCATCCCTATTCAAATTAGAAACCGTTTCAATTGATCCGGCAACAAGGCTTTTAGAAGCGGTATCTATATTGAAAAGCTGCTTTATAACCGAATTATAGAGCGCATTTACACTATCATCTTCGGTCATTGAAATCTCTTGAGTAACCGGTCCTTTTTCTTTTTCTATCATCTCAGGCGAAAAAGTCGGGTTGTTTATCATATCAGCTTGCATTTCAACAGTCTTATTAAATTCCTCGTCAGACATAAGTGCAGACGAGATATAATAATCAGTTTGGGCAAAATTTGTTGAAGCATTAGTTTCGGCACCCATTTTGTTTATTTCATTAAAAAATGTGCCTGCAGGAATTTTAGAGCTACCGTTAAACAGGCTGTGCTCAATAAAATGACTAATACCTCTAATGTCATCGGTTTCATTCATTGAACCCGAATTTACAAAAGTTTTAACAATAGTGGTGCCAGCTTTTGGCGCAATAACTACTTTTTGACCATTTGAGAGCATGTAATAATGCAAAGTGTGGCCAAATGGATCTTTTGTTTCGGATATTTTTTTATATTGCACGGGAATATTTGGCTTCACAAGCGGATTTGTTGCAGGATTTACCTGAAATGAATTAATTTCAGGATTGTTTTGTGCGGGAACACCAGCAACTTGAGCACCATTTGTGCCAAATGCCACATTTTGCTTTATACCTAAATTAATATTATTTACACGAAACAAAATAATTTCCCAATTGCTATGTTTATATAAAAACAAGGAAAAAGAAAAATTGCCTTTTTATTGAACAGCATTTGCACCGGAGATAACTTCCGTTAACTCTTGAGTAATTTTTGCTTGACGGGCTTTATTGTAGTCAATCGTAAGGGCTCTTATCATCTCTGAAGCATTGTTCACTGCAGCACTCATTGCTGTCATTCTAGATGCAAGCTCGGAAGCAGATGCTTCAAGCAAGGCTTGGTAAATAATATTTGTAAAATACATAGGAATTAATGTTTTTAAAATCGCATCAGGATTTGGCACAAGCTCCACAAGAGGATGAAGTTCTTTTTTATTTATATCTTCATTTCTGAATTTTGTAACAGCTGTTCCGCAACCGCCAAGAGGGAGAATAGGCCAAGATTCAACTTTGTATGTCATCATGTTTTTATAACGAGTTGTAATAAGTTCAAGTGAATCAATTTCATCCGACACGTAATCCCTCGTAACATCTTCCGCAAGAATAGATGCAGAGGACGCATTCAACTTATCTAAAATTGCCGTATATGTTGACACAATTTCAAAATCTAAAGATTTTTTAAAACCATTAAGTGGCGCAAGCGCTTTTTGCCCTACAAGGTAAACCTTAACCTTCTTGCCTTCGGAAAGTGCTTTTTTGATTTTCTTCACGGTAAAGCGAACAATATTTGAACTATAGGCACCCGCAAGACCCTTATTTGAAGAAATAACAAGAAAACCAACAGTATCAACGCGCCTTTTCTTTAAAAGCTCAGGATAGTTATCAATTGGATTTTCTGCACGCACTGAATCAAAATAAGTATCAATATTTTCAAGCAAAACATTTATCATGGAATATAATTCAGAAGCAAAAGGACGGGAAGCTTTTGTTGCAGCCTCTGCTTTTTTAACTTTTGCAGCCGCAACCATTTTCATTGCACGAGTAATCTTTTGCGTGTTTGAAATACTTAAAATTCGCTCTTTTATACTTCTGAGTGTTGCCATTTTTCCTCTTTATTAAGCTTTAAAAATATTGTTTTTGAAATCATCTAATTTTAATTTCAAAAATTCTTTATCGTAATCTTCTAATTTAGAGCCGAACTCCAGTTTCATGATAAGCTCTTTGCATTCTGCTTTGAAATAATCAAACCATTGTGCTTTAAATGTTTGAATATCTTTGTTATCAACATCATCAAGATAACCTTCGTTACCCGCAAATAATATTGAAACTTGCTCAGGAACACTAAGGGGTTTATATTGAGGCTGAATAAGGATTTGAGTCAGTTTTTCACCTTTTAAAAGTTGTGCTCTTGTAGCAGAATCCAAATCAGATGCAAATTGAGCAAATGCTTCAAGTTCTCTGTATTGAGCAAGGTCAAGTCTTAATTGACCTGCAACTTGTTTTGTTGCTTTTGTTTGAGCTGCACCGCCAACACGAGAAACAGAAATACCCGCGTTAATTGCAGGACGTTGCCCTGAGTTAAATAAATTACTTTCCAAGAAAATTTGTCCGTCAGTAATTGAAATTACGTTTGTCGGAATATAAGCAGAAACGTCACCTGCTTGAGTTTCGATAATCGGAAGAGCGGTAATTGAACCGCCACCTAGTTCATCAGACAACTTGCAAGCACGTTCCAATAATCTTGAATGAAGATAAAAAACGTCCCCAGGATATGCTTCACGACCCGGAGGTCTTTTAAGAAGCAAACTCATTGCACGGTAAGCTTGAGCGTGTTTAGTAAGATCATCATAAACAATTAACACGTGGCGACCTTGTTCTAAAAATTCTTCAGCTATAGCGCAACCTGCAAAAGGTGCAATATATTGAAGCGGCGCACTTTCGTTTGCACTAACCGAAACAATTGTTGTATATTCCATAGCGCCGTGCTCTTCTAAAACGCGAGCAAGCTGCGCAACTGTTGATGTTTTTTGACCTATTGCAACATAAACACAAAGCACATCTTGACCTTTTTGGTTAATTATTGTGTCAATTGCAATTGCGGTCTTACCTGTTTGACGGTCACCGATAATTAATTCACGTTGACCTCTTCCAATAGGAGTCAAAGCATCAATTGCGGTAAGACCCGTTTGGAGTGGTTCATGGACAGATTTTCTTGTGATAATACCGGGGGCAACTCTTTCAATCGGTCGAGTAGCACTTGTTTGAATATCACCTTTTCCGTCAATTGGCTTACCGGTAGGGTCGATAATTCTTCCGATTAAACTTTCGCCAACAGGAATTGAAGCAATTTTACCTGTTGCTACAACTCTGCAACCTTCTTTAATTTTTGTATAATCACCTAAAACAACGGCACCAACATTATCTTCTTCCAAGTTTAAAGCAATACCTAAAGTACCTTCGCCGTCATCAAACTCAACAAGCTCAGATGACATAACATTACTTAAA